>JALONS010000018.1 GCA_025454855.1 Arcicella sp.
ACAGACAAGATATTTAGGATGATTCGAGAAAAGATAACAATGAGATACGGAGGTAATTGTATGTTTATAAAATTTGTTTACAAAATACAAAAAAATCCCTGATAGACGTGTGCTTTCCTATCAGGGATTTTTGTATTTATCTCGTAGGTAAACTTATTTCAGAATCGTAGTGCCTTCATATCTTAGGGGGTTAGCGTATAGCTCTATACCTCCTAACATCCATTTCTCACTTACGGAAACTTGGTATTTACTTGTTGAGGTGTTATTAACTGGGCTAATTAAAACATCATTGAGTTGATAGTCAAAACCTAATAAGTAGAAGCCCGTTATTGAGAGGTTGCTGGTCACTAATTGATATTGGACACTATCTTTTTGAGGAACAAAACAGGTAGTAATTAATGACAATTTTGATGATAACCTTTCTTGTAAAGTTATTTCTATAAAATTAGTGGGTTGTATTATCTTATTTTCTGGAAAATGATGGATAATCATATCGTCTTTGACGTTTTTCTTGCTTGTAGAAATGGATAAGAATCCTATCACAAATAGGACACTTGCCCATCCACCAATTTCTTTTTTTAATAAGCCAACCGCTTTGTAGCAAACAAATAAGAACAAGATACAGAGACTAATATTCAGTAAAACCCAGAGTAGATGTAACATGATGAACGTTGTTTGGTTTTCGGATATATACTCATTGATGCAGTTCAAAATTTATAGGCTATGAGTATGTAATTCCGTTAATTTTTATTGTATAAATGTAGAAATTTTGGCGGTTTACTCAAATTTCCCAGTTTTCTTGTACTGCTCCAAGGCTTTTTTGATTTCTATGATGCGATGGTCGGGGTCGGGGTGAGTGCTTTGAAATTCCGAAGGGCGGTCAATTTTCTCAGGGTCATAACCTGCTTGTATCATGTATTTAACCCCGAATTTATCTGCTTCCAACTCATCATCTCTACCGTATTTCATGGTTATCATTTTGCCAACGTACTGAGCAATCGCTGCTGAATTATTAGGACTGTATGGGTCTGAGGTAGCCGCTACGGCAGCTCCTAAAAGTCCGTTGGTCAATTCATCTTTAGCCATTTGTTGGGCAGAGTGCCTACCTATAACATGACCAATTTCATGCCCCAAAACACCCGCCAGTTGGTCTTCTGATTTCAGTCTTTTTAGTAATCCTGCTGTAATAAAAATCTGACCTCCTGGTAAAGCAAAGGCATTAATCGTTTCAGGGTCTGCTAAAAGATGAAAGTTGAACTGATATTCTGATTTTGAAGCATCCGAATCAGTAACTACTTTCATACCGATGGTTTTTACCAAATTTTGTGCTTTTTGGTCTTGGTATAATCCGCCAAATTCAGCTGCCATTTGTGGTGCCGACTGTAAACCCATGGCTACTTCCTGCTGAGGAGTCATCGTGACGGCTTGGCGTTTACCCGTGATTGGATTGACCTGCATTTTGGAATAATAAGAAAAAAGGGCGATACCCGCCATAATTAGCCCAACTACAAGACGAGCTTTGAGACTTCCAGTATTCATATTTAATTTTTATTGTACGAAAAACAAATTTTATACTTTTGCCAAATTTAGAAGAAAAAATGATATTCTGCTAAATTTTATGTTTTGAGGTTTTCAAACCATTATAATTGATAGAAAACTCGTTTGACCCTTTGGCTCACATTCGTGAGAATTTCGTAGGCGATTGTACCAATCTTGTTGGCTAATTCATTTATACTGAGGTCTTTGCCAAAAACTATCACTTCGTCGCCTTCTTGTACGTGAGGTACGTCGGTTACGTCCACCATTGTCATATCCATACAAACATTGCCAATCACTTTACAACGATGCCCGTGAATGAGAACTTCACCCACACCACGACTAAATCGGCGGTCGAACCCGTCGGCATAACCAATCGCAATGGTAGCGGTTTTGGTATCTCGGGTTAGTTGTCCTTTACGTCCGTAGCCAACTGTTTCCGTTTGTTTTACGTGTTTTATCTGAGAAATTACAGTTTTCAATGTGCCTACGGTCATGAGGTTTTCTTGGTCTTCGGGCTTGGCGGCTAATCCGTATAGACCTACGCCCAAACGTACCATATCCATTCGGGCTTCGGGAAAACGAGCAATACCTGCTGAATTAGCTAAATGACGAGAAGGCGTATAGCCAATTGCTACTGAAATTTGGTTTGCCATTTCGGTAAATTCCTTTACTTGATGGTTGGTAAAATCATCAAAGTGGCTATCATCGGCGGCGGCTAAATGACTAAAAATAGTAGAAACCCACAGATTTGGATTCGACCGTAGCGTTTGGATAAGTTCCGAAAGGTGTTCTCTTTCAAAACCCAAACGGTGCATTCCTGTGTCTAACTTTAGATGAATTTTAGAACTAATCTTCTTACTATCAATGTATTCCGAAAATTGTTTTAAAATTTTGGGACTGTAAATTTCGGGTTCGAGCGAGAATTCGACCAATTGCTCAAAGTCATTTTCGGATGGATTCATCACCATAATAGGGAGATAAATACCATTTTGGCGAAGCGAAACCCCTTCATCTGTGTAGGCAACAGCTAAGTAATCAACCCCGTGAAATTGGAGTAAATTGGCAACTTCTGTACTGCCCGACCCGTAGGCAAAAGCCTTGACCATGACCATTATTTTGGTCTGTTGCCCAATTTTATCACGGAAATAATTGAGGTTGTTGGTAACGGCATCAAGATTAATCTCCAAAACGGTTCGATGCGTTTTTTGTACCAAACGATTTACGATAGATTCAAAACCAAAACGCCTTGCCCCTTTTATCAAGATAACGCTTTCTTGAAAATTTTTGAGAATATCACTTTCTAAAAATTCGACGGTATTTTTAAAAAACTGCATACTCGTTGACGAATGATTTTTGAGATTTTGAAATAACGATTTATTGCGAGTAATGACTTCACCAATACCAATAAAATGCGTTAGGTTTCGCTGTTTAATGAGGTGTGCAATTTGTTTATAAAGGTCTTTTTCAGGGATTCCTGTTTCTAATAAGTCGCTTAAAATCAAAACTTTATCGTTTCTTTGCTTTTGTTGCGTCAAGAAATTCAAGGCAATATTGAGTCCTGCTAAATCATTGTTGTATGTATCATCAATCAGGTAATTATTACGCAACCCTTGTTTAAGTTCGAGTCGCATGGAAACAGGACGTAAAATTTGTAAACGTGCCTGAATTTCTACCGAATTGTACCCCAAATGCCAAAGCAAGACAATACAATGAATGGCGTTTTCGATGGAGGCATCATCGGTAAAAGGTACATCAAAAGCATCGGTCTGTTTCGGGAAATACAACGTTACTTTGGTATTCTGAAATTCGGTTTGCCAATCTACTCGGATGGATACAAACCGAACCCCGAGGCTTCGTGGCGAGGGTAAATTATATGCCATTCTCGACCAACTAATGAGTTCACAATCAGGATTTTGCAAACAGAACTCTTCTTTGATAACGTTATCAATTTCTACATAATCACCACAATAAATTAATTGTTTTGCGTGCTTGAAAAGCAATAATTTTTCTCTGATTTTTTGCAAATTATCTTCAAAAAATTCATTGTGAGCGTTTCCAATATTGGTAAATATACCGATGTGAGGTTTTACTACTTTTTCCAGATTAGCCATCTCGTTGGGTCTGGAAACGCCCACTTCAAAAATACCCAAGTTGTGGCTTTCATTCATTTGCCAAATCGAGAGTGGCACGCCAATTTGAGAATTGTAAGATTTGGGGCTTTTCACCACCTTGAAACGGTTGCTCAATAATTGCGAAAGCCATTCCTTCACTACGGTTTTGCCATTGCTTCCCGTAATGGCAATGATGGGAAATTGAAAGCCCTCACGGTGTTTTTGGGCTACCATTTGCATGGCTAAAATACTGTCATCCACCTGCCAAATTTTGGAATCCACCATCCGATTTAATTCACGCAAAAGAATTGGGGATAAGGCATTCTTTTCAACCACAAACTCCCGTACACCTTTACGATAAAGGTCATCTAAAAAAAGGTGTCCATCATGATGTAAACCTTTGATAGCGAAGAAGATAGAGCGTTGAGGAGATGATAACTGACGGCTATCGTTCAGCAAATACTGAGCGTTGGTTTGTATAGGCAAGGATTGGAAATTCACGGTAATATATGTTTATCATTCAAAGATAATTGTTTCAAGAGGAGAATTTGATTTGTTCTTTAGAAATAAACGTTTTTCTTTGCATAAAATAATTAATTAATAACTCCACCCAAGATTTCCCTCCAGATGAAAAAAATCTACATTACCCTGTTATTTTCTGTTTTTGGCTTGTTTTTTAGTTCTGCTGTTTTCTCGCAAAGCTGATTTACCTGCTGGGACGGTTTTTAGGGTATATTTATCTAACTCTGCTGGTTCATTCAGTTCTCAAACGCAAATTGGCAGTGGGACGATTAGCCCTATTAGTGTTACTTTTCCCACGTCAGTTTCATCGGGGACGGGATATTTAATTCGGATTGTTTCGGTTAGTCCTGTTATCACAAGCAACGTAAGCAGTCAATTGACAACAAATGGGAAATACTTTTCATTAATTGTCAATAATTTGTCTGGAAAAGAAATAAATTATTATCCCAATATTTGTCAGGGCTCTGCTTTGACTGGTATAATTAATGCGAATCAAACTGGCGTTAGCTATGAATGGAAAAAGGACGGTATCGTGCAAAATACTCAGGCTTCATTGAGGATAACACAAAGTGGTAACTATGTTGCATCTGCACAAAAAACTGGATGTGGAACTACTGTAAGAAATCTAAGTGTCAATTTTAGAGCATCAACTATTTATCGTGATATTGTAAGGGTTGGAGCAAGGTATCAATGTTCTGGTGGGACAATCATTTTTAGAAGTGGTTACTTTTCAGATAGTGCTACTTATCAATGGGAAAAAGATGGTAATCTTTTGTTGGGTGAAACAAAAGATACTTTAGCTGTATCGCAGTCTGGAACATATACCGTCCAATCAACGGATAAATGTCCAATAAGTTCAAATGGAAGCACCGTTGCAAGAGAATTTGAACAAGTTATTTTTGGAAATACAATAGAAAGCCAGATAAGGACATTTCTTGATAATGGCTCTACACAACTATGCGGAAATGCTTTATCAATAAGTATAGGCTTTGGAGGAGGCTTAAATTTAATCAACAATCCTCTGAACAATTATACTTATCAATGGACGAAAAATGGTGTTCCCATTCCTTTTGCAAATAGTAATTCTTTAAACTCACTTAGAAGTGAAGGTGTATATAATTTGATTCTTTCTCAAGGTAATTGTTCATCAATTTCTAATGGAATAGAATTAACACGTGTAGATACAATAAAGTTAAATTTAAAAACACCTCCTCAATACTCAACTGAAATTTGTCAAGGGATGCAATCTCAATTACAAGAAATTACACTTACAAGCATACAAAAAAACCTCTACAAAAATGGTATTTTATATAGAAGTTCAGTAAGCGGACCAATGAATATATCAGAATCAGGAGTTTATACTATTGAAGGAACATCATCGGGATGTACAGTTTTGCCATCTAATCCAATTTCTATTTCAGTAAATAACAATGTAAAACCAATACTTTTCACTCGTAATACAAACATTTGTATTGGTCAAAATACTCAGTTTGATGTATATACTCAAGGTTTATCAAGTCCTCAATATCAATGGTATAGAAACAACCAATTGTTATCAGGTTACGTTATGAATTCTTATACCACTAATCAATCTGGATATTACAAGGTTAAAATTACATCAGGACTATGTACTGGTTTTTCTGATTCAGTTCAAGTAAACACTTATTCAACATTACCTAAACTCAAAATATATGATGAACATGGAAATATAAGAGAAGGAAAATTGTCAATATGCACAAACAATACTATCAGAATGTATGTTAAAAATCGATTAGCTTATTCTTTTGAATTAGATAACGATTCAATATTCTTGAAAAAAAACGGAATTGTAATTAGAAAAATATATCAAGGGGAATTAGCCCTATACGCAGAAGAGGCAGGAATTTATACTATCGTTAGAAAACAAGGCACGTGCCTCTCCCCAGAATCCGACCCCGTAGAAATAAAAATCGGTGAACCCATCACAGCAAATATCACGGGTTCAACTTCTATTTACCCTGGGCAAAAGGCTAAATTGAATCTTAATTTTACGGGTGGTAATGCTTGGTCTTATCAAACTTCGGATGTGGCTACGGGGCAGACTACTTCAAGTTCACCAACGCTCAAAACCGTCAGCCCTACCAGTACACAAACTTACTCCATTACGTCCGTTGCCAGTAATTGTGGTGTAGGTACGGTTACGGGCAATGCCACCGTAACGGTTTTACCTTGCCCCACCACCCAAGCCATCAGCTTGAATAATGGTAACTGGAACACCGCCTCCACGTGGGTATGCGGACAAATCCCCACTCCTACACTCGATACCATCATCGAACAAGGGCATACTGTAAATTTACCAAATGGTTATCAAGGAAATACTAAAAAATTAGAGTTGAAGGGGAATCTAACGCAAGTAGCAGGGGCGAGTGTGCGAGTAAGTAATTAGAGAATAGATGTTAGAGTATAAAGAATAGATGTTAATTAAAATATAGATGAAATAGCTTAGAGTACAGAGTATAGTTGTGGATTACTTTCATCAATTATACTCTGTACTCTAAGCTCTACAAATATCTAATCTCTATTGAAGTGCTGCTACCCCTGGCAAAACCTTTCCCTCCATATATTCCAATAAAGCTCCGCCGCCCGTTGATACATACGAAACACGGTCGCCGTAACCTGCATTATTTACGGCTGAGGCTGAATCTCCTCCACCGATTAGTGAAAATGCTCCGTTTTCTTCGGTAGCCGTAACTACTGCATCAGCAATGGCGTTTGTTCCGTTGGCAAAGTTTGGAAATTCAAAAACGCCCATTGGACCATTCCAGAGGATTGTTTTTGAAGATTCGATAACGCTTTTGAAAAGTTCTGCCGATTTTGGGCCAATGTCTAAGCCTTCCCAACCGTCTGGAATTTCGCCTTTGCCCACCACTTGACGATTAGCATCATTCGAAAAACTATCAGCACACAAATTATCAACGGGCATATAGATTTTTACCCCTTTTGCTTCTGCTTTTTTCAATAATTCTTTGGCTAATTCTACTTTGTCGGGTTCAGAGATTGACTTACCAATTTTACCACCTTCTGCTAATACAAAAGTGTAAGTCATACCACCGCCAATAATTAAATTATCAACTTTGTCTAACAATTTCTCAATTAGTAAGATTTTATCTGAAACTTTAGACCCTCCCATGATGGCAGTAAATGGTCTTTCGGCGTGTTCTAAAATTCGCTGGGCATTTTCAATCTCCGCTTGCATTACATAACCAGAAACCCTGTCAGTGAAGAATTGTCCAATTACTGCCGTAGAAGCATGGGCTCTGTGAGCCGTTCCGAAAGCATCGTTTACCCAAACATCTCCTAATTTTGATAGTTTTTCGGCAAATTCAACGTTTCCTTTTTCTTCTTCCTTATAAAAACGGAGGTTTTCTAACAAAAGAATTTCTCCTGCTTGTAACGATGATGCTTGGTCAAGAGCAGATTGTCCGATACAATCATCCGCAAATTTCACGGGGCGACCAAATACTACTGAAAGCGGTGTAACAAGGTGTTTTAACGAATATTTATCGGTTGGTCCATCTTTCGGGCGACCCAAATGCGACATTAAAACGACTGAACCACCATCGTTCAAAATCTTAGTGATAGTCGGAATAGTTGCTTTGATACGGGTATCATCCGTAATTTCAAAACGTTCGTTTAGGGGTACATTAAAATCTACACGAATTAAGACACGCTTGCCTGCGAAGTTGTACGAGTTAACAGTTTGCATTTTTCAGTTATCAATAAACAGTTATCAGTAAACAATTATCAGTCATAAGTCATCAGTTAAATTGTATCATATACCTCAAACGATTGAAATGGTCAATTTAAGTCGTTGTACAGGTTACTGTTTACTGATAACTATTTACTGTTTACTGACAGCAAATATACATTTTTGAATAGACTTCACGAAATAAGACAATAATTTGAGTAATTTTTCTCAAATTTTATCAAGTAAATTATATTTTTTATCAATTAGTTAATATTCACCCCCTGCACCACCTCCGCCAGCATCACCTCCGCCAAACCTGAAGGTATCTCCTTGCTGTGGAATTTTAGACTGAATCACTTCAGACATCAACAAGGCTTCTAAATTCATGCCTTCAAAGTCACTATCGGGTTGATAAGTGTAGCCTTTACGGTTAATTTTGAAATAGTTAATGGCAAAACCTGCTAATAGCACTAACAAAAATCCTCCTACGGTTAAGGCTATTTCTAAAGGCAAAACAGAAAAATAATAACGGTAGGTAAAAATAGAAAAAGCCGTTGTGAGTAATCCAAGCGTAAGGATTAGTCTGTCATGTTTGCGTAATCCCCAAACGATGTAAAAAACGGGTATCATCAACGTAAAAAAATAAAATATCTGAGCAAAGGCAATTTGCGGTGAGACCGTCCCCGAAAGGTTATTGATGAGAGCGTTACCTTCTCTGACTATCAAGTAATTACCTCCCAAGTAAAACGTAATCAACGATAGTGTTTTAAGAATGTTCAGGCAGGTTTCGTAGTATAAAAAATCTTGTCTTTTATATTGTTTTAACGTAAAATAATGGGCAATCGCCGAGGAAATCATCACAATGAAAGGCAGTAAGGTTTTGCCCCAAGTCCATTCCAAAGCGGTTGTAATAATGATGCCTAAACTCAGGAAATACATGAGGGTACATATCACGGCATCGGCGTAGCGAATCGTAGCAATGACGTAAAGCGGTAAAAACAACAAGAGGAATATGGGGGTAGGCAGATGAGCATTTTCAAAAATCATGAAAATAGTGGTACAAAATGCACTGACAGCCATGTAAATCAACGCATTATCGACACCCGAATGATATAGTTTATGGCTTTTGATGAAGTTTTCGAGTAAGAAAACAAAGGCAATACCCATGATAAAGCTCTGAAAGATGAAAGCCATATTATAGTTATCTTGAAAGGGTGTAACCATAAAAAGGGTTAAAATACTCCCTGAAAAAGAACCCGCCAAAATGGTAAAAACGAACAAGCCGATTTTGAGAAAAATATTCGGATTGGCATAATCAACGGTGTAAACTTTTTTGATTTCCTCTAATTGTGGGTTCGTTAGAAAACCCTGTTTAAACCACTTTTGAGCCGTTTTAATCACGGCATCATTTACTACCCATTGCGTGTTGTAGGCTTTCATAGTTATTGAGTGACTTAGTGAATTGTGATTGAGTAATTGAGTGATTGAGTGAATAGTTAGTGAATAATGATTTAGTGAATTGTGAGTTAGCTTTGTGGACGGACTCCCAACTCAATTACTAAATCAAAAATCACCATTATCAATATCTCCTGACGAATTGCACTGGTCTTTGTTTGGCGAGCATTAATAGCACTCCGCCGTAGGTTAAACCTTCCAATAATTTGGTGGCTCTATAGTCAGAAATATTTACCAATTTGGCGTATTCTTTGGCGGTAATTTTATTATTTTTCTTCAGAAAAGTTAGTAACGCTTTTACGTTGGGTTGAGCTAATAATTCTTTATCGGCTGTATTTTCTGACTTATCCAAAATCTGAGACATTTCTTTCGTAATAGGAGTAGTTTCATCGTTGGCTCTTACATACACAATACGATTTTGTTTTTCATCAATGGCTTCATGAGGCTTGCTTTTGCTTTCATTTACTTTGATAATCAACACCTTACGTTTCCCCTCGTGCATATACGACCGATACTGAATGTCGATAGCTGGTACTACCAACTCAGTAGCAGCATTAATAATTTTTGTCATTTCTTCTATCTCCGAACACCCCTTAATGGTTTTATCATCATTCACACCAACCACCAACTGCCCACCCGAGGTATTAGAAAAAGCAGCTAAAATTCTGGCGGCTTTATGGGGACTTTCTATTTTACTTTTAAACTCTAATTGAGTAGATTCTTTTTGTTTGAGTAAGGCAAGGAATTCTTTTTCTGACATTAATAATTGTTGTTTCGTTGAGTAAATTTACATTAATTTACGCATCTTTATTGAAAAAAACATTTGAAAACTGAAAATCATCAAACGCCACTAAAAGCCTATTTATGTTTATTATTGGGCGTTTTTTGTATTGCGTGGTCGGCAATATTTGTAAAAATGGCAGATGCCCCTGCCTTAACTTCGGGTTTTTATCGCTACTTTTTTTGTTTTTTGGGCTTAATTCCTATCTGGTTATACAAAAAAATACAAGTACCAAACTTAAAAACACTGGGATTGATTGGATTAGGAGGGCTTTTCTTTGTATTAGACATGGGGCTTTGGAATTTATCAATTCTGAAAACAACCGCCTCAGTTTCCACCCTTTTGGCGAATAATGCTTCGGTATTTGTGGGTTTAGGTTCTTTGATTTTCTTCAAACAGCGGCTATCGAAAATTTATTGGATTGGGCTTTTAGTGGCTACTCTCGGTGTTTTTTTAGTAGCAGGACGTGATTTCGTACAGAATCCCAATGTAGGAATTGGACATCTGATGGCAATTGGAGCAGCCGTTTTTTATGCGGGTTATATGTTGCTAACCCAACAAGTAAGGGGTAGTGTAGATACCGTCAATTTTATGGGTTGGTCGTTGCTGGCTTGCCTGTTTTTTTCGCTTATTATCTGTTGGCAACAAGATGTTCAAATGCTAAATTTTAATGATACAACTTGGTTTGCTTTTGTTGCTTCTGGATTAGTATGCCATTTAGTGGGCTGGTTATCAATCAATTACGCTTTGGGATTTTTACATGCGGCGATAGTTTCGCCTACACTTTTAATACAACCCGTACTAACGTCTATTATCTCTTTTATCATCTTGAATGAAGTGCTTCGGAAAGAGCAAATCATTGGTGGATTGGTGGTGATTTTGGGAGTTTATTTAGTCAATAAAGGGAAGTAAATTAAGCGAAAAAGCGAGTGAATAACTTTCTAAAAATCAACAACTTGGATAATTTCTCTCTACAAACCCTAATAGGTTGAATAGAAAATCATTTTTTATCCGAATGCCCTAAACTCCGTTCAGGACAAATAATATCTCTTACGATTTGCTTTAATTCTTTGGCTTCAGGAAAATGTCCCTCACGCTTACGGTCAAAGATAAGTTGCTCATTGACAAATACTTGATAACGACCTGCCACTTCACTGGGGCGGAGGCTGACTTCTGACAAATCATCCGTAAAAGTAGTTAATAATTCTTGTGCCATCCACGCAGACCGCATCAGCCAATGACATTTTGGGCAGTATTCTATGGTAATTTTAGGTTTCATTTAAAACTCAGTAAGTAAGTGCTTAAATCTGCTAATTCCTGTTCTTTTAATCCCATAGCAATGGGGTCTGGCATGAGGGAATTAGGCATTTTTTCTTTCTTTTTAATTTCCGAAACTTTAATGGCAAATTTTTCTCCTGCGGCATCCTTCAACGTTATGTTCTTGCCATCATCTCCCACTAAAAAACCAAAATAAGTTTTCCCTTTTTTAGTAACAATCGTCCAACTTTCAAACCCAAAAACCATACTCGCCGATGGGTTCACGATGGCATCCAACAGACTTAATTTATCAAATTTCTTATGAATATTGGTGAGGTCAGGACCAATATCATTCCCGTTTTCACCGTGCCGATGGCAGGTAGTGCAGTAAGTGGCAAAAGTTGTTTTTCCTTTTTCAGCACTGCCATTCATTCGTGCTATGAAGTCTAACTTAATGGGCGAGCCATTTCTTGGAAAAAATTGACTTGCCAAAATCCGAACCTTGGGATTTGGGTTATTAAAAATCTCTTCGCTGACGGCTTCCTTAATTTTAGGGTCGCCTACTTTATAACTGGCTACCAAATCAATTAAAATATTACCGCCGTCGGGGTCTTTTGCCATCTGTTTAGCAATATTTATTTTTTGTTCTTTAGTTGTTTTATCATTCAGAAGAGTAGCCTTCAATTCCTCCATTTTTTTCATGTTCGGAGTCATTATTTCATTCGCAACGGCTTCCCAATTTATCAAGTCTGCCCATTCGTTGGTTTTTCTAAAATTTATCCACCACCTTGCTTGGTCGGCTATTTCTTTATTAGATGATTTTGATAAATTAATCATAGCTTCAGCCGCAGATTTGTCTTTGATAAACGCCAATGCTGTTAAAGACATATTACGAGTTTTTTCTGAAATAGTGCTGACACTAAGGGTGTTTTTCAAATCTGTCACTGCCACAGTGGGATGCAAACGCCACGTGAGCATATTGAACTTTTCGGGGCTTTGATTCTCAGTTTTGATTAATTGATAAACCGCTGCTTCTTTACGGCTGGATGCCGTACCGATGGCTTCCAAATACCATCGGTCTTGCCCATCAAATGACTGTACAAGTTTGGCTATCAAGTGTTTGCACTTTTCAAATGGTACATCACGAAGGGCAATACCTACTTCTCGACGAATGGCAGCACTGCGGTCGTCTATCACTTTTTCGCATAAGGGAACAAGGTCTTGAGTTTGTCCTCGTAAGGCTCTGAAAGCTACTAAACGATGATTTTCATCGGAAGATTTTAGTAGATTCTCTACCTCATTTTTCCCAGAAGTACCCAATTGAGCTAACAACCATATAGCTCTGGCTTGATGGAAAGAATTTTCTGATTTCAATAACTCTTTTAGGGCAGGAACGCTCTGTTCTCCTTGATTTTTCAAAGCCTCAAAACCAGCATATCGAACGTTTGGAGAGGGATTTTTCAATGCCTCTATTTGCCCTGCTGTGGTACTGATGTCAATTTTGGGTTGTGTTAGTTTTTTGCCTTTGGGTGTAATTCTGTAAATACGTCCGTAACCAATTTTATCTTGCATGGCGTGTCCGCCCACGATAGGGTCATACCAATCAGCGATGAAAATTGAGCCGTCTATTCCTGCACAAACATCCGATGGACGAAACCATTTGCTTTTATCTTGTCCCGTTTCGTACCATTCGTATTTTTCGTTGGCTTGTTTACCCTGAGAGCTCACCAAATCCTTTCGATTTAACTCAAACCCCGCTCCTTGCGGTTTTGGTAAATAGTGAAAAATAACATTTCTACCTGCTTCACAGCTCAATAACATTCCCCGATATTTTTCTCCGAAAGCGTCTCCTTCGTAAACATGGAAACCCGTTGGCGAACCTGCTCCCGTATTATCACAGGCAGGCATAACCCCTGGGTCGTCTTGGTGCCAAGATGCCATGAACATATCTTGCCCAAAGCGGCGGTCGGCTTGCCAAGTACGAGTACCATCTTCAGAAAAATAGCCAGCGTTTCCGTTTTCCATCAAAAAACTGGTTCGGCAGGCAATTACTTGGTCATCGTTGTCATTTTGCCACATATTGCCGTAAGAATCCATCGCTATCTCATAAGAATTGCGGAAATTATGCCCCAATACTTTCAATCCTTTGCCATCTTTACCAACTTTTAAGGCTAATCCCCCAACCCAAATTCGCCCATCATCAGATATTTGATTCCCTTTATTTTCATTATTCCACGGTGTTCCGCCTGTATAAACACTGCCCGAACGGAGCGTCCAACCCGCTTTGTCTGTCACCACGTGAGGTCCAGCATTTCCTACGTTAAAGAAAAATTGTCCGTCGGGAGTCATCACGCCCGAATGTAGTGAATGGTCGTGGTCTTTTCCGCCAAAACCTGTTAGAAAAATTTCTCTTCTATCGGCTTTGTCATCTCCATTTTCATCGGTGTAAACAAATAAATTTGGAGCAGCAGAAACGTATATTTTATTGCCTACTACGGCTATTCCGAGTGGAGAAATTAGTTCGGGGTCTTCCACGAAAACAGTTGATTTATCAGCTTTGCCGTCTTGGTCGGTATCTTCCAAAATCATCACTCGTTCGCCTTTAGCATGATTCAAACGACTATCCGCTTTGTTCTGAAAACTTCTGTAATTAACGGCTTCCGTTACCCATACTCGCCCTTTGGTATCAATATCCATGTTGGTTGGGTTGTAGAGCATCGGTGATTCCGCCCAAAGCGATACTTCCATATCGTCTGGACAGAATAATTGATTGGAATCTGCATCAATAACATTAGCTTGAAATCCTTCAATATCTGGATGATTGGCTTGGAAGGTTGGTTTTAGCTCAATAGCAGAAATCAACCCAATCATTAATGTTGAGAAAATGCCGCCGATTATAATATTAGATTTCATACGTTTCAGTACAATTTAAACAATATTGTTTTGTTACAATTTGTTATTTACAAGTTGGTTACGGGTTTTCTATTCAATTCACAGCATCCAAAACCAATTGATTAACCTTGAAAGAGAGATTTCATAAATTTTCTGTTTTCGACGTAGCTATCGAACATGGTTTTACCAATCGGAACAGCTCCTTCCATCTGTATCCATCCTTTGTATCCTATTTCGTTCATACAATTTTTAACTTCTCGAAAATCAATGCGACCACTACCCAATAAAAAATCATTTTCCTTAGCGTGAAATTCACAAATCATTTTTTGTTTACCTAACTCCCTGATTTCACGATAAATATCATAACCCATGTGATTAGCGTTGGCTACATCGTAATATACTTTCAAGTTGGGGGATTTCACTTCGTTGATAATATATAGATGCTCTTTGGCACTCAGCCATGATTCAATACCCAGCGTGATACCATTTTGTTCAGCTTTGGGCATCACCTTTTTTAGCTTTTCAATCACTACTTGGGTACCTGCTTCATCGTTTTTGAGGTCATTATTACCAAAAAAAGCCAGCAGAATTGTTTTTACCCCCAATATTTTAGCTACATCAATAGCATCAGACACCCACTGGTCGGTTCGGTCGTCATTTTTATAAGGGATATTATTGAGTTCTCCGATGGCAAGTCCACTAAATTTGATACCATTTTTCTTGAAATTAGTCAGGTATTCTTTTTGGATTTTAGGGTCACGGAGGTGCATATTATTAGCCAAATTGCCCAAATTAACTTGTACGCCATCAAGTCCTAATTGAGCTGCCACCGTTGCCGATTCGGGAGAATTGATTTGATTGATAGACCAATCGCAAGCCCCAATACGAAAGCCTTCTTCTTTGGTATTTTGAATAAACGAACTCAAAGACAGGCTAATACCCATCAAAGAAAGTAAAGTTTGTAAAGCCTCTCGGCGTGAAATAGAATGCTTCATCGGATTACGTTTGTTTCTGAAAATTTACAAATAAAATAATAGGACTTTGTACAGGTTTGCAATGGAACAAAAAAGCCAAACCCTGATAAGGATTTGGCTTTTGGACTGAATGATAACCGTTGACTTATTTATTCACGACAATTTTCATGATTTTAGTAGCCGTTTCATCTTGAACTCTCAACACATAAGTACCTGCGGCAAGCGTTGAGATTTTAACAGTATTATCGTTACGAGTAACTTTTTTCTCTAATTTCAAAGCACCAGTCATATCCATAATCGTTACATTTGCATCTTCATTAATGCCTGAAAGTCTTACCACTTCATCGCTCGGATTGGGGTACAGCACGATGTCTGGATTTACCTCCAAAACAGCACTCCGCAATCGAGGAAACATACTACGTGTACCATCGGCATCAACTTGTGTGAGGCGATAATAATTCGTTCCTTTTTGGGGGTTAAAATCAGTAATACTATAATTCTTACCTGTTTTTGAATTTCCCGCTCCTTCTTTCTGAGCTACATTTTCCCAAGTCTGTAAATCCTTACTTCTATCAACCTCAAAATACGCATTATTTATTTCTTGAGCGGTTGCCCAATCAATCTTTACGGTTTGTCCTTCGGGAACTACATTAAAAGAGCTAAAAATAACGGGCAATGGGGCTTGTACACTGTACAGTAAGGTAAAATTATTACTTGAATTACTTTGAAAGAAAGTTTCATTACAAGCACTACTGTTGGAATTACTACCCGTTGCACGGTAAAAAAAGTCTATTCTATAATCTCCTGTGCTGTTTGGAAGACTGATATTTGCTCCAGTAGTTCCCCAAGTTTGGTTGTTATTACCGCCATCATTACTCACAAAAGGTAAGTTAATATCGGTGAAAGCGGGTGGGGTACTCCCCACAAGATATACTCGATAAGCTAAAACTCCCGAACAGATATTACCCGCACCACCATCTTTGAAAGTTTTATTAAAACCTCCGTTCAAGATAATTGAAGCTGCGTTGGCAAACGGCGAACCCGAAATAGTGCTACCATTAGTACCTTGTACGGTATTATTATCGTACATGACGTAATTCACGTTATTGATATTTATCTCCGTTCGGAAAATACCTGCCGCTGCCATTGTAGCGGTCACGGTGGTAATAAACAGTAAGAAAGTGATATAAATTTTATTTATCATATTGCTGAAAGTTATGTTATTGAGATTGAAGGGAAAATTACAATTAATTTGTTACTTTTTCAAGGTTGTAAGTTTAATACGCCGTTTAATTCAAAAATTATTTTTCCATCACCGATGTAATCCACTTTTTTGGCGTACTGGGTATTTTTGATGGTAACCAGATGATTAGCATTGATTGTCACTACGTCGGTTGCTTTTGGCACTCGTCCACAAGCCCAAGTCAGCGGGTCTGTCCATTCGCCCGATGTAATACTTTCAACGGTATTGGTTTGACAGGTTTCTTGTACCCATACACTATAACTTTTGGGAGGTAAAGCGATAAAAATTCGTCCTAATTCATCTGTGATTGCCTGTGGAAATGCAGAGTTCCCCAGTATATCATTAAACTTTGTACCCGTAATACCTGCGGTGTTGTTTCTTCGCTGAATACCATTACGAGTTTCCGTAATTTTATGATCTACTTTCAAAGAATCCGTGCTGAAATTGATAGCAACAATGATTTCTTTTCCACTCTGAGACCCTTTAGAACTCAACTGATAAATCATGGATTTGTTGGCAGTTCCTTTAATGTAGTTATTGGGGGTAGGAATGGTATTTCCGTAGTTATTCAAATAATCAACCCCTTGTGAACCATTGATATAATTTTTGCCAATTCTTAATAATTTATCAATTTGATTTTTGTAAGCGGGTTTTCCCTGTGGATAATAATCATAGTAAAGCGTATCAGTACCTATGATAAAAATCTTTCTGGACTGTCCATTCACAGTAGCCGTTTGGGCTTTTGGATAACCGTAGTAATCAGGATAAAATATAGTAGGCACTCCCAACTGATTATTAGTCAATAGAAACGCATAGCCCAAGATGGCATCGTTGAAAACTAAGGCATCCCAATCGTTAGGATTATTAGAACGGAAATCGTGGTTATTCAAAAAGGGAACGCTATTAAAACCACTTACGCCATTAGCAGGCAAATTACCACCAAAAGCATCTCTGGGGTCGGCGTTATTATCTAAAGCGGCTTTTAATTTATCCCTCACCAAAAAATCAAAAACTTTGGGTTGCACGGCTGCTCTGGCGGTGGTATTCATACGGGCATTCACTGCGTTAATCCAGTTTTTCTGTCCGTTTACATCAGCTCCGTACCATTCTCCCACTACTAAATCAGGAATTTTATTGTCCGCCACCATTGCATTGAGCATATCTCCCACAAAATCAGGGGTAAAATGTTTGATAGCATCCATGCGTAAGCCTCTTACGCCAATATCCCAACTCCATTTCGTCCAAGCAATTAATGTATCACGAGCTTGGGGCTGGAATTGGTCATAATCATAAAAGAAAAGCATAGAATCCCAATCTCCACTCAAAAAAGTGGTTGAAGCATTGGCAGTGTTAGGTTTAAATGCCTCAAAGTTGAGTCCTCCTCTGCCACTGGGCAAATTACTAAAATTGGTATAAGTTTGATACTGTAATTGGCTTACTACATCGCCCGCCGCAGGGCTCCCTGCGGTGTTGATTCGATAGATTCCATAGATTCGGTGGTCGGAATATCCGCCATTTCCAGTATTGGTTAAGTAAATAGTGATGGTATCACCAGCGGCATTAAAATCAGCATTGCTGAGGTTTAACTGAAATTCATCTACGTTACAACCCACCGAAGCTCCTGCTTCCAAAGTGGCGTTCATCGTTCTGCCCAGCGTAACAATCGTACTGGGTGAATTGGGCGTACAGTTTGCTCCTCCGTTAGGTTCTACTTCGGTTTGGTCGGTTAAATTTTGCTTACCCACCACATTGGTTTCCGCATAAAATTTGTAGGTTTTACCATTAAAACCCGCATCATTTGTTTTAGAAGCCACCTTAAAATAATAAATCCCCGCTCCGTTACCCGTTGAACCGCCAATGGGTAAAATACACCGAACACGGTCGGAAGGGAAAGGTGCTTTACCAACCGCCATGTGGGTAGTAATGTAAGCCTTTACGGCGGAATTATTTTCAGCTTTTCCTCCGTCTCGATGATTGTAAATCATATCTCCCACGGGTTTAAGTCCTTGATTGGCAAATTCTTGCATCATGGCATTGAACTTTGGGCGAGTTCCTAATCCAGTGGTGGTATTTCCCATAAATAAATCTTTGGGGTCGTATCCGTTCGACTTGTCCCCAAAACTGGCGGGTACGTGCGGAGGAAACCAAATATGTGAAATACCCGCTTTTTTCATTGCTGCGGCTTTAATTTGCAGAGTATCAGCCCATGATGCTCCGTGTCCCGTTTTGGGGTAATCCCAGTACCATGCTTGCATCATTACTTGTGGCTCTGGAAGAGATACAGGTACACAAGCAGTGGGTCGAGTATTTGAAAAAGTAACCGCAATGGTTGTTCCTGTAGTAGTATTAGGAACGGCAAAACGAGTAGCCGTTTGAACCAATAAATCAACGGTTTGATTACCAGCTCCATCCGTAAAAATAACGTTAATACTATTGACTCCCATAAAGGTATATTTGTACCAATCGCCGCAGTCTTGGGTCATATTTACACCGGGAAAAGTAGTGCTGTACCCACCCGTTGGGCTGGGATTCCAAAAGTAGATTTTGGCATTTGCCCAAGTGGTCGGCTTTTTAAAATACAGGGTAAACTCTTGTTGGGCAAATACATTATTTACGAACAAGAAAGCAGATAAAAAGAGAAAAAACGTGTATTGATGAAGATACAGTTTTCCCTTATCTGAAGTAATCAGACGGGTAAAAAATAATGTCATGTTTTATAAATTGGTTAATGGTACTCCTTAAAATCATCCCAATTTATCTAAAAAACTCAATAAAAGAAAGGGACTGGCTTCAGAGCAAACTTATAATTTTATCAATCCCGTATTTTTATATAAATTGCCACGAAAAAATAAAATAATGACGATAGAATTAAGAAGCGACACTTTTACAAAACCCACCCCTGTGATGTTGGAAGCCATGTTTTCGGCAGAAGTAGGGGATGATGTTTTTGAAGAGGATTTTACGGTAAAAAAATTAGAAGATAAAACTGCCCAAATGTTTGGGTACGAAGCTGGACTTTTTTGTACTTCTGGAACGATGACTAATCAGATAGCCATTAACGTTCACGTTCGGCAGGGAGATGAGGTTATTTGTGATGCTCTATCACATATATATCTATACGAAGGCGGTGGAATTGCTGCTAATTCGCAGGCTTCCGTTAATTTATTGCAGGGGAATAGAGGCAGATTAACAGCCCAACAAATCACAGATGCCATTCAGCCTGATAACCTTCACCATCCTATTTCTCGGTTAGTTTCCTTAGAAAACACCGTTAATAAAGGTGGTGGTGCGTATTATCAATTATCTGATATTCAGGAAATTAAAAAGGTTTGTCAAGACAATAACATGGCTTTGCATTTAGACGGAGCCAGACTTTTTAATGCTTTGGTAGAAACCCAAGAAAGTCCACTGGAATACGGAAAAGCCTTTGATTCTATTTCTATTTGTTTGTCTAAGGGTTTGGGGATTCCTGTGGGTTCGGTACTGTTAGGAACGAAGGAGTTTATCAAACAAGCCCGTCGAGTTCGGAAACGCTTTGGTGGTGGTTGGCGACAAGCAGGCTATTTAGCCGCCGCTGGGATTTATGCTCTTGATAATCATATTGACCGTTTGGTAGAAGACCACCAGCGAGCAAGAGAAATTGGTAACATAATGGCAACCCTACCAGAAGTGGAAGAAATTTATGCTGTGGACACTAATATTGTCATTTTTAGACTCAACCATAAAATTTTATCCAATGATTACGTTCAGCAGTTGAATGAAAAAGGTATCAAAGCCGCTACTTTTGGCAAACATTTAGTAAGGTTTGTAACGCATTTAGATTTTACCGATGAACATTTAGCAGAATTCAGCAAACGAATGAAATAGTGGAAAATTGATGTTTGGTGCTGCCTTCATAACTTACTTTTACAGAAGTTGAACGGTGATACGGCTCAGCTAACTTAATATTTTTCAAAACTATTTCTTCGGTTCATTCAATTCAATTACGTAGCCGTCGGGGTCGGTGACATAAATTTGAAAAGCCCCATCAAAACGTTTCTGACGATGGTAAGGAACGTTTTTTTCTTTCAAAAAAGCCTCAATTCCATCCGCTGAATCAGCAGGAATAGTCAATGAAAAATGAGCTCCATTTTTATCATTATTCGCTACGGGTTGTTCTCTGCCTAACAAAAGGTGTAGTTCCTGTCCTGGAGCAATTTTAAACCAACGCCTAACCGCTAATAGATTATCGGGTACATCTAAAGGTGCTAAACCAATAATTTCACGATAGAAAGTAACGCTTGTTTTCAGGTCTTTTACCGCTAATCCCACGTGATTGTATGATAAAATTGTAATGCCTTTGGGCGTTTGTTCCTGAGAAAAACTACTGAATGAAATAGCTAATAAAAATAAGAAGCTGAGTATTTTGTTCATGACTGATTGTTTGCGTTTATCTTGAAAGGCGGGTTGGGACATAATTTACCCAATAAATCTCTTTTCTATCGATGAATATTATTTTCTCAGAGAATATGTTAAAACCCAATGCTCAACTTATATAGTAATCCTTTCATTATTCATAACACTTCAAAAGTACATCTTTCAGATTAGCGTACCAAACTTGGGTAAACAGTCACTCACGAATGAGTTTAAATCTTCTGAAAATTCAATCCTAAATTATTAAAATCTGCCTTTATTTCTGTACCCTAAAAAAATAAATGTCCTTTTTCCACATTCGATGTCTTTTTTCTGCAATTGGTATTATTTTAAAATTTATAGCTTTGGATAGTCTAAGGTTAGCAAGTGAGCAAATATATTTTAAAAATTGTAAAAGTGGAATATCAACATTGGTGTAATTGAGTCATTTTCAAAGGCTTATTCAATCAAATATTAATCGTGGACGAATAAGCATACACCCCTGCAAGCGGTTTCCATAAACACCCGATTATATTTAGCTCCGTATCCTTCGCTTTAACCTTCCAAACAATCACAACCACCAAAACTATTTACCATGTTACCCCCCAAAAAACCTCCGAAAAACATCTCTAATGTTTTCTAAAAGTTTAGAAAAGATAAAACAACCGTAAAAAGCGTAACCCGAAAAGCTGTAAAAGAGTAGGGAAAACTGAAAAATATTTAATCATGAAAAATTTAAAATTAAAGCATTTAGCTTTTGCATTAACTATAGTCTTGCAGTGGTCTTGTGCTACAACTGACATTCCAGAAGCAAGGACCGAAATTCCCAAAACTGATTTATTTGGTGAAGGAAGTGTACTAAATGAATACAAAAATTTCAAAATAGATGGAATAATTACGAATGATAGTAAGAAAATAGAAGCAATGATGAATAATGCACACGTTGTTTTTTATAATCCAGAAATAAAGGAAGTTGATTTTTATTCTACTGAGGCTTCTTATCGCAAATTCAATCCTGAAATAGAAGAAGATACGAAAGTAAACGAGAGTGTTCAAGCTACTGCTGCGACATCTTATCCAGATACTTTTACTGATTTAGGTACTTTTGGTACTGCTACTGCTGGGGTTTCAGGTTTAGGGACAATTCTTGATCAAGGATATTTTAGAAACTACGCTAAAAATGTCTATTTTTTTACGACTAATTCAACTGCAGTAAATTTTGTAAGGTGTGTAAATCAGAACAATTTCGATACTGAAATACCATCTGTCCAACTTAGTAAATCTAGTGGTGGTGTTATTAAAAATGATCATTCCATGTCAATAATGTTAGGTAATATAAAAGCTGGGACTACAGTTGCTCGGATAATAAATGATACACAAGGCACTCGTTATATCCGATTTTTTAAGAACACAGGTGCTGTTTCAACTGATCAAAGAGTTACGATTCAAGTAAATGCAGACAGCAGATACCTTATAGCTTCCAACTTTTTAAGTTCCATTGGAGGTACTGCAAAATCGTTTTCAGTCTCTTCTAATTAATCTTAAACAAACGGAAAAATGAAAAAAATATTGATATTTATAATAGTAATGTTATTACACAATGGATTTTGTAGTAACATTTCAAAGGCAGCTAATTACAATAATGACGAATTAGCTCAGAGAATGAGTAAAGATAAAGATGTCGTTAAATTGTTCAAGTTATCAATTGCTAAAAAGATTTCAGAGGAGATGTCCGTTGAAAATACTAAAAATGGGATAAGTACTTCAGCTGAAGACAAAGTAGAATTTGATAAATTATGTAGTAGAGCAACTATTGCATGGCAGACAGTTATAACTAAATATCCTGAGTTTAATAATCTACCAATTAATGAAAAAACTGATGTAATAAGAGCTGTTGCTGAATTGCGTTTTGGCGAAATTTGGAGTTGTTTAAATTCTCATATTACATCTGATTGTGGTCTTGTTTTTACCTTCGCATGGCAACAAGCAGCTTATTGGACCTGTATGGGAATTTCTGCGGTCGCTGATATTCTTTTTGTTGTTGAAACAGCAGGTATAGGAGCAACAGCCTTAGCACCACTTGTTACAACCCAGGCAAGCAGCTGTTATTTATTTTCAACAGGAGTAGCAGCGACAGCATGTGGAGTTTCAGTAATCACAAAAACTCTAAATTGTTTAAAAGCTGAAGCCGCAGATTAAGTAACTTATGATATTCTATTTGCCGCTCTTATTGACCTTTTCTACCAATGACGAAAATATCAATAATAGCGGAATATAAGCAGTAATCTTGCAAATGGCACTCAGAATTCTGAGTGCTATTTCAGTAAAAAATGTACCTTTGTCAAAATACAAAAAGGTATGAAGTACGTAGTTTTATTAGGGTTATGTTTGCTAAAAAGCACTTTTGGTTTCTCGCAAAATGGGTATCAAAAAAGTGTGGATAGTCTGTACGCACTAATTAACAAGGAAGTAAGTGAGGTTAAACAGATAAAGCATTATGTTGCCCTTTGCAATATATATGATGAGTATGATTTTCAGCAGTTTATCAAATGTAATGAACAATTGCTGACGATTGTTAAAAAAGTAAAATCAATACAAGGCTATGGGTATTATTATCTGAATAAAAGTAAAGTAAGTGACCTGCAAAATAATGATAGGCAAGCTATTATGGAGGTTCAAAAAAGTAGGCAGTTATTCTATGCTATCAAGGATTGGAGTAATTATTTACATAGTAGTTCTATTTTAGGTGATTATCTTTCAAATGAAGGAGAATATGAAAAATGCGAACTTCTAATGACTAAATTATTACAAAGCACAAAGAATGATAGACAGAGGGTTGATATCTATTACTCCTTGTGTTTTTTATACTATTGTAGGGGAGCATACAGTAAGGCATTGCTCTACTCCCAGAAGCTATTACTGAATGAGAATATTATCGTAAAAAAATATATAGTTTATGATTTGATAGCCAACATTCATAGAAGAATGTCAAATTATGATAAAGCATTTGAATACTACAAAATAGCCAATACTCACGCTAAAAGCCCTAAATCTGTATATCGTACTCTGTACACCAAAGTACTTATTCTGAGTGAAACGAATCATTCTAAAGAAGCCCTAAAACTTGCCATTGTTTGTATGAAGTATTGTAGAGAGCAGCACTTTACAAGGTATATTAAGCAAATTCAGTTCCTAATTTCATACTTATACTATGGCATCGGTAATTACAAGAAAGCGGATTACTTTATGGATGAGGTTTTAAAGTATCCGTTTGCAGACAATGAATATCAGATTGATTTATATGCACATAAAGCCAATATTTGTTTAGCATTGGGTAACATAGAATCCGCAAAGTTGTTTACCCAAAAAACATTATCTTTAGTTGATAGTGTATCATTTAATATGAAAATGATAGGATATGATACTAAGATTAAGTTAGAAGAAGCATTAGGAAATTATAAACAAGTGGCATTCTACCGTAAAAAAGAGTATGAATTATTGCAACAAAAATATGAGACTGACCTTAAAGAGAAAATATACCAGCTCGAAGTCGATTTGGATGTTACAGAAAAGGAAAATAGCATAAAAGCTCTAAAAATAGAACAACTAAAAAAGCAAATGGAAATCACAAATAAAGATAATTATTTATTTTACATTTCTATTCTGTTACTGATAGCAATCATATCGGTGTTGTTTTATGTGAAAAACTTCAAAACCATTAAAAATAAGAATATCATCATTGAAAATGAAAAACTGTTAGTTAAAAAATCATTAGCTGAAAAAGAAACGCTACTCAAAGAAATTCATCACAGGGTAAAAAATAATTTACAATTGGTGATGAGTCTGCTCAATATCCAAGCCCAAAAATCCAATCAAAATATAGAAGATTTTCTTGAGGTAAGTAAATCAAGAATTCTATCCATGGCACTTATTCATGAAAATTTATATCAATCCAATAATTTAAGTAAAGTAGATATAAAAGAATATATTCAGAATCTCATAGAAGTCACTCTAAATACTTATAATACAATAAACCCCAATATTCATTTACAGTTAGAAATAGACGAAATTTCTCTTGATATTCAGATGGCTATTCCATTAGGGCTTATTATGAATGAGTTGGTGAATAATGCCTTCAAACATGGTTTTCCCAACCATAAAAAGGGAGTTATCACTATTAAACTTAAAGAAAGAAGCAAATACTACGAACTTATCATCAAAGATACTGGAGTGGGTATTAGTCCTAAAAATAGTAATCAAAAAACATTAGGGTTGAAATTGGTTGAAGAACTCGTTTTCCAACTTGATGGAACATTGAACATTGAAAATGACAATGGAATGGGTTACATCATTAAATTTAAAGAAAACAACCTCGAAAAAATTTAACACATGAATAAGAAAATTTTAGTTGTCGAAGATGAATCACTCATTGCGTTAGATATGAAGCTCATCCTTGAGAAGGAGGGTTATGAAGTGATTACCAATATTAAAACCGTTGATACAGCTATTGAATGTATTGAGGAAAAATCGCCAGTATTGGTGCTTATTGATATTAATCTAAACCAAAGTAAAGATGGTGTTGATTTAGGTAATTATCTATTAACCAAAGATACTATCCCATATATTTATGTGTCTTCGTATTCTAATAAAGTCATGATTGATAGGGTAAATGACACAAGACCACACGGTTATATAGTGAAGCCATTTCGAGCAGAGAACTTAATCACAACGGTATCTATTGTACTCAATAATTTCAAACACAAAAAAATAGACACTTTACGTTCTGAAAACCCCGAAAAAGGAGTCATTCATAGTAAAGTAAAATCCATTGTTGAGTATATTAATTGTAATATTGATAAGAAGTTGGAACTGGACGAATTAATCAAAAATACCCAATGGACAAAGCGACACTTGACAAGAGTTTTCAAGCAATATTTAAAAATCTCTCCCTACCAATACATTTTGAATAGAAAGATAGAGAAAGCCAATTCATTATTAAAAGAAACAGACATACCCATTAATGAGATTGCTTTTGAATTAGGGTTTCAAAATTATAGTAGCTTCTGTGCGATGTTTAAGAAAATAAATGGAGAAAATCCGGAAAACTATCGTAAAAAATGGGGTATCCCCAATAGCATTCGGATTAATTGAAAATTTAATACTTTCACTTCTTCTTTCTCAATCGCTCTTCATTTTGCGAAATCATCTTTAAATACTGGTCAGTATCTAATTTTTTGTTGGCTAAGATTTTTTTGTCTTTATCCAAGAATAAAATATTGGGGTAAACCGTCGTGTTAAATTTATGGGCAAAATCCGTCACGGTAAAAGAATCAAAAACATTGATAAACTTCTGCGTTTTGTACTCTCTGACGAAATTAAGCCACTTTTTCTTATCTCTTGTACCACAAGCCATGTAAACTTTTACGCCTTTGGCTTCTAATTTGGCGTAATCGTTCAGCAGTTTTTTAGTGGTTTCTTGGCAATGATGACATTCGGGGTCATAAATCATCACGAGGGTATAATCTGCCTTCACGCCATACAAAGGTGTGTAAACATCAAGGGTGTCGGTCAAATCCATATTCAAGATTTTATTACCAATCACTACGGGTTTCATTTTAGCCACGTATTCTTTATTTCTACGGATAGAAGCGGTATCCCAGCCCGACTCGGGTTCTCCGATGATGTATTTTTCGGCTACGTGGATATACGCATTTTCACGCCCCATGATTTCGGGAGCTATAAACTTTTGAGCTATTTTTCCTACAATATATTTTCTTAAATCACTTTTGGGTGGCGTTTTTCCAATAATAGCATCCGCAATTTGAATGATGGTATCGGGTTCAAAGTAGCTAATATTGGTTAGATAGGTATCCATTTTTTTACCAATGAAAGGGGTACGTAACATTCTGTCATCGCCAAGATTGATGTTATCCCAGTAGTGTTTAAAATAATAATTCGACTGATTGATGGTATCTTGCAATGTAGGTTTAGCAGGAAGGGGCGGTACATCAATATCAACACCCGCTCTGAGGATGTTGCTCGTAAATGTTCCTGTATGTTTTTGAACATATTCTTTCTGAAACTGCTCTAACTCAGTATAAATGGCTTGTTTTTGGCTGGCTGTTGCTCCTTTGAGTTTTTGAGCTTTCGTATTAGCTTGTTTGACAAAATCTTGGAATAATGTTGCTTCAACTGAACCCGTGATTTTGAGATTATTCACATAATCAGCCGTATCGGTTTCCATAGAAAAGTTTTGGTCATTCAATACTAAATCAAATAGCCTATTTCTTCCCATTGCCACCACATAAAAACCCGCTGGTAGTTTTTTATTACCTGTAAAAATAGCTAAACCCGAAGCATCCACTTTGGCGGTATCTTGCGAAAGAAAAGTCTCTTCGTAATGATGAACTAAATAGAGCGTAGAGTCTCTTAAACCTTTAATCTTTAACGTGATACGATGCTGAGAAAAAATATTCTGACTACTTAAAAACAATAGAAATAATACTACGAAGTTCTTCATTTTATAATATATTCTGATTAAACCAAACGAATTTAAGCATAATTGACACAAGATTCCAAGACCAAAGAAAGTTTAACAATCATTAACAAAAAATCAAAGATTGTTAAATGAGCGAAAAGACTTATTTTTGTTCAATTAGAAATTAATGTAACTCGAAGTTTTACTTCGAGAATGTTTTGAAAGATGTTACATTGTTAAAAATAGGTACTCAAAAATCAATAGTATGCCCATTCAGAAAGTTACACGAGAAGAAATTCTTACGAAATCATTGGAAGTATTCCGTCATCGAGGGTATCATAATACTTCTATGAACGACCTTGCCAATGCCGTAGGGTTACTCAAGGGTAGTTTTTATCATTATTTTGATAGCAAAGAGACCTTAATGAAAGAAGTGTTGATGAGTGTAAACATCTTTCTTAAACAGGAAGTTTTCCCGATTGTTCACGATACTACTTTACCAATTGAAGCTCGGATGGAAACGATGTTGAAGCGGTTTTCCAAAACGGTTTTTAGTAAAGATGGCGGGTGCATTGTGGGAAATACCATCTTGGAAACCGTTAATCAATATCCGCAGTTTAAAGAAGTGTTGCAGGAGATTCTAACGGGCTGGACGAACGCTCTAACTTACTTGTACAGTCATCGAACTACACCCGAATACGCCCGTAAGTTGGCAGAACAGTCTATCATGGAGTATGAAGGGGCAATTATGATGGCGAAATTGTTCGGAGAAAGTTATTATTACAAAGATTGCTATCTGAGAGCCATTGAAAGATTAAATGAAAGAACACAATGAAATGGAATTATTTATCGGATGCCACAGTATAAATCTATTCGTAAATCCATCTAATGAGTGGTTAAGTAGATATACCAGAATATGACAACTCAAATCATTTTTAATATCAATTATGAAAATAAATAACCTCTCCATCATAACTTTATTAATTATCGGTCTCTTATGTCCTGACTTTAGCTGGGGACAAACGGATGGAGGTAAATATCTAATTACGTTTAGAGATAAAAATAATTCACCTTATTCGGTTTCAAAACCGTTGGAATTTCTATCCCAACGTTCGGTAAATCGTCGGCAAAAACAAGGTATAACGGTAAAAACCCGAGATTTACCCGTAAATCCATCCTATCTTTCCGAGATTCAAAAAACGGGGGCAAAAATTTGGTATTCATCTCGTTGGATGAATGCGGCTCTGGTGCAAACTACCGACGCTAATCTGCAAAAAATTCTCAAATTGCCGTTCGTAAAAGGTTTGGAAATTAATGGCACGTTAGATGACCCTGATAACCGTTCGGGTAGAATAAAATCAAAATTTGATGTTTCAGAAACGCAAAGTTTTAACTATGGACAATCTAAAACCCAGATTGAAATGCTGGGAGCCGATAAAATGCACGATATGGGTTTTAGAGGTGAGGGTATGATGATTGCTGTTTTGGATGCGGGTTTCAACAATGCCGATAAAGTACCCGCTCTGAAAGCCATCTTTGATGAAAAGAGAATTGTAGGAACGTATGATTTCGTAAAAAAAGAGACTTCGGTTTACGAAGATGATAGTCACGGGACTTCGGTTTTATCTTGTATAGGAGCTTTCAGTGAAGGTAGCATGATTGGAACAGCTCCGAAGGCTTCTTTTTTATTATTACGTTCAGAGGATGCCCCATCTGAGTATATCATTGAAGAAGCTAATTGGTTATTTGCGGCGGAATATGCCGATAGTGTAGGAGTCGATTTAATCAATTCATCATTGGGTTATACCACTTTCGACGACTCGAATACCGACCATACTTACGCTGATTTGAACGGTAATACCACCATTGCTGCCCGTGCGGCTGACTGGGCTGCGGCTGTGGGTATTATTTGTGTTATCAGTGCGGGTAACGAAGGCAACAGTGCTTGGAAATACATTGGTACACCTGCCGACGCTGACTCCGTGCTGGCGGTAGGAGCTGTAACACCCCTTAAAACTTACGCATCCTTTAGCTCTCAGGGTATCCCAACTGATAAAAGAATTAAACCTGATGTTTCGGCAATGGGGCAAAGTGCTTCTATTGCTTTGCCGAGTGGGTCGGTTTCTACGGGTTCGGGCACTTCCTATTCAGCACCTATTTTGTGTGGTTTAGTGGCAGGTTATTGGCAGGCAAACCCTACGCTAACGGCAGTAGAAGTGATGAACAGAATTCGACAGGCGGGTAGCCAAGCTAAAAATCCTGATTTAAGATTGGGTTATGGTATTCCCAGCAACCTTTTTACAATTTTGGCAAATCAAGAAGAACCAACTGCTTTGTTTAAAGTTTATCCAAACCCTACCCAAAATGAAGTAACCATATTTATTCCTACCTTTAACAAACAATCTTTTGAAGCCACTTTGATGGATTTTACGGGGAGAAATTTATTAAAAGAGTCTATTAAAAATAGCATTCAAACGTTCTCAATTAGTCACTTACCTACTGGAATGTATTTTTTACGAGTAGGAAATGAAGAGCAAAGTTCCGTTGTAAAAATTGTAAAAGAATGAAAATAGTGAACAGAATGCAGATATATATACTTATTGACGCAGTTAAAATGTATAGGCTACAAAACCGCTGACGGGGTGAAAACCGCCGTCAGGGTTTTGGTTATTGACCCTGACGGCGGCTTTTCGCCCCGTCAGCGGTTTTGCGTCAATAAGTATATAGTTCAGAAAGAATGTATTGAGCAAAAAGCGATTGGCAAAAATCAATTAGTAAATTAGTAATATTCTGCCCGATATTTATTCGTCTTTTTGCAAATCGTTTCTCGCTTTGTATTACCACCCAGAAACCTTCTGTTTCTAATAGCCGTTACCTTTAGGTACACTAATTATTATCCCTAACACAAATGAAATTAAAAGTTGCTTGCCGCCTCGACTATGAATCTCAAGAAAAAGTGCCGTTGATTTTGGTTCTTCGTCCGCAAAGTGGTTCAGGGCAACGAGTTATCGAAGAAAATTATTCAACTACTCCAAAGTTACCCATTACAGAATATCAAGATGTTTACGGCAATTTATGCCAACGTATCTTGAGTCCCGTAGGGAATTTCTCCATTCAAACTTCATTCAAGGTAGAAACACAACCTTTTATTGATGTAAATTTTTGGGCTGAACTTATCCCCGTTGAGCAACTCCCCGATGATGTTTTGATATATCTTTTATCAAGTCGTTATTGTGAAGTAGAAAAACTATCTCATCTCGCTACCGAAATCACTACGGGTTTTAATGCAGGTTATGCACAGGTAGAAGCCATCAGACAATGGGTAAAAAACAATATTATTTACGAATACGGGCATACTTCGCCCTCTACTTCGGCGTATGATATTAGTCAAACCAAAATAGGCGTTTGTCGAGACTTCACCCACCTCTGTTTAGCCCTTTGCCGTAGTCTCAGTATTCCTGCCCGCATGGTAGTAGGCTATTTACACGAACTAAAACCAATGGATTTACACGCTTGGTTTGAAGCCTACGTTGGCAACCGCTGGTACACGTTTGATGCTACCCAAGATATACCTAAAGGAAATAGAGTGGTACTTGCCTACGGGCGTGATGCCACCGATGTAGCTTTTGCTACTCAATTTGGCGAAGTGACGTTACTGAATATGTACGTTTCAGTAGAAGAAATTGTGGAATGAGGTTTAGGATTTGATAACAATACGAAATTCAACTCATTGAAAATAAACAAATGGAATTATAAAGAATTTGACACAGTGTAAAAAAACATCAAGGATTAACCGCTGACGACGGTTAAGAAATCTCGTCAGCAGTTATGTGCTACATAGTTTATACTTCCGTAATCATTTATGAAAAAAATATACTACTTTCTCATTATCAATCTTCTATGGAGCTTAAATCACGTTGGTTTAGCCCAGAAAATGACGGCTTTGGATGTATTGAAAAAAGCTACTGAAGTGGCAGGTGGAGAGACTTGGCACAACCCCAAAACACTGCTGCTAAGAGGTGAAGCTACTTTCACACCTTACGGATTGGCGGATGAAAAAAACAAACTGCATTTTGATAAATATGTCATGTATCGGATATTTCCACCGTACAACGACGAAGCCCACAAAGCCAATGGTAAAGTCAGATTCGACGCTGCCTATCAGGATTCTACTTTCTTTTTGCTCAATTTTGACGGTAAAAAACAAACCCTAAAACTGTCAGACCGAGCAAAACCGTATGCCAAACAGTTTAATTTGAGCAATAATTTTGGTTTTAGTATCATTCGTTTTGCGGATAAACCTGAGTTTGAAACTACGCTCCTCACCGACGACCAAGTCGAGGGTTTTCCCTGTTATATGATTAAAATTATTGACCCTAAGAAAAACGTAACGGTTTTCGGGATTGATAAAAAGGATTTTTATATCCGTCAAGTAGCCTTTTCCACTGAAGTAGGT
>JALONS010000188.1 GCA_025454855.1 Arcicella sp.
GACTACGGATTTAAAGCAACTTTTGGCAACGAAAGTGATACAACTTTTCTAAGAAAGGCGTTGCAAGCTTTGATAAAGTCACCCGTAGCTATTCGAAAAATTGAGTTTATTAAAAATGAAATGACCGCCATTACTTTAGATAGCCGTAGTGGAATTTACGACTTGGCGTGTACTGATGAAAACGACAATCATTTTATTGTAGAAATGCAATTGAGTGAATATTCAGAGTTTATTCAGCGTATGAAATTTTATGCACTTTATCGCTTTAATACACTTGTCAAGAAAGGAAAATACACTTTTGAAAACTTACAGAAGATTTATTGTATTGGTATTTTAGCCAATGATATATTCTCAGATATCCATGATTTTCATAATATTGCGGTATTACGTAACGAAAAAGGGGAACTAATAGACGACCAGTTAACGTTCGTTACGGTAGAATTAGCTAAATTTACAACGCAACTATCTGATATTGAGTCAGATTTAGATAAACTCATTTTTACCATGAAGCATTTGCATACAATTACAGAACAAACTCAATTTCCAACATTTTGGGATGAAGAATGGCTGAATGTGGCGATTCAAGAGTTAGATAAAAAAGCGATGACTCCTGAACAGCGTTTGAACTATGAGATGATTCTTTCAGCAAACGCTTTGGCTGTTAAAAATGAGAAAAAAAAAATTGAGGAAGCTGAATTAAAAGTAAAAATTGAAACACTCAAGAATGCTTTAGAAATGGGACTAACTACTGAACAGTCTGCCAAATTAGCTGATGTTTCAATAGATTTTGTCAATGAAATTAGAAAACAATTTTTAAAACTTTAATCAAAAAAGGCGAGCCTCACAACTCGCCTTTTTCATTAAAAATCTCTACTCATAAAACCCAATCCCACTCTCCGCCATTTCTCTCAATTTTGCCGTTGGTCTAAAACGTTCTCCGTAAGCATCGGCTAATCTATCACATTCGGAAACGAAAGTTTTGATACCTACAGTGTCCACGAATGACAGCGTTCCGCCTAAATAAGGTGGGAAGCCCCATGCGAAAATCGAACCTAAATCGGCATCTAAATTACTGCGAAGTACGCCTTCTTCTTTGCACTTTACGGTTTCTAAAACCTGACGATACAGCAATCTTTTCTTAATATCTTCGGCACTAATTTGTTCTTCTTTCACAGGGAAAAGGTCTGCCAATCCACTCCAAAGGTGCTTTTTGCCTCCTTCTGGATATTCGTAGAAACCTGCTTTAGCTTTCTTGCCCAAGCGTCCCATTTCGGTAAATTGCTTGCTTACTTGGTAGGTAGTGTCGGTTTCTGACAACACGCCGTCTTTCACGGCTGCCCCCGAAATTTTATAGGCTAAATCCAATGCTACTTCGTCCGAAACCGCCAAAGGTCCTACGGGCATTCCAATTTGCTTGGCTACGTTTTCAATCACCGTTGGATTGATACCATCTTTCAGTAATTCGATACCTTCGGAAGTATAAGTTCCGAAAACTCTGGAGGTATAAAACCCTCTGAAATCATTGACTACGATAGGCGTTTTGCGGATTTTCTTCACGTAATCCATCGCCACCGCAAGGGCATAATCAGAGGTTTCCTTACCCATGATGATTTCAACCAATTGCATTTTATCCACGGGCGAAAAGAAGTGAATTCCGATAAAATTATCGGGTTTTGCTGAAGCGTTCGCTAAGCCCGTGATGGGTAAAGTGGAAGTATTTGAGCCAAATACGCCACCCGCTGCCAATAGCGGTTCTGAGTCTTTGGTTACGGTTGCCTTCAATTCACGATTCTCAAAGACGGCTTCAATGATAAGGTCTGCCCCTTCGATGTCGGCATAATTATCGGTTGGTTTAATAAGATTCAAAATGCCCTCCGCTTTCAAAGAGTCCATTTTGCCTCTATCCATCGCCTTTTTCAACAAGCCTCTTGAATAGTCCTTGCCCTTCTCGGCGGCTTCCATCGAAACATCTTTTAGTACTACTTGAATACCAGCCATTGCCGACACATACGCAATGCCTGCTCCCATCATACCTGCTCCTAAAATACCTAATTTTTTAACATCGGTTTTATCAATTCCTTTCGGGCGACCCGCACCTTTATTGACTTCGTTTAAGCCAAAAAACATCGTTCTGATAAGATTTTTAGCCACCGACGAATTAGCCACTTTTACAAAATAGCGAGCCTCTATCTCTATTCCTCTATCAATATTAACCAAAAGTCCTTCGTACACACACGACATAATCGCAATGGGCGAAGGATAATTGCCCTGCGTTTTACCCAGTGTCATAGCAGTACCACCCATCATCAATTGCACACCTTTGGGAGTCAGCACACTACCACCTGGTATTTTATAATTCTCACGAGCCTGAATTTTACCCGTTTTTCTATTCACTTCATCCCAAGGCTGAATAGCGTTTGGATTGACATTGATGAAGGCAAAAGCCTTTTCCATCATTTCTTCTGGGGTTTCCGCCAATTCATTTACCATACCCATCGAAAGGGCGTCTTTCGGTGCAACTTTTTTACCTTCTAACAACAAAGGAGCAGCCATTTCCATCCCTATCATGCGGGGTAAACGTTGCGTTCCGCCACCACCAGGTAACAAACCAACCGTTACTTCGGGCAAACCAATTACCGCCTTCGGATTGTTCAATGCTACTCGATGATGACAAGCCAAACAAACCTCATAACCACCTCCCAAAGCCGTTCCATTCATAGCTGCCACGATGGGTTTTCCATTGGTTTCCATTTTTCGAAAAATGCCATTCAAGCCCATTGAGAGCTTAAATAATTCTTCGGGAGCTTTGCCATTATTTTCCAAAATCATCTTCAAATCTGCCCCAGCCACAAACTCAGGGCGTTCAGAAGTAATGATAATTCCTTTGACCTCGGCATCAGCATAAGCCTTTTCTAAAGCCTCCGCCAAAGCAGGCATTGATTCGCTATTGAGTACATTCATAGGCTGGTTCGCCACATTGATACCCAAGACTGCTACGTTATTTTTAATGTTATATGAAATCATTTTTAATTTTAGTATTTTTGATAAAATATTTGAAACATGGAAACTTTAACAATTGAACTAAAAAAAGCCAAAGGCATGGCTCTCTTGGAAGATCTCGAAGCCTTGGATATTATTAAAATTATCCGAAAAAAAACACCACCTCCTCCAGGAAAACTTTCTGATATGTTTAGAGGAAGCATTTCAGCCGAAGAGGCGGATAGATTTAATGAATATGTTAAAAAAAGTAGAGACGAATGGGAACGAGACATTTAATTGATACAAATACTTTATCTGATTATTTTGGAGAAAAACTTCCCATCAACGGTCTTGATTTTATTGACACACTCGTAAATGAGAATCCTCAAATTTCAGTAATGACTCGAATTGAATCATTAAGTTATCTCACGCCACAGATTGAAACTTTTCGTTTATTCGTTAGTTACTGCACTGTGTTCGATTTAACGGAAGACATCATTCATTGTTAGAACAATTGCTCTACGTCGTTCCCGTCGTATCAAAATCCCTGATGCCATTATTGCTGCAACAGCTTTAGAATATGATTTGACTCTAATAACTCACAATACATCCGACTTTCAAGGTATTCCTAATCTAAAATTATTAGATGCTCATTCGTTGTAAATTACACTCGCTCAATCACCGTAGCAATTCCCATTCCGCCACCAATACACAAACTGGCTAATCCTGTTCCTTTTCCTGTTCTTTCCAATTCGTCCAAAAGGGTCATCAAAATAATAGCACCTGTTGCTCCGAGCGGATGTCCGAGGGCAATTGCTCCACCGTTTACATTCACTTTGGCGGGGTCCACACCCAATAAATCCATAAACAACATCGGCACAACGGCAAAGGCTTCGTTGATTTCAAACAAATCTATATCGTTGATATTCATGCCGTTACGCTTCAAAACCTTTTGCGTAGCTGGTACGGGTCCCGTGAGCATAATGGTTGGTTCAGACCCACAAACGCCAAACGCCGTGATTTTAGCACGAGGTTTTAAGCCCAATTTTTCGCCCATTGCTTTACTACCAATCAGGATTCCTGCCGAACCATCCACAATTTGCGAAGAGTTCCCTGCGTGGTGAACGTGATTAATTTCGTTAAATTCTGGGTACTTCATCAATGCCAAATTATCCAAGCCCATTTGTCCCATCATTTCAAAAGAAGGCTTCAAACGAGCCAAGGATTCTACGGTGGTTTCGGGTCTCATACCTTCATCGTAAGTCAAAACGTCCATCCCGATTTCGTCTTTTACCGTAAACATTGATTTGACAAAACGATTGGCTTTTTGTGCTTCACCCGCCCGTCTTTGTGACTCCACGGCGTAGGTGTCAGCCGCTTCACGGGTGTAGCCGTACTTAGTTGCAATCAAATCGGCAGAAATACCTTGGGGAACAAATTTGTGTTCGGCAATTAACTGCGGATTCATCATCATCGCCCCACCGTCAGACCCCATCGCCACTCTCGACATTGATTCAATGCCTCCTGCAATCATCAATTCCTGCTGACCCGACATAATATACGCCGCCGCCATATTAACCGCTTCCAGTCCTGAAGAACAAAAACGATTAATTTGAACACCCGCCACACGGGTATCATAACCAGCCGCTAATACAGCCGTGCGAGCAATATCTGCACCCTGTTCACCCACAGGCGAAACGCAACCCATGATAACATCGTCTATGAGACTGGTATCCAGATTATTACGGTCACGGAGTTGTTCTAAAACTTGTTGAGCCAACGAAACGGGTTGAATGCCATGAAGTGAACCGTCAGACTTGCCACGCCCACGAGGCGTGCGAACGGCATCATAAATATATGCGTGATTCATATTCAGTAGGTCAGGTTTTCAGCCTGACGTTTTTGGATAGTTTATGTTTAGATTATGTTTAAAATAGAAACACTAAATTACAAAAATTGTTATGCTTGCATACTATTTTATGAAAATTTTTATATTTAGCAGTAAATAATTAATTTTAGACTTTCATTTCTAAAATAATTTTATGAAAATTTCTGTATTCACTCAAATCATTTTGATAGTATTACTTCTATCCGCTTGCTCATCCCCAAAACAAAAAGACAATAATTCTACTGACACTTCTGGCACCTCGGCAGTAAAAGTTACCCCCACTTCATTATCTGATGCCAGTGATAAAATTGTTGAATTCAAGGAGGTAGTTGGCAAACATAAGGTAACTTATATTGATTTTTGGGCGAGTTGGTGTGGTCCTTGTAGAGGTGAAATGCCTGCTTCTCAACAACTAAGAGATGAATACAAGGATAAAGATGTAAATTTTGTCTATATTTCTCTGGATGAAGATAAAAACGATTGGACTTCTGCCAATACAGACTTTGGGCTACCCAACGGTCGTAGTTTTATTATTCCCAATCCTTCAGATTCACAAATTCCTTTAGTGTTTAGTATTAGGTCTATTCCAAGATACATTTTGATTGATTCTACTGGAACAGTCATTGATGCCGATGCCCCACGCCCAAGTGAGAGTGGTCGTATCAAAGAGGTTTTAGATAAAATGTTGAAATAACGATATTTAGTTATCGTATTCCATTTTTTGAGATACAGTTTTGCCCAAAACGAGATTTGCAATACTTATTTCTATCAAAAATTAATACTTACAAATCTGAATCATCACCTCTGCTTCTTCATAGCGGCTTGCTGTTTCAAACCTTTTTTAGTGAGTGTTTCGGTGAGCCAAAAACCAATTGAAGGGAAAAAATTACCGAGTTTAGCCGTAAAACCTCGGTGCGAAGGTACTAATATCTCTACTTGTTTCTTTCCAAGTGCGTGGTGAAATACGGCTTTTTCCATGTCTTCAACCTTTAGGGGTTTATTACCCGAAAAAGTAAGTGCCGCCGCTTCGTAATCTAACTGTAAGGTAAGCATATTGGTATTTACTAAGTCTGGGCAAATGACCGATACTTGAATACCCTTTTCCTTTAGTTCGGGTCTGACTGCCAATGAAAAACCTCGAACCGCAAATTTTGATGCTGAATACAACGCCAAACCGTGTATGGGGGCTACACCCGCCAAAGAGGCAAAATTAATGATATGTCCCTCGCCAATTTTCATCATTTCATCGGCTATTATTTTTGTACCGTACATTACGCCTTTTACATTTATATCTATTTGGTAGTCAATATCTTTCAAGGAAAAATCTGCTACAAAACCAGGTGTTATTACGCCTGCCACATTCAAGAGGATATCTATCTTTCCAAATTTTTGAATCGCCTTCTGAACTACTCTTTGCCAATGCTCGGAGTCGGTAACGTTTAGTTGTTCTACCAAGGTATTCGCTGATTGCCAATGCTGAGTTTGGCTCATGAGTTTATCCATTTGAAAATCAGTCGCTACTACATTAAATCCTTGATTATAAAAGACCTCTGACAAGTGTCTTCCTATTCCATTGGCACTTCCTGTAATAAAAACTGTTTTTTTCATGGTTAAATTTTATGTTAAAACATTTTACGTTTACCTTCGTTGAATCATTGTAAATTTAAACTTTTTATTCATAAAATCTAAAAACAAACCGATGAAAAAGTCCATTTTTATTACCATTGCGACTACGATATTTTCTGTGGCTGCCTTTGCAAAAACCTCTTCAGTAGTTATCAGTCCAGCTACTAACTATGCTATTGTTGCAGATTCAACGGAGTTTAAAGACTACTACGGAAGCTATAAAATGGCAGATAATCCAATGGTTGAAAAAATGAAAGTATTTTTTAAAGATGGTGAGTTGCTTGGCGAAGCTACGGGGTATCCTCCAACAAAATTGACTCGTAAAAAGGACGATGAATTTGAGGAAAGCAATTATGGAGCGGTGATTACGTTTACTCGTACTGACGGAAAAGTGACGGGCATAAAAGTAATGGTACAAGGACAAGAATTGGTAGGTACAAAAGAATAAAAAAATTCCTAACACCAAATCTACATTCATTATCAAAGCCGCCACGATGATAATCAATTTTCAAGCAATTATAGTGTGTTAGGAATTTATAAACTTCTTTTCAGTTTAATTTCATTAGTCTGATTTTAAGCCGCCACGAAAAATCAGACTTTAAACTGTGATTAGCTATTTATTATTCCAAAGTTATATGTAGGTACATTAATTATCAAAAGATAAGATTTATTTTTTTGTATTATTTCACAAAGTGCGTATTTATGATTATGAGCGTAAAAAAAACGGTTTGTATTATCGGGGCTGGTTCATCAGGAATTACGGCGGTGAAAGCCTTGAAAGAAAGTAATATCAGCTTTGATTGTTTCGAGAAGGGTTCACAAATTGGAGGAAATTGGCGATTCAATAACGATAACGGAATGTCATCAGCGTATCGTTCTTTGCACATCAACACCAACAGAATGGTGATGGCGTATTCTGACTATCCAATGCCCGAAGATTACCCTATGTTTCCGCATCATAGTCATATTATTGAGTATTTTGATGATTACGTAAACCATTTCGGATTACGTGAGCTTATTCAGTTTCAAACCGAAGTAAAAAATGTAATTCATAATGCCGATGGTACTTATACCGTAGAAACCGACAAAGGCACGGGCATTTATGACAACGTAATAGTGGCAAACGGACATCACTGGAACCCCCGTTACCCCGAACCTGCCTTCAAAGGGAATTTTACGGGTGAAACGCTCCATTCGCATTATTATAAAGAAGTTGAGCAGGTAACAGGAAAAGATATTCTCATCGTAGGTATTGGTAATTCGGCAGTAGATATTGCCTGCGAAGCCGCCCGTACTCACACGGGCAAAGTAGTGATTTCTACCCGAAGCGGTGCTTACATTGTACCTAATTGGCTTTGGAGTATTCCGTTTGATAGCTTGGCAAGCCCTATCACTTCTAAATTACCGATGCCTATTCAACGGTTTTTTCTTAATTCTGCTTTGCGTTTAGCTCGTGGAAAACAGGAAGATTTTGGCGTTCCCAAACCGAAGCGTCCACTCTTGAGCGAACACCCCACTTTATCGCAAGATTTGTTGAATTTATCGGGCAGAGGTTTGATAAAATTTAAGCCTAATATCACGGAATTTAAAGGAAAAACAGTGATTTTTGAAGACGGCACAGAGCAAGATTTTGACCTAATTGTTTACGCTACGGGCTATAAAGTAACTTTTCCATTTTTGAAAGACCAAACCTTTAATGTGTCCGAAACCAACGATTTTAGACTCTACAAAAAAGTCATTCATCCTGATTATCAAGGAAGCAAATGGATTGCGAAGATTTTGAAGGGAGAAACCAAACTCCCCAACAAAGAAACCATGCTAAAATCCATCGAAGAAGACAAAGCCGCCATGAGCAAACGCTACAACGCCTCACCACGCCATACATTGCAGGTAGATTTTTATCCGTACAAAGAGAGCATTGAGCGGGAGATTTATTTATCAATACTTAGATAACCCTTTATTTTTCCCTCGCAATTAGGAGGAAATCTTAAAAGAAGTCTTGCTTTATTCGTGTACCAATCTCCTCCCAAAGTAGTATCAATATATCCTTTTTTGAGTCTAAGATTGTATGGTCTCATTGGTACAAAAGGTTCGTTTAGAGGTATATCTACACTTGCCAATAAAACTTCAATGTTTGTATTAATTTCTCCTTTCAATTCACAATGGACAGTCGCACGAAAATCATCCTGAGAAGAATCCGTATCTAAATAAATAACTTGTGACCCTTTGCTTAGATCAATAGAAAAATATGTCTTATCTTTAGATACTGCATATTTGACATATCCAATCATTGCCAATAAGCAAAACAGGACTATTATTAGTTTTCTATTCATGTAATATTATTGTTTGAAAGTTAAATTCTACTATTAAGAATTAAAGTAAACAAGCCATTGTATTGAAGTAACTATTACAATTTCCTTGATCATTAGTTGAAAGTACAAGACCACCAATAGGTGGAAAATATCTACCCTCTACATTCCTAATCTTACAATAAATTTCCATTGCTATATAGTGGGTACTGTAATTAATGAAGTCATCTTGACTTTTTTGATGGTATTGCGTAAAAATAAAAAAGGTTGCTGATATTTGTTTTGCAAACAGGTTAAACGCATCTAAATATTAGCGAGCATTTGGATTAAATATTGGTCATTCCAACCTGCCAATTTTCTTCTACTTTTTATGCTTTCCTTATCA
>JALONS010000189.1 GCA_025454855.1 Arcicella sp.
AGTAGTGTTCACCTCTTCCCATCTCGAACAGAGAAGTTAAGCCTACTGCCGTTGATGATACTGCAATCATATGCGGGAAAGTAAATAAACCCCAAATACATTAAAACAAAAAAGCAAATCCCCTCATACACAATTGTATCAGGGGATTTTTCATTTTAGGAATAAACGAAATATAATTTATAAACCTGAATATTTCTGGTTTTCCTTATCTCACTAACACCTTTTAATAACCGCTACTAAATCGGACTAATCGTTATTTATGTTGTATTTGCAAATCTAAATCTGCTTCAGTAAATTAGAACCAACAATCAATCTACAATTAAATGAAAAAACGTACAGCACTACATTTGTTAATATGTTATTTTTTGATAATGAATATTTCTCAAGCTCAAAAGAAGAAATTTAAAAGATTTAGCTACATTGACGGCTTTTCTTTGTGTATTCCTGTAGGATTGGGTAGTGTGGATGGTGAGCTTGGAAAACTCACTACGTTAAAACCTATTTACGGAATAGGTATCGAAAAAGGCGTATCTGAAAAAATAAATTTAGGATTATATCTACTTGGGGGTAGTGTTGAAGGAACAGAGAATAATATCTATCTTGAAAATTTTAGAAATGATTTTTTTCAAATCCATCTTAATACTTATGTAAACTTATCAAGACTGTTTACTGAGAACTACAAAAATGACAAAAAGACCGAATATAAGTTTTATTCAGGAATTGGACTGATTTGGTTTCATACTGATGTGTTCGATAATTTTGGTAATTTTAGGAGGACTACTGCTGATGGTACTACACGACACACAGCTCTTTTTCAAAAAGCTGGAATAGGTGTCGGTAATGTGGGTATTTATTACACCAGAGAGTTGTTGATTCCTTTGGGTTTTAGAATAGAAACGAAGTTATCGAAGAGGTTTAACGCTTTTTTAGACTTGGAATACAATTTCGTTTACAATGATAAATTTGATGGTACAACTAACTATAATTTGTTAAATCCTAATATAATTGGAGGTGAAAATTCATACAGTAATACTGCGAATGATGGCTGGATTGGATGTAAGGTAGGTGTGAGATATAAGTTTAAGTCACTGACATTAGAAAATCAACGAGGTATATAAATTAAAAATCCCATGAAGGCATTACTTTCATGGGATTTTTAATGTGACATTTAAAAATTAATCTCTACGAGCGTATCTTTTATTTTTCAATGTTCTTATTTGTCTCATTCGCTCTTCTAATTCCGCTATTACTCTGGTTGAGTTTTCTTTACTCGCTTCGTAAGTTTCATTTAATGATTTGTACGATGCTTGTAGCTTGTTATAATCATCTAATAGACGATTATATTTAACACTCAAAGACTCAAAAGTTTCTTTACTATCTTCTTGACATTTTACGTAGTCTTCACTCTTTTTCTTGAACTGACTTTCTAAGCTAAAACGGAAGCTACTTAATTCTGCATTTTCTTGACGTTCTTTCAATACTTGACTCTCAAGACGACGTACTTGGTCTTGAAGTTCAGTGATTTTTTTTGTGTCAGTACAACCCGACAAGGTTATTGAAATAGTCGATGCGATGATTAATAAACTCTTTTTCATGGGATTTTGTGGGTTGATAGATAACTCATTGAGAATCAATTATAATGCCAAGAGTTATTTGTCAATGAAATGGCTGATTTTAGTGATTAAAACTTGACCACATAAATATAATAAGGATTAACTTAAAGACAAATTTAAGTCAATTTTTTATTTTCTAAAATGAATACGAAAGTTTTTTTGTTTAAATAGATTATTGAATTGATTTCTTACTTAATTTTGTACTAACTCTATATGTTTAATAGAGTAATATGGAACTAAGTGTTTTTTATATTGATTGTAGTAGTATATTTCTTTAGAAAAGTTTAAAATATCAATTATTCATTTGAATAGCTTAGAATTGTTTAAAGCTAAATTTTAGAAGCCATGCAAAGTTTTAGAACTGAACTTGAAAATCCACTCGTGGAAAAAGATATTGTTGATTTAGCTCGGAAAATTGAATTATTTCGGGAAGGGAAAATTCATGAGGAAAAATTTCGTAGCTTACGATTAGCACGGGGTGTGTATGGACAACGCCAGCAAGGTGTGCAGATGGTAAGAATAAAGCTACCTTATGGAAAAATGACCTTTAAGCAATGGAAACGTATTGCGGATATTTCAGATGAGTATTCAACGGGTAATTTGCATTTAACTACACGCCAAGATGTTCAAGTACATTTTGTTTCTTTGGACAGAACTCCTGAGTTGTGGTCTAAATTAGAGCAGGATGATATTACATTGCGTGAAGCCTGTGGAAATACCGTAAGAAATGTGACGGCATCACCTGCTGCTGGTATCGACCCTAATGAACCGTTCGATGTTACGCCATACGCTGATGCGGTGTTTCGTTATTTTCTGAGAAATCCGATTTGTCAGGAAATGGGAAGAAAATTTAAAATTGCTTTTTCTAATAGTGATGAAGATACAGCCCTAACTTATATGCACGATATGGGTTTCATTCCTAAAATTCGTGATGGAAAGCGAGGCTTTAAGGTGGTTGTTGGAGGTGGTTTGGGTGCACAACCGATGTTGGCACAAGTAGCATTTGATTTTTTAGCTGAAGACCAAATAATTCCATATTTGGAGGCTACTCTAAGGGTTTTTGACCGCCACGGCGAAAGAAATTCACGTCATAAAGCGAGAATTAAGTTTTTAATTCAAAAAATCGGCTTTGAAGCCTTATCAAAGCTAATTGCGGATGAAAGATTAGCGTTGAAAAATCAATCGGTAAAGATAGATGTTGAAGCAGGTAAATGGCAAGTAGCAGCAAACGAAATGCCTTCTAAGGTAGCGGATGTTCCTAATGAAAATACGCCTGAATATGCCCTATGGAAAGTCACCAATACTTTTGAGCAAAAGCAAAAAGGTTTTTACGGTGTTTACGTAAGAATTTTGAATGGAAATATTCATTCCACCACTTCGAGGTCTTTGATTGAGCAACTTGAGGGGTACATTGGTGATGATGTTCGTGTGACGATTAATCAAGGTTTATTGCTCAAGTTTGTACCAGAGGCTAATTTATCATACGTTTATAGAGTTTTGCAAGCTCACGGATTGGCAGCAGCAGGAGCTAACTCAATGGCGAACATAACAGCTTGCCCAGGAACGGATACGTGTAACTTAGCTATTTCTGATAGTACAAATATTACGTCAAAATTAGAATCAGTTATTACTGAAGATTTTCCAGAATTGATTCATAATAATGAAATTAAAATTAAAATTTCGGGTTGTATGAACTCTTGCGGGCAACACGGAATGGCAAATATTGGTTTTCATGGTTCATCATTGAAAGCCGCTGATAAACGAGTATTACCTGCATTACAGGTTTTATTAGGAGGTGGTACTGTTGGAGATGGCGTAGGAAGAGTGGCAGATAAAGTGATTAAAGTACCATCAAAGAGAGGTCCAGAGGTTTTGAGAGTCGTACTAAATAATTATGAAGAAAACGCCAATGAAGGCGAATACTTTAATGATTATTACGACCGTCAGGGCGAAAAATACTTTTATTCTTTACTGAAACCAGTGGCAGACCTTACCACTCTAAAAGATGATGATTTTATTGATTGGGGTGCTTCTGAGCAGTTTCAAACCGAAATAGGTGTGGGCGAATGTGCTTCTGTAATTATTGATTTGGTTGCCACTTTGTTACTGGAATCAGAGGAAAAAATGGATTGGACGAATGCCGCTTTTGAAGATAATAGAATCGCTGATTCAATTTATCATGCTTATAGTGTGTTTGTGAGTGCAGCCAAAGCTCTATTGTTAGATAAATCAGTAAGTGCTTCTACGCAGAGTGGAGTAATTGATAAATTCCAAGAGCATTTTGTTGTAACCAATGAAATAGGTTTAGGAGGTAAGACTTTCCAAGAGATAGTACTGCAAATTAATAAAAACGAGCCAACTGAAGCATTTGCAAAGTCATATGTTGCCGAAGCTCAGGCATTTTTGAATTTGGCAAAAGCATACAGAGAAGAAGCGGTAGTCGTTTAGTTACTTGGTTTTCGATGCTTGATGGTCAGTAACAAAACCGACTATCAAGCATCAAAAAACTAACAGCAAATTATGAATCATTTAGAACATTTTAATACTTTAGACCCTCGTCCAAAACTTACCGTTGTGGGTGCAGGACCTGGCGACCCAGACTTGATAACTGTTAAAGCCATCAAAGCGTTACAAACAGCCGATGTAGTGCTTTATGATGCTTTAATCAGTGATGAATTATTAGCGTACTGTAAGCCCGAGACAGAGAAAATTTATGTGGGAAAACGCCCAGGTGAGAGTCATTCACAGGATGCCATTAATTTCATGATTGTGGAGAAGGCTTATATGTACGGACACGTTGTACGCTTGAAGGGGGGCGACCCCTTTATCTTCGGGCGTGGTATGGAGGAAATAGAATACGCCAAAAGTTTTGGATTAGAAACCGCTTATGTTCCCGGTGTTTCTTCATCGGTTGCAGCAGCTGGTTACGCAGGTATTCCACTGACCACCAGAGGAGTAAGTGAAAGTTTTTGGATAATTACAGGCACAAAAACGGATGGCTCATTATCACAAGACTTGACGTTAGCCTTACAATCAACCGCTACCATTGTTATTTTGATGGGAATGAATAAGTTAGCCCAAATAGTATCATTGTGTGAAACCGCTGGTAAAGAGGATTTACCAGTAGCTATTATTCAAAATGGTACAACAAATAATCAAAAAATGGGTATTGGAACGGCAAAAAATCTGGAGCAGATAGTAAAAGAAAATGATTTGAAGAATCCTGCCGTGATAGTGATAGGTGAAGTAGTAAAATTTGCCAACGCAGAAACCCTAAAAGAGCAACTATTTAACAATAATCTTATTTAAAGATACCCATTGGGTCTGGTTGTTTTGATAAAAGTTCTTGAACAAAAGTAGTATCTACAAAAGAAATATCTAAGTTCCTACATTTATGCAAATAGTGCCATGCCTTATCAAAGTGTTCTAATTGGTATTCTGCAATGGAAAATTTTAGCCACCCGTTAGCATTAGAAGGGTCCATTTGCATCGACTTTTCTAACAGCTGTATGGCATTATCAATATCATCACAATTTTTCTTTTCTTTGTAACAGGCTAACTGTACAGTAGCAATATCAATCATCAAAGTGGTATTTTCTGGAGCTAATATTAAGCCTTGACTGAGTAATTTTGATGATTCTTCAAAATTACCCTTTTGGTAACTAATAGACCCCAAGCCCCAATAAGCATCAACATTATTTTGATTCAATAAAAAACAGAGATTAAAACGATACGTTGCGGTATCCAGAAGCCCCTCACTTAAATATTGCCAACCTCTTTCAGCAAAAAAGTTACTGGCTTCATCACGATTAAGAAAGGATTTATCGCATTGGTTGAAAAAATCAGTAGCATTGAGTAATTCTTTTTCAACGGTTTTACGACTTCCAAAAAGAGGAATATACCTTACATCTTGCGTGTCAGGGAGGGAAATATCTTTTTTAGCTGGCTCACGGCTACTGGCAAATGGTAGCAAAGGTGATTGAGCAAAACATGAAAACCCAGAAGTTAGTGCAATAATATAAATTAAAGTTCTCATATAATTAATGATACTCAATAATAACGCCAAAAGGGATTTCTTATTGCTTTCATTAGCAATACTACGGAAATATGATGGTAATAACCGAACGTTAAAAATAACGTTTTTATTTGAAATTATAGCTAATAAGTAAAATTTTAATGAAGCATAAAATTGGCATTGTCTTTGTGAAAAGGATAAGAGAAATTTAGTATAAGGTATTGAATCATAACTTATTATCTATTATGTTTACTTCCCCGTTTATCTAAATTTAACATACCCATAAAATATTATGAAAATATGAATACCTCCCGTAATTACCTAAGTATTAGTCAGAGGTTACTGGTTATTATTTTTACACGTTCTTTATTTTATACGTTTCCAGTAGGAATGTTTTTAACGGCGTGTAACTTTTTGTTTGAGTCTGTGAAGCGTTATTATTTTGATTGGTGGATTGTAGTGATACCGACCCTTTTAGTTTGGGTAATAGGCTTGAGTTTAGAATTATATTTGATTATGCAGGAAAGAAGAGTGAAAAATACAAGTGGAAAATTATATGAAAGTAAATCCACTACTTATGGAATGGCGAAGTCTCAATTAGTAACTAATTAACGATTAAAAATATTAAAACATAAAATAGGTGAGGTATTTATGTACCTCACCTATTTGTTTTTATGGAAAACCAAACTTATTTATGGTAAATCCAACAAAAAACCAATTGTAAAATTAGCGTCCCAGTCGAAAACGAACTGTTTACAACCCGTAGATTCTGCGATGGCTTTATAAATATTTAACCCTGCTTTTGATTTAGCATTGTCTAATTGATACGCCGAAGGAGCATTTAAAACGGTGTAGCGTTCTTTGTCCTTGCGTACTTTCTTAGCTAATTCAAAAGGAACGCCCCCGATGATAAAACACATATTCCGTTTGTCGGAAGGAATTTGTTTTACCTTAGCTTGGATTTCTTTTGCAACGGTTTCGTCGGAAACATTATTCTGAAAATACTTAGCTCCGTAACTTTCTACTGAGTTTACTTTATCCCCTTCTTTCCAAGAAATTTTAGTATTTCCAGAACCAATATCAGTTACGAAGGACTCATCCGAAAATTTAGCGGGTTGTACACATTTTAAACCCAATTTTCCTTCTTGCTCGGGTGTAACGGTATTAACGAAGTATTTTAGAGATTTGAGAACATTGATAATTTTTTGCGTTACATCTGCTTTCACAGCCCCTGAGCTTACTACAAAGTGAATATCACGTCCACTTACACCATAATCCAGCATTCCACCGATGTACTTTTTCAGACCAGTACGAATATCATCATCCGATGCCATATTTTCAATCACTAAACTATTCCCAAATTCAGCCTTTTCCAATTTCCAATTTTTATCAGCATCAATTCTGATAATAAATGAATTGAAACCACTGGCTCCTAACTCAACGACTCCCTTTAATTTACCCGCAATCGGACTTGGTGGGGTATAATCGAAACGAGCCTGCTGACCGCCATCAGATGCTGAAGATGACTGGTTATCAGAAGCAGTACTTGATGATTCAGAAGTAGCTTCAGAATTCTCAGGGTTAGCATTTGGGGCGGATGAGGATGTTTCTGTGGCTGGAGCTAATTTCTTCAAGGCTTCTTGCCCACCAAACATTCTGAAACCAAAATAAATAGCTCCTAATATGAGTGCGGTAATGAGTAATCTTCCCGCAACGGTTAATCTTTGCATTTTAGATACGGTTTAAGTTTAAAAATTTAATCTAAAGTAATCAAACTCTTTATTTCACACAATTCAGATTAGGCTATTTGGTAAAACAGTCTTATAAAATTGTAAATTTTAGGGATGAGAAAAATAAAACCCTCTCAAAATTTTATTGAGAGGGTTTTGTTGATGAAGTGTTAATCAATCAAATTTTTTAGTGTATGCTTTCTTCTTCTTGAAATCATTGCTTGATACCCATTTTGCATCGTTAATATTTCCTGTTCAGAATTATATTCCTTTACATAATTAGGGTTAATCATGTAAGACCGATGAACCCTCAAAAAACCATGTGTTTCTAAGAAACTTTCAAAGAATTTTATTGTATGAGCAACAATTTTTTGCTTGCCACTTTCTAAATAAAACGTTGTATAATTAACATCTCCTTTTAGTAAGACTACATTATCAATTAAAACCTTCGAAGACGTTTTGTGATTGATAATTAATAGTGATGTATTACCCTTTTGTTGATATGTTTTCATAGAATTATATAAAATTGGGTTTAGTTATTTCTTGGCAAATATATTGCCAAGAAATGAAATTTAAAAACCGATATTTAACTTACTGGTAGCAGAATTAAATCTTAATGAACCTGTGCCTCTGTATTCAACGCTCTGTGCATTAGCATTACCATTAATAGTTACGATATGGTTTTGGTCAATAATAACGATGTCACCAATTTGAGGACTTCTGCCTGCATCCCAAGTTAAGCCCGACTCCCAGTTACCCGAGGTAATACTGATTAACAAATTGGCAGTTCCCACGCCTTGATATTCACTAAGTCTTTATCACTCAAAGTGATAGTTCCGTTTAATCCTCGGTCAATTGCCAATGATTTTTCTTTGAGTTGGAAATTGCCATTGGTAGTCGGAGAAATTCCTTCGGGGTTCGGGTCGATAAATTGTGGGTCATAGTTGAGGTTTCCAATACCCGCATAGCCCCCTTCCACAATACTGTAAGTAATGATGGATTGGGTATCGTTGATGGGTTTGGCATTTCCCCAAATAATGGAGTTGATTACCACTGGCGAACTGTTAGAATTGAAGATACCACCACTGTACCCACCGTTTCCTGCAATGGTACAGTTACTGATTTGAGGGCTCGAATTATTGTTGTAGAAACTACCAATACCTCGGTTACCATTCAGAAGTGTGTTGCTTACTTTTCCGTTACTACCATCCTGTAAATAAATACCCGAACCAAAAGTGGCTTGATTACTATTAAATTTACAATGTGTGATGGTTACTAAACTGGCATCAGCGGCGAATAATCCCCCACCGACAATAGCGGAGTTTTTGGTGAATGTACAATTGGCAATGATAGGAGCTGCGGCATTTTTTGCCATGATACCACCCCCTGTTTCTAAGGTGGAAGCGGTGATGGTGTTAGTGACAGGTAAAGACACCGAGCGATTGGGGTCAAAACTGGCATTTCCTCCCGTGATGGTGAAGCCGTCCAAGACCGTATTATTGGTTGAGCCATCAAATACAACTACGTGGTAACTGTTATCGGTGATACTACCCAAGTTACCAATTTCCCCACTGAGGATAGATTCGTTGGTTCTGAAATCTCTCTCGCTGAGGGCGTTTTCGGTACCAGCAAAACCACCATAGACAATGACATTGTTGGGGATATTGAAGTAGATGGTACGGGTATTAGTGGCAGTGGTTTTGTAAGTACCTTTAGCTACCCATACTTCAACACCTGGAGTAGCCGCTGCCAAACCAGTTTGTAAATTACCATAAGCCGTTGCCCAAGAATTACCATTTTGAATTGGGGCTGATACCTTCGTAATATCTACAAAAATTCTATTGACTACCGTAAGGGTTACGTCATTACTTTTGGGAGAAATACACGTTACAGAATTAGCAGTTTGTTCACATTTTGCATAATACTGAGTGGTAACAGTTGGCGAAACTGGCATGGTAACTAAAGCATCATCAGCCGTTTGATACCATTTTATGACAAACCCTGAACCTGTACAACCTGTGGCATTAAGCGAAATAGAATTACCATTGTAAATAGTTCCACCCGTGGCTACTGGAGCAATTGGGTTCAATACAGTAACCGTTACCACATTCGATTTTGCACTAACTGCTGTTACGGAGTTAAATGTTTGTTCACATTTGGCGTAATAGTCAGTATTAGTCGTTGGTGAAACTGGCATGGTCACTAAAGCATCCGTAGCGTTCAAATACCATTTCAAAACAAATGTTCCAGTACTTCCCGTACAACCCGTGGCGGTGAGCGTTACACTACTGCCTGTACATATTGTAGCCCCTGTGGCTACGGGTGGTTGTGGTTGAAGAACCGTTACCGTTACGTTATTACTATTTGGACTGATACAAGTAATTCCGTTTAGAGTGGTTTCACATTTGGCGTAATAGTTAGTCGTTGCTGTTGGCGAAACTGGCATCGTAACCAACGTATTATCAGCCGTTTGATACCATTTTAAAATGTCATTTACATTTGAGCAACCTGTTGCTGTAAGTGTAATACTTCCGCCAAAGATAATCTGAGTATCGGCTTGAGTTGTTGGTGTGGCTGGCGTTGGATTCACCGTTGCCGAGGTTGTTGCCATAGCTGTACAGCCGTTACTGTTTGTAACGAGTACTTGGTATGTGCCTGTCAAAGAAGTAGTTGCATTTAGAATGCTCGGATTTTGGTCAGTTGAAGAGAAACCATTTACGCCCGTCCAAGCATAAGAAGTAAACCCTGCTCCTGCTGTTAAATTCAACGTGCTTCCTGTACAAATCGGTGAATTATTACCTGCTGTTGTGCTGATAGTTGAGGCTGGAACAGTAAAAACTGATTGACAAGTAGTGGTGGACGGTGAACATGTACTTGTATAAGTAAATGTTACCGTTGTTGAACCTCCACAAGCCGATGGAGCACCAGTATTATTATTCGTCAAAACGCCATTACATCCACCACTGGCGGTTGCTGTAGCTAACCAATTGGCAAACGCTGTATTAACGGCTGTTTGAGTTTGGTTGGCAGTTGTCGTGGTATTTATGGGACAAGTCAATATAACCGTTGGTGGAGCTGGCACAGTAAAAGTAGCTTGACAAGTTGAAGTAGCTGGGCTACAATCATTTGTGTAAGTGAACGTTACTGTTGTTGAACCTCCACAAGCTGATGGGGCACCAGTATTATTATTCGTCAAAACGCCATTAGCTCCTCCGCTGGCAGTTGCAGTTGCTAACCATTCAGTAAAGGCTGTATTTACCGCTGCTTGGGTCTGACAAGCCGTAGTAGTGGTATTGGTTGGACAGTTTAGCGTTACTGGTGGATTTACTGTTACACTTCCAGTTACGTTACCAGAAGTACAGTTATTGGCATTTTTCACCGTCATTGTATAGGCATAACTTGAATTTCCAACCGCAGGGTCAGTCAAATTTACTGTGATTAGTGAGGGCGTTAATGTTCCATCAGTAACAGTTGTTATACCCGTTCCAGAAATGGAATAAGTTGTTGGCGAATTGGCACTTGCCGTATGTGGAATTGTAAATGAGGTTGCTCCCGCACATATCGCAGGACTTAAACCTGTGGTAATGGACGGTAACGGATTGATGATTACTGCAATAGTTGTCGTTGAAGTACAACCTCCATTCACTGCTACAAGCGTATAAGTTCCTCCTTGCGAAGTACTTACGTTAGAAATACTTGGATTCTGTGCAGATGATGTAAATCCACTTGGTGATGTCCAACTATATGAATTGGCTGTTCCTGATGATAAATTCAAAGTACCTCCCGCACACATGGGTGAATTTGATGAAACCGTTGGAGCAGGATTTATCACCACTTGAGCAGTTGCCGTGGCATTACAAGTACCATTTCCATATCCCAAAGCAACGTTATAGGTAGTGGTAGCGGTTGGACTCGGATTGATGGTTTGTGTTGAGAAAGTACCTCCCGGTAGCGGTTGGACTCGGATTGATGGTTTGTGTTGAGAAAGTACCTCCCCCTGTCCACGCATAAGAATTAGCCGTGCTGGCTGTCAAACTCACAGGTGTACCCGGTACACAGATTGGGTTATTGGGTGTTACAGAGATACCCACTGCCTCACGAGGTAACTCTACGGTTAAGGTATAATTACCACAACCAGTTCCTGTATTTACTTCGTGTACCACCACCACAATTGTTCCATTGGCAGGAATGGTTGCTTCATAGAATCCCGTTAAAGGGAACGAAGAACCAGGGTCGGCTAAATAATTAGCACTAACATCGGCAGGGTTAAAACTACCAAGGTATGCTGCTGAGAACATATTCACGCCACAGCCTGACTTGATACCAATGGTAGCACAAACGGGTACATTTCTGGGGTTAGTGATGGTATAACTATCATACAATCTTGCCCCTGATGTGGTGAAACTGCCAGGGTAGGATTTCGCAGCAGCACAAGTAGAAACCACCCCAAAACGGTTCATTCTACCAGTTTGTTGGGCATCCCCAACAGCCAGTGAACCATTAAAGGTGAAATCAGCAAACTTTATAATTGTGGTATCTCTTGCCGAACAATTGTATTGATTGGTTACTACTACTCGATACACCCCAGAAGTACTTACTACCTGTGTTTGGGCAGTTCCTCCGAATGCTGTAAAAGAATTAGGATTCGCAATTCCACTTAAACTTTTTTCCCATGCGTAAGTATAGTTAGGGTCAGCATTGCCCGAAAGAGTAGTACTACCACCCTGACAGAAAGCAGTCCCAGCATCGCTTAGGACGGCGGTTGGGTTTGGATTTACTATCACGGTTACGGTAATGGGTGTCCCTGTACAAGTTGCCCCCGCATTAGTATAAGATGGAGTAATGGTAAATGTTACGGTGATGGGGGAAGCAGTTGTATTGATTAAAGTTCCAGAAATATTACCAGAACCACTGGCTGCAATTCCACCTACGGTAACGGTATTATCTCTTGTCCATGTAAAGACTGTTCCCGCCACAAAGCTACTGAATCCAATACCTTTCTCTGGTTTAGGGGCAGTTGGTGCCAAATCGGAAGAAGGGTCTGGAATGGGTTGAGCGGACGGAGGTGGATTGTTAAAGGTAATACCCGAGATACTTTGCCCCGAACAGATGGTTTGGCT
>JALONS010000019.1 GCA_025454855.1 Arcicella sp.
ATGACGGGGAAATTTACCTTGAAAAGCCCCGTGGTAATTGCTTCGGGTATTGAAAAAAATCAAGTATTAAAATAAATCCAGATGAAAAAACTGTCTTTTCTCCTTTGTTTTATTTCGTTTTTGGGTTTTGGTCAAAAAATCGAAATCATCAAAAATGATAAAGGCTTCAAGGAAATTGACTTCACTAAACCGAAGTTTAACCTCAAAGCCGAACCCGTCCCCAAAGCCAACGGAACGTACCAAATGACGCACCTGATGGAAGTAGTTTGCGATGACAGCAACACTGGGGAATCTGGCACAATGCTACAATACATCAACATTACCAATGGTGTGGTGGGCATTACGTCTGACCTCTTGAAACGCTGGGAAGGCAACAAAGAATCCATAGAAGGCATCGAAAATTTGCACTATTGGGCAATTTTACCCAACATGACCCAACGAATGTTTACGGTCGCTCCCGAAATGGGTAAAGTCCTGATGGAAATGACCGCTGGCGATGGTATGTACAGCATGACGATGGCTCGGTTTGATGCCAAAAATTTAGGTGATATTTTCTGGACAACCGCCAAGAAAGTAAAGTCGGTGCCGTTACCCAAAAAATTGATAGAAACGGGCAAACTGACCCAAGGAGACATGATACTGGACGTGTATGAGTACGTGGGTGACGAAGGGAAAGTACAGATTTGGCTCAAAGATTTGGGCGTTGCCGAAGGGCAGTACGCTCCTCTTAAAAGTAATTATGCCGTAACGGGTTTGGGCGGAGCGGGCTGGATTCTGAACAAACGGAACAACCACGTCTATTTGGTTTTTCAAGTAAATGATGCCGCCAACACCAAAGGCTGTCGGCTGACGGCTTTGTACCCCAAACCACACAGTTTTTCGGGTGCGGGTTATAAACCGATGGGTGATATGATGATGGGTAAGATTAAGGAAAATCACCAAGAAAAAACGAACGATATTGACCAACATTTGGCGGAGGAACTCCAAGATGAAAAAGACCTTCAGTTGATTGCTTTGTACAAAGAAAAAGCAAAAATTGATAAGGAATTACAGACGAAAGTAATGGAATCAAATGCCAATGCGGCCATGTTGAATGATGCCTCAGAAATTACTCGGGGTACGGCAGATTTTGCCCTGAACTCTGAAATGACCTACAAAATGGCAGATATTGAACTCAGAATCAAAGCCAGAAGAATAGAAATTGAGTTGAGCGAAACCCAAGACCCGACTTTACGGGCAAGGCTAAACAAAGACCTCAACTGTAACCGAAAACAACAAACCCTTTGGGCAAATTACAGAATGGATGCCCGAAAATTAAAAGAAAAAATGAAAGGTTTAGAACAATATGAGCAGATGGAAAAAATGGCTACTTTGATGGGTGATTACCAACAACGCATTTTACAGGTTTGCCAATAAGCATCTCTTTTAAGATTCTGCTATACTCAATAGATTTACGTTTACGAAACATAAACACGATAAGTTACTTATTATCAAAAACTTACGCATTCGCTTTTTCGCAAATCGCTTTTCGCTTAGTATAATTACAATCAGCGGATATTTAACGGCTTATGGGGTTTAGTTTTTAATAAGTATAGATTTTGATATTTTTCACGGACTATTCCTGCAAGGATACTTACCTAACCATTATTCACAAAATATTAATTTATGGTAACTTTTAACACAATCATTACAAAATGAAAAAAGGACTTATTTTATTATCTATTGTGGGTATAATTGCCTGTAAGAAAGAGAGTGTAGAACCCTCAGCCGATAACTGTCAGAGAGTGGCGGAAGAATATACAACCGTTGTTAATGCTTGGGCCGCCGACCCAACCAGCAAAACCAAATGCGAAGCCGTCAAGAAATCGTTACTGAATATCTTGAATGCGTGTAGTGCCTACACGGTTGCCGAAAGAAAAAGATACGAAGATGAGTTAAAACAATTCACCTGTGATTAACCCAACGATAGCGTAAAACTTCTTTGCCTCACGGTGAAAGTACAGGATAAAAACTCAAAAACTTTTCTATATTTTTGAGAAAACCAAAATCTCAAAAGATGAATCGTAGAAATTTTATCCATATTACCGCTACCAGTTTGGCGTTTTCGGCGTTACCCATTTTACCAGCCTTGAGTCATAATGTCACTAAGTACAAAACGGCTCTGGTGGGTTCGGGTTGGTGGGGAATGAATATTCTCAGATGTGCCATTCAGGCGGGAGAGTCTAAGGTAGTCGCCCTTTGCGATGTCGATGAAAATCAACTTAAAAAAGCCAATGAGGAAGTAACGAAACTCTGTTCTGACCAACCCAAAATCTACCGTGATTATCGGGAGATGTTGGCAAAGGAAAAACCCGAAATTGTAATTGTTGCCACGCCTGACCACTGGCACGCTCTCTGTTGTATTGCGGCTATTGAAAGTGGTGCGAATGTTTATGTTGAAAAACCCGTTGGGCATACCGTTATGGAAGGTAGGGCAATGGTGAATGCCGCCCGCAAATATAACCGAACGGTGCAGGTAGGTACTCACCGCCGAGTTTCACCCCATAACATATCGGGAATGGATTTTTTGAAATCTGGCAAAGCAGGGAAAATCGGGATGGTCAGGGCTTTTGTACATTACGGTGGAGGGGCAGGAGAAAAACTTCCTGAAATTGCTCCGCCCAAAGGGTTAGATTGGGATTTTTGGTGTGGACCCGCTCCGTTGCACTCGTACAATGCGGGTATCCACCCAAGAGGTTTTAGGCAGTACATGGATTTTGCCAATGGTCAATTAGGTGACTGGGGAATTCATTGGATAGACCAAGTGTTGTGGTGGACGGAGGAAAAATATCCTAAAAAAATATTCTCGACGGGAGGAAGAGCCATTAAAAAAGATAGTACTGATGCCCCCGACCACCAAGTGGCAATTTGGAAATTTGAAGATTTTACTCTTGAATGGGAACACCGCCTTTTTGCGGGTAACGAAGCCGAAAAAACCAACGTAGGTTGTTATTTTTACGGAACGGAAGGAACTTTTCACATGGGATGGTTAGACGGTTGGACATTTTATCCATCCAATAAAAATAAACCCATCATCCACGAAGATGCTAAGCTGAATGAACCCGATAGTCAGAATATTAAAGAACTTTGGGCAAATTTTTTAGATTGTATCAAAACGGGTAAACGTCCTGCTTCTGATATTGAAATTGGTCATCGTTCATCCAATGTGGCTTTATTAGGAAATTTATCTATGAAATTAGGTAGAAGTATTGATTGGGATGGTGAAAAAGAAATCATCTTGAATGACCCCGAAGCCAATAAATTACTCCGAAGAGATTACCGAGGAAACTGGGTTTATCCAAGCTGATAATATTTTACGTAAAACGCCTCTGAATAAAACGGAGGCGTTTTTTATGACCAAGTTCACAATAAGGTTTGCGGTAAAACGTTGTCGTTAGTATATTTACATATATTTTTCTGACCACTAAGTTCAAAAATGAATTAAAAGGAAAATATAAAATACTGTGCCTAAACGACTATCCCATAGATTTCTCTTATTTGTCCTTATCTTTTTCAGTAGTGCTTGGGTTAGCAATGCCCAAACCACTACCATTGTTAAAGATGGAGTGGGTATTTGTCCAGATGGTGCCGTGAAAATTTCCTCTTCTGATGCTTCTTTAGTAACCTATCAATGGCAACGGTTTGTGGGTTCGGCTTGGTCTGCTGTACCCTACGAAAATGGTAATTCTCTGAGCATCGGTTATGTTGATGCTGGTCGTTATCGATTAGTTGCTACCAATAATTTGGGGCAAACAGTTATTTCTAATGAATTAGATTTAGTACAGTTAGTTCCTCCGCCAGTTCCAATCATCACACCCAGCCGAAATACTAATCAAATTTGTCAGGGTGATTCTTTGATACTTCGTACTACTTTTCAGTCTGGTTATCAATATTTTTGGTCGTACAATAATACCCCAATTTCGATGCCCCAAAGTGTTACTTTGGTAGCCAAAAAGGCGGGAGTATATACTTTAAAAGTAACAGACCAAAGTCCTTTAAGTAACGGTTGTTCAACTAACTCTGCCAATTATAACCTTGATTACACTACTACCATCACGTTAAAAATAGACTCCATTCCTCCCATTTGTAGCCTTACGGCACCACCTGTAAATTTGACGGCTACTCCCGCAGGTGGTACTTTCAAGGGAAGAGGTATTACCAATGCCAGTTTAGGTACGTTCAATCCTTCAACAGCGGGCGTGGGTAAACATGAAATTTCTTATGAAGTTGCTCAAAATGGTAGTTGCCCAAGTTTGGTAGATAAAAGAACCTTTATTGTATCTGACCCCAAAGCAACTATTAACACCAATACGGGTAAAACGCAGTTTTGTCAAGGTGATATTGCCACGCTTTCTGCTCCTGCGGGTATGAAGAAATACGAATGGTTACAAGGGAGCAATATCGTAGGAACACTTGCTAAATTGGATGTAGGTGCAGGGGGAGATTTTCAGTTAAGAATTACTGACGAAGCCACTTGTACCAATACTTCGCCCGTAATGAAAATAGAGTTTTTTAGTCAGACTAATGTTAGTGCCGACCGTATCCCGTCTGTTTGTGGAACTGAATATCCAGTAGTACCGCTCAGAGGAAATCCATCGGGCGGAGCATTTACCATTAATGGTGATTTTGCTACTACGTTTGATTACAAGAAATTGGGTATTGGAAAACATAAAGTACTGTACAAATTAGACGGCACATTACCTTGTTTACAAGGAAATGTGGAGCAAGAAGTAGAAATTCAAGATTTTCCCAAACCTAATTTAGGAACGGACATCTTACTTGGAAAAGGTAATGGCGTTGTATTGAAAGGTTTTATTGACCAAAATTTAACCTATGTTTGGACACCCTCAACGGGCTTAGACGACCCCACATTAGCTAATCCTACGGCTAAACCTACCGTTACTACCGAATACACCCTCACCGCAAAAACTACTCTGGGCTGTGAAGGAAAAGGGAAAATTAACGTAGTGGTATATCAGCCCGTGTATATTCCAACGGCTTTCTCCCCTAATGGAGATGGCATGAACGATGTGTGGGAACTACAAGGTTTAGAAGTTTATCCTTCCCCCGAGGTACAAATATTTAATCGCTGGGGTAACGTTATTTACTACTCAAAAGGAACTTACACCCCTTTTGATGGTACGGATAATGCCAAAAAGCTCCCCGAAGGAATGTACGTCTATAAAATTAATCCCTTCCCCGACCGCCCCGATTTTAAATATCAAGGCACTTTTATGCTGCTTCGATAATTTTTCTTTTTTCATGCAACCCTTTATGAATGGATTTACGTCCATGTTTTTAGAAGGACGATAAATGTTGTATCTTACTATTCAGATACTAATTTATTGTACAGAAAAACATGGAAAAAACTGCTGACATACAATCCTATCAACTAAAAAAGTTTCTAAAACTTATTGCCTCTGTAAGTATATTTTTGAGCTTACAAAGTTGCGATAAGGTAGTAAATGACGTTCCTATTGACCCTCAACCTATTATCCCACAAGCTACTACCGAAGTTTTCAAGCAAATGTACCCCGAGGTGAGTTCTTTTATTTTTAAGCCATTAGAACAAAATAAAACTTGGCAAACGAATTTTGCGGCTTCTTCGGGCAAAGTATTGTCGCTGGTAGATTATCAAGGAGAAATCATTGATTTGAATCAGTTGGTAGGGCTACCAAAACCGTTACCCAATGCTGTGAAACAACATCTTTTGGCTAATTATCCTACCGCCGACATCGTGGAAGTATATGAGAATATGAAATCATCAACTGTTACTGATGGCTTCAAAGTAGCAGTTAAAGACAAAAACAACAAATTAAATATCTATTACGATGCTAACAATAACTTCATTCGTGAGGAAATAGCAGTTTTAGATAAAGTTTCATCCATTGTTTTCACCAGTACCGACCAAATCAATTTTGACACCTCAATTCCTATCGTTATTAAACAATTTATCAGTAACAATCAGTTGAAAAGTGCTAATGTTATCATTTATACTTTGTCTGATAACTCCTTCAAGCTGGTGATGGATTATCGTGAGAAAATAAATGGAGCATTACAAACTTCTGAAATAACGCTAACGCAACTGGGACAAATAACCAGTTGGTTTTCAAGTATTGAGCAAGAGTTTTCGTACAAAGTGATGACTGTGAGTGACTTACCCGTCAGCATAGCAGATTTTTTAAAAAGCAGAATTAGTAATTGGCAGTTTGATTATGGAGCTACCGAAACGGCTTTTGGAAAGAACAAAACCCATTACGTAACGGTAAAAAGTGGAAGTCAAGATAATTATTTGTTAGTAAAAAATGAAAATGAATCTAATCTGAGTGTTACATACGCTAAGGTTTTGACGGATGCCGAATTGCCACAAACGGTTAAAAATATCATTACTGATAATTTTGCCAATTGGGCTTTCAGTAAAGCCAGAGTTGTTTTTGCCCCCGTAATACAACCCTCCACTCAGTTGAATAATAATCCAAAATACTATCATATAGAATTGAAGCAAGGCATTGATAATTACGTCATTAGAATTAATAACGATGGAAAAGTAATGTTTAAATACAAAGTACAATAAGCTATAACGCCACCTTTAAACTTTAAATGCTCAAAAACGAAAAAGAATTAGTCCTTGCTTGCCAACGCAACGACCCCAAAGCACAAACCATCTTTTATGATTTGTATAAAGGACGGCTTTTGGGAGTTTGCAGGCGTTATGCCCGTACAGGAGCAGAAGCAGAGGATATTTTTCAGGAAGCATTCATCAAAATTTTCAAGAATCTACACACGCTCGAAAAAATTGAATCGGTGAATTATTGGGTAAAATCGTCGGTTATTCGTACCGCCATCGACCATTATCGCCATACCGTTCACGAACGAGAACAAGTGGGATACGACAGCGTGTTGGAGTTTTCGGATAATGAAGAAAATATATTTTCAAGCCTGAGCCGTGAGCAAGTTTTAGAGATTATCAATCAGTTGCCCGATGGTTATCGAATGGTGATAAATTTATACTTAATTGATGGCTACACCCACGCCAATATTGCAGAAATGTTGAATATTACCGAAGGCACATCAAAATCACAGTTGTCCAGAGGTCGTGATTTATTAAAAAAAGAATTGATGAAAATCGGATACGATAAAATGTAACTCGATTCTCCAGAATCGAAAAAGCATACAACAATGCAAAATCAAGAAGAAGATAAACTCAAACGTTTTCTCCAAGACACGTTTTCGGATTATGAACCCGAACCAGCCGAGCAAACTTGGGAGCATATACGCACAGCCTTACAACCCGAAAAACCATCTTCGGGCGGAGGCTTCAGAAATGGGCTTATTGCTATGGTGGGTTTGTGCCTTTTGACCATTGGGACAATTGTATTGTATAAAAATTCAGACGCTAAAACGGCTATCATAACCAAAGTAAAATCAAATAAAACACAAGCCATCACCTATCAGAAAACGCTCTTAAAAAGAAACCATCAGACACCAAAAACACTAACAGTAAATAGATACACACCAAGTGAGGTAGAGGGGAATCTTCCAACTGCTGCAAAGCAGTTGGAAGTATTAGAAAACAATAGGTTATCTCAAAAAAATATGGATAATCAGGCGATTGCAAAGAATGAAGATAATTTACTGGTGAGTTTGAACGATACCTACATAGCCGAAAAGCCAAGTTATTCAAAAGCCGTTTTCCATTTCACTTCTAACAATGAAACGCAAAATAATAACACCTCAAACTGGTACAAATTATCAAGAAAAACGAAGAATCCCGTACAAATGCCTGATGACAAATCAGTAGAAATATTTACTACTAAAAAAGAAGCGGAAACCATACCAACCATTGCTCAAAGGTCTTTAGAGCGTATCAGGTACAAAAATTACTCACCATTGAAAAGTGATTTTGCACTTCCAACAATTACGCAAGTATCACAAAACCGTGAAGCCAAACCAATCAAAAGACCTATATATTTAAGTTTGAGTATTGAACCTTTACAAACGTACAGAATCCTGACGGTGAGTAATCGTGATGTACAAAATCTACAAAAAAACAGCCTTTTTGATGCCGAGCGAAGTGGTTTTTCTTTGGGATTAGGTATTGTTAAACCCTTGTCTAATAATTGGAATCTCAGAGCAACTGTATCGTACTTGTCTATGCGTCAATGGGCTGTTTATCAAGTAGCTACCGATAAGATTTTGGTTAAAAATACGGCTTCCCCCCAAAATAGTATTGGTGGCGTATCTCCCTATGAGGATACCATTGAAAAGATAGGCGAAACCCAAACCGAAAACAAAACCCTTGGAATGGCAGGTTTGAAATTAGATGTACAGAAATTCTTGAAAACCTCCGCCCGAAATCGCTATTTTATCAGTACTGGAATGCAAGTGATGTACGAACCCGCCGAACACCGAACAAACACTTTTATCAATGCTTCGGCAGGTTTTCAGCATTTAGTAAACAAGGATTTATTCTTAACGATTGAACCCACCGCATCATATTTATTAAATAACATCAATGATTCTCAGAGCCTCATCCAGACCAATGCCTACAACGTAGGGTTGAAGATTGGGCTGAGTTTTAGAGTTAGATAAACAATCAAACATCATGAGAAAATTGACACTTGTATTCGCCACGTTGCTGGCGATGTTTGAAATATCTTTTGGACAAAAAAACGCCAAAGTTTTATGGGAAAAAGTCGTAGATAGCTCTGCGGTGATTGATGCCAAGTGGGCTAATTATTTGGTCAGCCCAGCTATTTCACCCAACGGAAATATCCTTGTACAGTATCGGTATTCTTCAAATAATACTGGTAGAGACGTTTTTGGTGTAAAAACGTATGACACTAAGGGAAAAAAAATGTGGGATGCAAAAGATTTCTATAATCGTAGTTACTCTTTGTTTGAAACCAATTTGCAGAGTGCAAATCACATGAGAGTTAATAGTTTTTATTTTGAACCCAATGACGGAAGTTTCAACTATGATAGTACTCTGTATTTTGATAAGAACTATAAATTTTTGCGTAAAATCCAGGTTTTAGATAATAGAGCTTTCATTGCACCCGTCGAAGACGGTCTTTTGCATAGTACTGCTTTTGAGAAGGCAACCATAAAATATAATTTAGAGGGGAAAGAAGAGTGGCGGTATGCTGCGGAGAATCCTATTGTTTTTCAAACGCAGAGTAAGCCTAAATCTCCCTATTTTGGACTGATTACGCTGAATAGCAACACAAGAGAATCTCAGTATGTAATCATAGATAAAGAAGGGAAAGAAAAAGGGAAAACTGCCCCCAGTACGTTTAATCAGATATTTCCTACTAACGACAATGGTTTTTGGTCGAGTACTTCTTATGATTATAAAATTTCGAGGTATGTAAAATATGATTCTACGGCTAAGGAAACAACTAACTTTTCTTTGTCTAATATCGTTCCGTTTAATTCCAGTAATAGCTTTATCAGTAAAGTCACGCCCGACAACGCTATGGTCTTGGCTTATTTAGATTCCAATTATGAGGTAAATATTATCAAAATTGATAGCAAGGGTAACACAACTAAAATCGTAAAAAACGTTGGTATAAAAGCCGATTTAGATAAAAATACGCTTGATGGAAAACCCTATTCCATTAAAATTGATGATATAAAAATTACAGATAAAGGCGAAATCTTGTACGGCATTTATTATCATTATTTCTACGCACAGTCGGGTATTGCTACTTATTCATTGCATAAACAAATTATTGGTGCTGAGATTATTAATAATTCAAATTTCAGTTGGTTTAAAGAAGTTGCCGCTTCCACGGCAGGAGCAAATAAAATTGATTTTTATTCAGGAAACGACGATATTATTCAAATTTCGTCACCCTATTACACTACACGTGCTGGTCTAATTGATGGTAGAGCCGTAAGCTATTATGATACGGAGGGTAAACCCAAATGGGGTTACAGTAAGAACTTTACTAAAGAAGTTTTACGAATAGGAAATAAGGTTTTCTTTAGCGTTGAGCAAAATGTTTTTGGCGTGGATAGAACCCTTGTAATATTAAATTATGAAACAGGAAAAGTTATAAAAGAAAAAAGTGATTGTTTGGTCAATTCCATCAAAGACGACATTAAAATCGATTCTTCGGGAAATATTTACGTATTAAATTCATTCACTGATGGAACACAAAAATCTAAGCGAATTAGCATTTTTAAAAGTGATGGTACTGATTTAAATGAGTACGTAAAATCCTCCATGGATAAGTTTCAGTTAGCTGAAAATAAAAGTATGGTGATTACTTTTTTTGAACAAATTCCTAATTCAAACAACGTAAAATACATTCTGCGAAAAGTGGCTTTTTGTGAAGACTTAGTCCCAACTGCCATTGCCAGTGCAACGGAAGTATGTCCTACCGAAAAAATAAAACTCTCCACTACCAAACAAGAGGGAGTTACCTACCAATGGCAAAAAAACGGGAATGATATTCCTGCTTTGAGAGATGCGGTACATGATATTAATGAATCTGGTACGTACCGAGTGGTTATCAAAGATGAATTTTGTCAGAATACTGCTATCTCCAATGAATTAAAAGTGATTGTTCGTTCTTTACCAACGGCAGAAATTAAAGGCGTTCAGGCTGCCATTTGTGTAGGTGATAAATCAATGCTGACTGCTCAAACCAACGGAACGTTTTTTCAATGGCAAAGAGACGAAAGAGACATTAATAACGCCACTGGTAGTGTGTACGAAGCATCGGAATCAGGTAATTATCGGGTCAGTGTTAGAGATGATAAATGCCCACAAAGAGGTTTTTCAAACACCTATTCGATTTCCGTGAAATCTCTTCCCGAAGCCACTATTTCAACGGATATAAAAAGAGTAATCTATGAACCTTTATCCGTAAAAATGTTTGCCAACGCAGGAACAGAACTAAGTTATCAGTGGTTCAAAAACGATACCTTGATTAACAATGCTATTTCAGAAGTTTATGAAGCCAAAAAATCAGGGAAATATGCCGTTTCAGTTACGAAAGATGGTTGTGCTAAACTTTCGGATGCTTTGCAAATTAGTATTTTATTTCCTTTAGCTAATCAGTCAGAAATCAACGAAGAAGCAGTACAAGTTTATCCAAATCCCAGCCGAGGAGCGTTTAATGTAATTCTGCCAAAATCATTTCAAAACGCTGATATACAACTATTTGACCTCTTGGGTCGTGAGCGAACTCTAACATACACAGGCGAAGAAGTACGGGCTGAGGGACTAATGCAGGGGACATATTTTTTGAAGGTAACGAAGGGAGAGAAGAGTGTGACCAATAAGATTGTGGTAGAGTGAAATGATAGAAAGTTCTAACTACACTAATCAATGTTCAAGTTTTAGTTGATATTACTTGAACATTGATTGGTAAAAATTGATAGAAAATAATTGAAGAGTCAAAAATATCTAAAGTAAGTAGTTGATTTTAAACAGATAATACCAAAATACCTCATCTGAATAAACGTTTCTAATTCGCCGAAAGCACCACTTCAATATTTCCCCGAGTAGCTTTTGAATACGGACAAGCCTGATGAGCATCTTCCATTACCTGCAAGGCTTCTTCTTGCGATAAATTAGGAAAATTTCCGTGTAACTCCACCGCTAAACCAAATCCTCCCGTTGAATCCTTCCCGATGGCAACTTTGGCAGTAATGGCTACATCTGCAATATTACGTCCTTTGGCTACTGCTCCTACGGCTCCATTGAAACAAGCAGCATATCCAGCCGCAAATAATTGTTCGGGATTGGTCTTTCCACCGTGTCCGCCCATGGCGGCAGGCATCGAAACATCAAAGTCAAGAATTCCATCTGATGATTTTACGTGTCCTTTTCTGCCACCTGTATTAGTTGCTTCGGCAGTGTAAATAGCTGTTATTTTTTCCATATCAATATGAGTTTTACATACATATATTTAACACAAAATGATGCCGTTAGTTCAATTCAGTGCTGACAAAAAAGAAAGCCACCCCGAAAATCGGGATGGCTTTACTGTGAAACCTCTTTAAACTTCTCAATTAAAATCTTTTAGTGTTTGATGAAATGTAATTCCTGAATAAAAATTGTATTTTTCTAATAAAAAATCAATATTGTATTCTTGTGATAATTGCTGATGTAAGGAACATTGTTTTCATATTCATGTATGAGTGACAATTTTCTACAATATTTTGCTTTTTGGCGAATTATCAAATTCAAAATTAGTAGAAGATTTCTACTTTTTCCCGAGAATGAGACGAAACCTTAAAAAGAAAAGACGAAAATATTAATTCCTTATAATTGAAGGTATTTTTGGGTAAAATATCATTTTTTTTAATTCATTCCTTATTTTTTAAACTATACCCCATGAGGTATCAAAACAGTCATATTTATCCATAAAATAGTCTTTTTTAGTGAAAATTAGTTGTAAATACTCATCTATTTTTCGGAAAAATATCATTTTTTTGTAAATCAATTATTAGTAAAACGTAGTCTTGAAAATTACCTGTTTTTACTCATTTTTATTTAGAAACTTGTTTTAATAAGAATTACATTTTTTGCTAAAAATGGGTTTTTAGGCTTTTTCGTGTTTGTACATCGTATTTTAAAAAAATCTTATAAATGCTTGGAATTGTTATATTTAATCCTAAAATTTAACTAATAACTGAGGGGAAGTACTCAATCATCAACGTTAAATTTTAAGAAAATGAACATAGAAAATCAATTTCAAGCCATTTCAAACAGCCTATATACTACCAATAATGAGGTACAAATAGTAGATTTATTGGTTGATACCAATAATATGTTTTATAATTATTCTAAGAATCGAGTTGTTTCATTTATCCACGATAAAGACTACCATTTAGTGCTTTTTAATGCCCAAGAAAATGACCGAGGATTTACGATGTACACCGTAGAAAATTTCTGTGACCACGAAGAAGATTTAGTGTTGCTCAGAAATATTTTTGCTCATGCCATTCATAATGGTTTGAATACGTATTTGATGCGATTGGCACGGAGCAAAGTAGAAGACTTTTTCTTTATGATTGATACCTTCCGAGCGTTGTTTAACAAGCCGAAAGCCATTGACGACTACGAAGTGAAATTTCCGACATTACCATCTTCATTAACTTACTAAAAAACTAAAGCCTCTCTGAAACTCAGAGAGGCTTTTTTGTGTGTTCTCATGACATTATTTAGCATTTGGTAAGAACACTTCCAAGAAAAATACAGAATTTCGGTAGAAAATAAACCAATCTTTGACATGAAAAAAATATCATTATTGTTAATTTACCTTTCTACTGGATTACTCGTATTATCTTGTGGTAAAGTAAAAGAGGCTGCCAACGCAGCCGAAGGCTTAAAAAATTATGCAGAGGGTCTGAAAGAATCTACGGATAAAATGCAGGAACGCCGAGCGAAGGGCGATACCATGTCAATGCCCTACGCTGAACTTCAAAAATTATTACCAACCAATGTTTCGGGGTTTTCAAAGGAAGGCGACCCCAAAGGGGAATCTATCAATATGGGTGGGATGTCATATTCTACGGCTTCACAGGTTTATAAAAATGGCGATGCCGAAATTACCGTGAATATTATGGATTATAATGCTTCGTATGTGGCTTTTGGAGCTGCTACAGCGATGTTCTCTACGGGTTTTTCGGTAGATAATGACCAAGAACATCTGGGAGCGGTTGATTTAGGGATTAGTGGCGTAAAAGGTTGGGAAGATGTAAAAAAGAAAGAAAAAAGAAGTACTATTATGGCAGGTATAAACGACCGTTTTTTGGTATCAGTAGAGGGTAGAAATGTAGAGGTTGATGCAGTGAAAGAAGCCATAAAAACCGTTGATTTAGCAAAATTGAAGGGAATGTAAGGTAAATTTTGAAAATGAAATATTGGATAGTAAATTGGCAAAGAATGATGGTAGTAGTCTTAAATTCAATATTTCGGTATGATTCTTAGAAAATACGTTTATTTATTTTTGTTTCTGTGGTTGAGTCTTTTTTCTTGTAAAAAAGATTTGCGACTTTTTGATAAAGACCCCAAAACTTTCTTAACTGAATACGGAAAAGAAAACCCTGAAAATGAGGTTATTATCAAAACGGTAGGAGGAGACATAAAAATTCGGCTTTACGATGAAACGCCCCTACACAGGGCAAATTTCATTCGTTTGGTGAAGTCGGGGTATTACGTGAGTCGTACTTTTTACAGAATTGTGTATCAAACTGCTATTCAAGGAGGAGGTGAATATCTCGACCAATTAGATTACCTGGTTCCGCCCGAATACCGTTCTCATCTCAAACACAAGCGTGGGGCGATTGCGATGGCACGTTATGATGAAGGAAATCCAGAGAAGGCTTCCTCTCCAACTGAATTCTATATTGTTACCAATGAAGCCGAAGCCCAAAAACTAAATGGTAATTATGTTGTTTTTGGTGAAGTAATAGCAGGAATGGAGGTAGTAGATAAAATACAACAAGCCCCCGAATATTACGAAAAACCCGCTATTCCAGTATTTTTTAGGATAGAAATGCCGTGATAAGGGAGTTTGTAAGGTTAGGAGTCCATGAGTAAAGAGGTTCATGAGTTTATGAGTAAAGAGGTTCATGAGTTTATGAGTGAAGGGGGGCATGAGTTTATGAGTTAAGAGGTTCATGAGTTTATGAGTTTATGAGTGTTTGCTTCCTAATATAACTTTCCTTCTTAACTCATAAACCCTCAACTCATAAACCCTCAACTCATAAACCCTAAACTCATAAACCCTAAACTCATAAATTCTCAACTCATAAACCCTCAACTCATAAATTCTCAACTCATAAACTCTCAACTCATAAACTCTTCAGAACCATTCGCATAATGGATTCGCTGTTATTTAGTTTTTCTACTTCCAAAATAGCTACCCATGCCAAATCTGTCGACTCTGATGAAACTATTAATGGCTCATTTATGTCGGCTTCTAACAAAAACCTTACATCATAATGCAAATGAGCAGGAATGCCTTTTCGTTCAGGAATTTCGTGAATGTCAATATCAAAAATATCAGAACTAACCACCTCAATATCCGTTAATCCTGTTTCTTCCCTTGCTTCTTTTAAGGCAACATTTAATACGTCGGAGTCGCCATCACAATGCCCACCCGTCTGAAACCATTTATCTAATTTCCGATGGTGCGTTAGTAAGGTGAACTTTCGAGATTTATCCACAATCCAAGCCGACCCCGTAACGTGTCCAATCAGTAGCGTTCGCTCAAAACAATCTACGTTTTCTTGCACGAATTGGATAGTATTGTCAATAAATTGTTGTTCTTCGTGATTAAATGGTTTGTGATTTTGAAGTAATTGAAGAAGATTATTTCTGTGCATGATTGGATTGAAAATATCATTAGTGAAGCAACAAATCTACTAATTTGTGATGAATAACGATAGATTCAACAAAAATTAAACTCTTTTGACAGATATACCGTTAATTTTGGAGTGTTAAAATAAAACTTAAACTAAAAAACAAATGAAAAAACTATTGCTTGCCGCTTTAACGGTATTTTCTCTTTCGGCTACTGCCCAAGTTCGTTTACCTCAGCCGAGTCCGGGGGCTTCGGTTTCGCAGGTAATTGGTACAACTGATGTTTCGATAAAATATTCTCGCCCAGGGCTAAAGGGTCGTGATGTTTTCGGAGGTGTTGTGGCGTATGACAAAGTATGGAGAACTGGAGCGAACGGAGCTACGCAGATTACGATTTCAAATGATGTGATGGTGAGTGGTCAGAAATTGACGGCTGGAACTTACTCAATATTCTCAATTCCAACGAAGGGAAATTGGACGTTAATTTTCAACAAAGATGCAGGAGCTTCTGAGCAAAGTTATTCGCAAGATAAAGATGCTTTGAGAGTTACCCTTGCCCCTTCGGCAGTTGCTAAAACGGAATGGTTTACCATTGATTTTACTGATTTGTCAGATAGTACCGCTAACATGAATATTTATTGGGCGGATAAGAAACTTACAGCTCCTTTAATGGTAGAAACTTCTAAGATGATAGAAACTGCTATCAATAAAGCCTCTACTGATAACGCAAACGTAATGCGTGGAGCGGCTGATTATTTGCAAGGAAAAGGAAAATTAGAACAAGCCCTCAAGTTAGTGAATACTTCTATTGCAGGAGCTGAAACATTCCGTAATCTTTGGACTAAAGCTCAGATATTAGGCAAGTTAGGGAATTTTGCGGAGGCGTTGCCATTAGCCCAAAAAGCACTTTCGTTAGGTCAGGGAGACCCTTCTTTTGGTTTCTTTAAAGATGCTATCGAAAAAGGAGTAGCTGATTATACTTCTAAAATCCCAGTAGCAGTACCTGCTAACCCTTTGAAGAAAAAGAAATAATCAATGAAATAAAGAGAGAGTCCCCAAAGTCATAATTTATAGATGACATTGGGGACTCTCTTTTGTTATTGAAGTAGTTGATTTTACTAAAATAATGTTTGACTTTTAGAATATTAATGTACAAATGCCTACTTAGGATTCTTCATATAAGCAATCAAAATCTTTCTTACGTCGTTGCGAATATCATTCATATCTTTATCGTCCGACTCCGTTACTTTTAATACATCGGGGTTTTGGTAGGTCAAGTAGCCAAAGTTAGTCTCTTTTCCCTCCATCATAAATTTAGGAATGGCTACGTAGTAATCTTGATTAACATCCAATAATTTACCGTTAACGTACCACTCATTTTTAGCTTCGTTATGGCTGATTCTATGCCATTGTAAAAAGCCACCGCTACCTTTATTTTTTAAACCTGTTTCTAAAATACGTTCTAACAATCTGCCTTTCATGGATACCTCCACAATTTTTCCACCGAAGGGTAAAATTCTCATAATATCAAGTTGTGTAATTCTACCAGATACTTGGTCGTCAATTCTTACTGAACCACTATTAAATACTGTGCAGTCCACTGGTTTTGAAGCAGATGCAGTCATGGCTTTAGCAATTAAATCGCCCAAATTGGTATGAGAATTTCTCATGGGTGTTTCTCGACCGTCTAAAGGTTCAGCAAGGTCTGCTACTACATCATTTTTGTTCATACCCACTTTAGCAAGGGCTACGTCCATGATGTCTTCCCATTTTTTTACTACTACTGCTACTGCCGAATCCTGCGGGATAGATTCATCAATTTTGCGTAAGTCACTTTTAATGGCTACGTTTTTAGTCTCTAAATCGTATGAAATACGGTGAATATAGGCCGTTTTGGCATTTGCATCGGCTTTTGCCACTATTACGCCGTTTACGTTTTGTATCATATTATCGTGGTCGTGTCCGCCCATCAATAATTTCACATTAGGCAACATCTCTGCTAATTTAGCATCATCGGCTTTGTTGATATGGGTAATAGCCACTACAAAATCACATTCAGGTTTTAGCATATCGTAGGCTTTTACGGCATTTTCAAAAAAGTCTCCGTAGTACACATAATCCTTTTTATTAGACGGTAGTACGATTGAAAACATTCCCATTTTTACGGTTTTCCCTGCGGCATTTTTAAAAGTTAAAATGGTTGTTTTTGGGAAAGGAACTTTAACGCCATCAACATTTTTACCGAAAGGTTCTAAATTACCTTTTTTGTTTTGTAAGGCATTAGTAGCCAGCCAATTGAATTTAGATTCGTCAATTCTTTTTTGTAAGTCGGCTTCATCTAAATCAAATTCATGATTACCCAAACCTACCCAATCAAAACCGATGGCATTCATCGCTTCCACCATTTGTTTTCCCTTGATAGTCTTACCTTCGTGTTTGAAAGTGCTGATAAGGGCAGGATTCAAGAAATCACCCGCCAAGATGGTAAGCGTATTTGGGTTTTCTCGGAATAGTTCCTTACGTAAAGTTGCTAAACGTGCCATTCCGCCTACTTTTCCTCCTTCCAGAGGAGAAATTTCATAGACATCATTCACGTGTAAAAAGTTGATTTCAACGGTATTGTCAGATACTTTACTACTGGAGATTTGAGATGTTTTACAAGAAGAAAGGAATAAAGCGACTAATACATAGCCAAATAAAAATATTTTGTTCATATTGGATATTTTTGCTGATAAAAGATGGTTTTAATCCAACAAAGTTAATCTCAATAAAAGAGACAATCAATAAAATACTGATGAAGCCATGAAATGTGTTATGAATTAAGAAACTGGAATGGATTTTGAACAATCTCTTGCTGAAAGCAATACTTTCGAGGCTTTTTTGTAGTTTTATATTCTAGAATATATATGTGCAAACATTCAAATACTTAACGATATGGATTTACAGTATCTCTCAGATGAGCAAGGGCGACATATAGCCGTTCAGATTCCTATTGATGAATGGAACAAACTCACCCAAGAGCATGAAATTTTTAGAAATTATAGGAAAAAGAAAAAAAATCCTTCCGATTTTTTTGGAACGCTGAGTCTTGAAACAGGTGAACGAATGCAAAAATATTTAATTGAAAGTCGTAACGAATGGGAAAGAAACGAGATATTTGGTTGATACAAATGCTATTATTGATGCTCAGATGGGTAGAATTCCAGCTAAGGGCTTACAGTTTTTAGGTAGTGTCATTAACGAACATTTTATAATTTCATTCGTTACCTACATTGAGGTTTTGGGTTTTAAAGATGTTCCCCAAACAACACAAGATTTTGTGGAATTAGCTGAGGTAGTAAAGATAGACAAAGCTATCATAGATGCTTGTGTAGAATTACGTAAATGTAAAAAATAAAACTTCCTGATGCCATTATTGCCGCTACAGCTTTAACGAATAACTTAACTTTGATTAGTCGTAATACCAAAGATTTTGAGGATATTTCTGGACTGACCTGTATCAATCCTTATGAGATAAAATAGTACAAAATCTTGGTCAAAATATATGCAATTTTTATTTCCAACCTTCCTTTGGGGGCTTTTGGCGGTGTCAATCCCCGTAATTATTCACCTGTTCAACTTTCGTAGAACTAAGAAAGTCTTGTTTACCAATGTAGCTTTTTTAAAAGCGGTAAACACAACGACCTCCTCATTTCGCCGACTCAAACATTTGCTCATCATGGCAGCCCGAATGGCATTTATTGGCTGTTTCGTCTTGGCTTTTGCCCAGCCTTTTTTACCCTCTAAGTCGGGCAAAGGTGTACAAGCGGGTGGTGTAGCCAGTATCTACGTAGATAATTCTTTATCCATGCAAAACGAGTTGGATAAAAAATCGTATTTAGATAAAGCCATCGGGAAAGTAGAGGAATTATTGGCGGCTTTTCCACAAGGTTCTCAATTACAATTAGTTACTAATGATTTTTCTTCGGATGAACACAGTGTAGGCAATGCCCAAGCCATCAGAGACCGTACTACCACCATTAAGTTTACACACACGCCCCGTACCTTCGAGAATGTTTTGAAGCGTCAGGCGAGTTTAGCTTCCAAGCATAATTCACAGGGTGGAAATCAGTACCTTTGGTTTTCTGATTTTCAGAAATCAACGGCTGGAAATCTGTCAAAAATGAAGATAGATTCTACCTCAAAGTTGTTTATCGTACCCGTACAGGCAAAGGCTCTGCAAAATGTTTTTGTGGATTCTGTCTGGATGAGTACCCCTTTCGTGCGGGAGATGTCTGTCAATCAACTTACGGTGCGACTTTTTAATACGGGTGAACGTACCGTAGAAAATTTACAGGTAAAACTATTTATTGATGATACCCAAGTTTCTTCTACCATCGCCAGTATTCAGTCGAAATCTTCTACCAATGCTAATTTTTCATTTACCGTAAAGGATAAAGGATTCAAGAAAGCTCGAATATCGTTCGATGATTCTCCTATTTCTTTCGATAACGACTATTATTTTGTACTGAATGCCGCCCCAACTATCAAAGTATTACATCTGTTTGGACAGGCTTCTACTGGGCGATATATTCCTACGGTTTTTGATAATGATAGTGTTTTTGCCTTCAAGAGTTTCTCGGCGAGTAATGTGGATGTTGGGCAATTCAAAACGGTCAATTTAGTGGTGTTGGAAGGTGTACAAAACATAGAAGGCAGCATTAAATCTGCTTTGCAAGAATTTGTACAATCAGGTGGAAGTTTATTCGTAATTCCTTCGCAAGCACCTGATATACAGAGTTATAATGGCTTTTTAAATAGTTTTAATATCCGAGGAGTTCAAGCCAGAAGTATCACCCAAGCCGATTTTATCCCTTTGGGAGAACCCGTTAAATCTACGTCGTTTTTCAGTGATATTTTTGATAATTCTACCCAAAAAGAATTGTTACAAATGCCCAATCAAGGGGGAATGCTAACTTGGCAGGCAATGGGTGAAAAGCTACTCAATTTCAGAAATAATCAACCATTCCTCACGGTTTCAAACACGGGTAAAGGGAAAGTATATCTGGTAGCTTCGCCATTGGATGCTCAATTTGGAGATTTCGCCCGTAATGCTCTTTTTGTTCCTATTATGTACAAAGTAGCGGCTTTGAGTGTACGCCAAGAACCAATGGCTTATTCTTTTGAGCAAAATACTTTTACGGTAGAAGTGAATGATATTCCCAAAACTTCCACCTTTAAATTACGACGGGGAAAATTGGAGTTGATTCCCGTACAGAATTTGAATGGTAAAAATCTAACGATTGAATTACCCAAAGCTAATCAGTTGGCTGACAATCAATCAATTGAGTCGGGGTATTATGAACTCGTTTTGAACAACGAAGTAGAAAGATTAGTCGCTTTCAACCATGATAATAAAGAGTCGATGATGGATTTTTATAGTGTGGATGAGTTGAAAAGTATTTTTAATGGTAATAAAAATGTGCAAGTTTTTGATAAAATAGACGATGCCGATTTTGTAAAAACCTTTAAAGACCAAAACTTTGGCGTAGCACTTTGGAAATATTTTTTAATAGCCGCTTTGGTATTCTTAGCGATTGAAATTCTATTGGTTAGGTTGATGAAATAAGTTTGCTAATTTTCATTCAACAAAAAAGCCGTACCTCAAATCTTGAGGTACGGCTTTTTATAGAATTAATCTAAAACTATGGATTTCTTACGTCCCAATCCACTTCTGATTGTGGTCTTGGCATTTCAGCAAATACACGGTGATTAGCTAAATCTTTCGGTAAATCTCCTAAACGATTATATCTACGCATATCAAACCAACGATGTCCTTCAAAGAATAAAGAATAACGACGTTGCTTCAATAATTCGTCCGTAAGAGCCGCAGCAGTTTTAGCTCCAGCGTAGGCTCTTAAACCTGCACTCGTTCTAATGATATTCAAAGCGTTTTCAGCATTAACCAAGTTATTCGTTTGAAGTTGAGCTTCAGCGTACATTAACACTAACTCTTCATTTCTGATAATTGAAATAGGAGATGTGTTAGAAGGGTACATGAATACTTCAAATTCAGAAGCAGCAATGTTACCAGAGGCACGTGGATTATTTCTTCTGCTCATTTTAGCGGCAATACGAGTATCCCCTGCTTCTGCTTCTGGAACAACTCTTACTTGTACAACCCATGGTGCTCCATCCGTATTTCTGTTTTGGAATAATGGATTGGTTAAATCACCCGCAGTAGTTGAGAAAGTAAACACTGGTCCAGTTGATAAAGGACCGCTCAAATTCAAGAATGATTGATTTAAAGCGGTATTCATACCTGCCCAATCTTTTTGGTACATGGCAATTCTGGCAGCAATAGCACGGTTGAATCTTGCAAAGTTAGCAGGCGTGTTAAAGCCAGCCCAACCCGCAGTCATCGGGAATGCAAAAGATGCTCCCGCTTGTCCTAAAGCTGTATTACCTTCGTCAATTAAGGTTTTGCAATAAGCTAAACCACCCGCATAATCAGAGAACTTACCTGGTTTCAGTAAATCGCCAGGTGCACTCAAATCCGTAAAACTGGTACGAATACCGCTACTTTGAAGCATATTCAAACAATTAAGCATAGCATAAGCCTGAATCGTTTTGGCAAAGCCTCTAACACCTGCTTTCTGAGCAGCAGTAATAGAATTGGTATTATCTGCCGAACGAATAAATAGTTCTGCTCTACGGCGAGTAGCATTATAACTACCGTACCAACCGTAGAAAATACCAGCGGGGTCAATATCAACCGTTCCGAGAATCTCAGAAAAATAACGGTTATCAGTAGAAGCCGAACGAATAATTTCACGCCCGATTGACCCTGAAGTTTCGTAAAATGCGGCAATACCGTTTCTGGCAGTTGATTGTAAACCAATACCCAACTGAGAAATTTGGTTAGCAGTAGCATTACTCTCAATTGATTCAACGGTAGGGTTATTAGGTTCTAATATTTTATCTACTTCTAATAGACTGCAAGAGGACATCAAAGAAATACCAATGCCCAGAGTTGCTAATTTTATGTATTTGTTCATTTGTTACAAAATTTGAGTGATGGACTAAAAATCAAGAGACAAGTGGAAGAATGTTCTCTTAACTGATGGGTAAGGAGTTAAATCAACACCAAAACCTAAAGCACGGTTTCCGAAGTTTGATGACTCGGGGTCGTAGCCAAAATAGTTAGTAATAGTAATAGGGTTTTGTGCTGAGATACCCAATTTTGCTCCCTTAATAACTTTACCAAAAGCTCCTTGTAAGAAAGATTTTGGTACAGTATAATACACTGCAATTTCACGTAAACGAATATAGCTGGCATCTTGAACAAATACGCTGGTATTGTTGCTGGCATTGATACCAAACAAACGACCATCCAATGGGTTTACAATACCATCTCCGTCAGAATCTTCCATCCAGTCAAGGGTATTACCTCCTTCGTCTCTTAATTCTTGATTCAAGTTTGAGTTATGGTTTCCTTGTGAAGTATGCCACAACATCGAGAAATCAAAGTTTTTCCACTTCAATACCGTATTTAATGACATTTGATATTTAGGTTGAGCATCAGCATACTGAGTGGGTTGTCCGTTCACGTTTGGTGTACCATACCAAGCCGTTGGCGAAGCACCCTGACGCAAACGGTTACGTCCGAATGCTCCAAAACCAAACCCTGCAAATGTTTCAGGAATGGTTAAACGAGTAATCGTCGTTTTGTTATTCCAGAACGCTAAAGTTGTTACCAAGCTAAGGTCTTTTTTCTCGATTACTTTACCAGTCAAACTGATTTCAGTACCTACGTTTTCAAAATCACCTACGGCAAATGCTTTAATACTTGTTACCCCACTACCAGGAGATAAAGTATATGGATTTAAGAAGTCGAAAATAGTTTTGTTATAGAATGTTAATTCCAAGTTCAAACGATTGCCAAATAAACCTACATCAACCCCTGCTTCAATTTCTTGGGCTCTTTCAGGAGCTAAACCACCGTTACCTACGGTTGTAGGAGTAACAGAACCTAACTGACCACCAATAATAGTAGCATCAAGTGTAGAGTAAATATCTCCGAATGCAGGTACACCACCCGTTTGTCCGAAAGCAAAACGAGGTTTCAATAAATTAATTTTGTCGGTATTCAAGAAATCAAATTTCGTTAAATTAATGGCCAAAGAAGCTCTTGGGAAACCATACCATTTAGTGTTATCTCCATTCAATGAAGAACGGTCCATCCGATAACCCACACGACCGATTAATTTATCATTCCAGTTAAATTCTTGGTTAAAATCTACGGCTACTTCTTGAGTTTTTTGGAAGAATTGGTCAAATACACGTACCGCTCCAGTTAGTGGGTTACGTTGATTTGGTAGTAATCCTTCACCTTGTACCCAAGTAAGGTCAAAATCACGGATGTTACGTACCGCACCCGCCTGAGTTTGTAAATCTACTTTACCTACTTTCCAAGAATACGTCAAGAAAGACTGTAAGTAAGAGTACAATGCTCTACTTTTTGAAACACGAGAAGCTCCTGGATTAGCTCTTTGTTGTTGATAAGCTACATAATCAGGAACGTAAACTTCGTTTTCATTCGTGAAATAATCTAAACCTCCTACCACATTCAATTTCAAAAGACTATTTTCTTTTCTGATGATATCGATGTTTAAATTAGCCGATTGTAAAGTACGATTGGTTGATTCTAAGTTATCCGTTTTGTCACGAATCTCGAACGGATTTTGTCCTGTATATCCCCAAACTGGATAAGTACCGTCTGGTCTTTGCGTAAGGTCGATGAAGTTAGGAATGTAAGCAATGTTATAGCCAATTGCCACCCCGTTGTTATCATTACCCGTAAAACTTCTTGAAGAGTTAGAATTAATAAAGTTAGAGCTAACACCCAATGAAATACGGTCATTGAATTTCTGGTCTAAGTTCAAACGAATAGAACGACGACCATATCCTGTGCGTTGCATAATACCGGGTTCAGAGTTGAGACCCCCCGAAATGAAGAAACGAGTTTTGTCATTTCCACCCGAAATATTCAAACGAGTGTTGGTAATAATGGGAGTTTCACCGAAGAATAGTTTCTCATAATCCCAAGTTCTTCCATTAGCTTCTTTTAATAATCTTTTGTAGTCTTCGGCAGTATATCCACCAATACCGTAGCCTTCAAAGAAAGTATCAATTTTTTTATCATTCCAATTTGAAGAACCCAAGAAACGTTGTGCTTGAGCAACACCAATATCTTGGCTCAAGTTGATTTTTGTTTCTCCAGCTTTTCCTCTTTTTGTAGTGATAACAATTACCCCAGCATTGGCACGAGTTCCGTACATTGCCGCTGCCGCAGGTCCTTTCAAGATTTCCATTGATTCAATATCCGCAGGGTTAATATCTGCCACACGGTTAGTAGCCTGGTCTTGCGAACTCACATTGGAAGTAGTAGTAGCACCACTAAACGCTCTTGAACCCGCTCCCGTATTGAACTGTGAGTTATCAATAATAACTCCATCAATTACATAAAGAGGTTCGGTTGAAAGGTTGATAGATGAAATACCACGCAAACGAACCGAGATACCTCCACCCGGTGCCCCAGAGTTAGCCACGATGTTTGCACCCACAACTTTACCTTGCATAGCGTTATCAAGGTATGGAGGCTTGGTAGTACCTGTTAATTGTTCGGCTTTTACAACTGATATGGCATTGGCGGCATTAGAACGCTTGATACTTGATGCCAAACCTGTTACTACCACTTCTTCCAAATCACTCGTATTTTCATCGAGTTTTACATTGATAGTTGTTTGACTGCCCACTTGAACGGTTTTTTGAGTAAACCCCACCGACGAGAATATAAGGCTTTTACCAGAGGGAACGCTAATTTTGAAACTTCCCTGACTATCTGTGGTAGTTCCCTGCGTTGAACCTTTGACTGAGACAGTTACTCCTGGTAGTGGAGAGTCATCCTGTGAATTAGTAACTTTTCCTGTTACTAATTTGTCTTGGGCAAAGAGTTGCCCTGCCAGTCCCAGTATAACCAGAACCATAAGTAGAAAATGTTTTTTCATATGAATTTTTAAAAAAGTTAATGAAATATAATATCTTACTTGCGTTCAGATACTAAATCGATGATAAATTAACATAAAAAATTAATCAATGTTCATGTTTGACGGTCTTTTTTTTGATTTGTTTTTTTGAAATACCCAATTATTCACTTTTGATTTAGTACGAAACAGAACTAAAAATACCCAAAATTGGCAACAAAGTTTGATAGTTTTCCCAAGTTATATCTTAAAGAATTCGTGTTTCTTTCAACAAGTAAAAATGATGAAACCAAACAAAAAATACTGAATTAAGATTGTACGAATCAATTTTTCGACTAATTTTATAAAAATACAATCAGGCATTTTAAATAGATAAACCTATGCTGAGTAGAGTAGCAAATTCGATTTATTGGATGAATCGATACATTGAACGTGCTGATAATTACGCCCGTTTTATTTCGGTGAATTTTAATCTTGCGTTAGATTTACCCCCCAATGTTCCAGAGCAATGGCAACCCCTTATTATTGCCACAGCAGATAATTTCATTTTTGAGCAGTACTACGATTCGCCTACTCGTGAGAATGTTCTATATTTCATGGCATTTGATGTGCGAAACCCCAATTCAATTTTGTCGTGTTTGCTGGAAGCCCGAGAGAACGCCAGAACGATAAGAGAGAGCATTTCACGAGAAATGTGGGAGTATGTCAATCAGATTTATTGGACAGTAAAAAATGCGGCTGCCGAAAGTAAATCTTGGGAGTTAGCTCGGTATCAAGGTTTCTTGGAAAATATCAAAACGGGTAGTCAGTTGTTTTACGGAATTGTAGATTCTACTATCACTCGGGGCGAAGCATGGCACTTTGGGCGTTTGGGCAGGCTGATTGAGCGTGCCGATAAAACGACACGTTTTTTGGATGTAAAATATTTTACACTCTTACCCGAAATTGATGCCGTAGGTTCTCCACTTGATTTATTGTTGTGGTCGGCGGTCTTGAAATCAGTAAGTGCATACAATATGTTTCGGCAACAGTACCAGATTGTAAACCCCACTGCCATTGTTGATTTCTTATTGTTAGATAAAAAATTCCCCCGTTCGGTGATGCACTGTATTCGTCAGGCAGAATTATCATTATACGAAATATCGGGTACAAATATCACTAATTCTTATTCTAATCCTGCTGAAAAGGCGTTGAGCAAACTCCGTTCAGAAGTAGAATTTACGGAGGTAAAAGATATTTTCAAGACAGGGCTGCATGAATATTTAGACCAATTCCAACAAAAAAATAATGGGGTTGGGGCAGCTATCTTTAAAACGTATTTCGACTTAAAACCTGTTATCGAAGAAGAAACTGCTCTTCTGGTAGGTAATCAATAAACAAAACTGAGATTTGATGATTGAGCGGTACAACGCCAATAATTTAGCAATCAGCGAATTAGGGATTTTTTGAATAAGTAAAGGCTCAACAATTGTAGTATAATTGGATTATTCCATATACTTTGACTAATTTCATGGAGGGAAATACCCATCTCCATTCTCAAATTGATAATTTTCCAATTAATTAAATGACATATTGTTTAGGAATTAAAGTTAAAAATGGACTCATTGCCATTGCCGATAATAGAATTACAGCAGGTACAGAAGTTTATTCTAATAAAAAAGTATCTATCCACGAAGTAGGCAACCACTCATTATTTATTTTCAAATTTGACTATATGTTTGAAGCCGTCAATGCCTTCGGAGAAATGATACGCCGAGTAGCCGATGAAGACAAAGCTACCCTAAAAGCAGAGGGATATAATTTCAATTTACATTCAATCATTGGAGGGCAAATGCCCAATGATGAAGAACATAAGTTATTTTTAGTTTTTCCAGAAGGTAATTGGATAGAAATTAATGAGGGATTAAAATACCAAATTATTGGTAATTCTAATTATGGTAAACCCTTGTTGAACAGAGCATTAAGCTACGAAACACCCATCGAAGAAGCCCTAAAGTTAGGCTTTCTTTCTTTTGATGCTACGCAGGTAAGTGCCAGTGATGTAGATTATCCAATTGATGTAATTGTGTATCATAAAAACAGTTTTCATCTGATTGAACATCGCTTAGAGAAAAAGCAAATGGAAGGTGTAACTAAACAATGGAATGACCTGCTAAAAACTTCCGTAGATAGTTTAGAGACGGATTGGATAAAAGATGTTTTAGGAACTTAAATCAATTTAGCATGAATTTAAAAATTGAGCATCAACTTTTATACGACTATTCTGATGCGGTTCATTTAGAGCCGCATTATTTATATTTACAACCCAAGAAAAGTTCATTACTTACCCTCAAATCATTTCAATTAGACATTGACCCTCAACCCGATTTGATTTCCAAAAATTTGGATGCGTCTGATAATATTCAGCAAATCTTGTTTTTTAGTCAGCCTACTACCAAACTTCATATCAAAGCCACCTCTATTGTAGAAACAACCCATTTTAATCCGCTTTCTTTTGTTTATCATCCCTTCGAGAACAGTCAATTACCGATTCAGTACAATGAAAGATTAGCTCAAATGCTCGCTCCGTATTTATCAAAAACGGGAGTTACTACCCTTATCGACCAAACCGCCCGCCAGATAGCAGGCAATGTTGATTGGAATACAACCTCATTTTTGACAGAACTCAATCATTTCATTCATGGATTCAAGTATGAAATCAGGGAGGAAGGAGAACCCAATTTGCCAGAAATAACCTTGCTGAACCGTAAAGGCTCATGCCGAGACTATTCGTTACTCTTTATGGCAATGTGCCGTGTGTTAGGCATTGCAGCAAGATTTGTGAGTGGTTATTATTTTGCTGATGTAGAGGACAAAACCTTACCACAGTATCTTCACGCTTGGGTGGAAGTGTACTTACCAGGGGGAGGTTGGCGTGGATTCGACCCCACTCAAAATTGTTTGGTTTCGGGCAAACACATTCCTTTGGGGGCATCTGCCATTTCGGAGATGGTTACACCCGTACACGGAACGTTCAGAGGAAGTGCCAAAAGTAGTTTTAATGCTATCGTG
>JALONS010000190.1 GCA_025454855.1 Arcicella sp.
TCTTTTGTAAAAAATACCATTCAAAAAACGGTAGAAATTTTTGGTAAAATTGATGCAGTAGTCAATAATGCAGGTTTCGGCGTTTTCAAACAAGCTACTGAAATTGAAACTGCAGAATGGGATTCCATTTATGATACCAACGTAAAAGGTACATTTCTTTTTTGCAAAGAATCTGTACCTGTTATGAAGAAAGCAGGAGAGGGGCACATCATTAATATTGCATCAGATGTAGCCAAGCGAGTTTTTGATGGTGGTTCATTGTATTGTTCGTCAAAATACGCCCAAGATGCTTTTTCAATGGCTTTGCGTAAAGAAGTAAGAAAAGACGGAATCAAAGTTTCGGTTGTGTATTCAGGTTTGGTTGATACTTATTTCCACAGTAAAGTAGAAGGCGACCCTCATCAATCGGATTATTTAACTTCGCAGAATATGGCGGATGCGATTACCTACATTTTAGAAGCTCCCAAGCACGTAGTCATTGATGAATTGATGATTCATCCAATGAGTCAAGAATATTAATAACAACACTTTTGAAACCATGAAGCACTTTTTTAGAATCATATTGGCGATTGTTTTTTGCCAATTTCAAGCAAAATCGCAGGTTGGTGTAGGTAGTAAAGCTCCCAAAGATGCACAGGTGTATTTTGACGGTACAAGAAAAATGTTGGATGAAAAATGGACTTATTGGGAAGGTCCACGCCTAAAAGCTACGCTTCCAATCAAGTGGTTTATCGTAAAAGACCCCGTTAATAAAGGTAATGTTGTAAATACTAACGACCCTGCTGCGGCTGGAGGACTTTATGGTGCTGCTGATATTGTTACCAAAGAAAAATTTAAAGATTTTAGACTTCATTTGGAGTTTTACATCAGTAAAGAAGGAGGAAACAGCGGCGTTTATCTACAAAATCGTTACGAAATTCAAGTCCTTGATGGTGACACAACCTCGCACGGAATGGGAGCATTAATTAACGAAACGCCTTCTCCGTACTATGCTTACAACGGAGTAGGTAAATGGAATTCGTATGATATTATTTTCAGAGCTGCTCGTTTCAAGGACGGCAAATTAGTAGAGAAAGCGAAATTTACCATGTATTTCAACGGGAAAAAAGTACATAAAAATCAATCCATTTCACAAGTTTGGGGAGGACCAAACTCAGGGGTCGATGGAGGAAACGACGGAGGAAAGGGCATCACAGATACGCCACAAGGATTAAAACTACAAGCTGAAGGACATGATGTTTTGTACAGAAATATATGGATTAAAAAATTAAATCTTGATAAAGGGGATACTGATTTTTAACATCCCTTTACTGCTATTTTACTAACCTCATTCCTTAAATTATTTGCTATGTTTCATTCCAAGATAGTTGTAAGAACACCCACTTTCCCATTTGATGAAAAACTTTCGGAAGATTTCTTGAGAGAAATGCTTGAAAACCAATTATTTGTAGAGGCATTGTATTTAGCATCGCCAATATTGTATGAGGAGGCAATGAATTGGAAAGCAGGAAAGGTTACAGACCCTAAAAAAGCTATCAAGATACCTCAATCACTCGGAAAATATTATACCCGAATGTGTAGTAGATGTACGCCATTTGGTCTATTTGCAGGCTGTGGTGTTGTGGAGTGGGCAGACGAAACAGACCTGATTTTGGATGATAGTTTTGGTAGGAATACCCGTTTAGATAAGCATTATTCAGGTGCATTAGCTCAAAAACTAACAGAAGTGTCTTCTATTAGGCATCTTTTACAATATTATCCAAACTCCAGTATTTACCGTATCGGAGAGGAAATTAGATACGTTGAGTATAAATATGTAGAAGGGAAAAGGCAACATCAGATTAGTGCAATTATGTGGTCGGAGTACATACAGTTAGTCTTAGATTTGTGCAAAAATGGAATATTGATTAAAGATATTATTCCCCATTTGGTAGATGATGAGATTTCAGAAGAAGAAGTAACTTACTTTGTTGAACAACTCATTGATAATCAATTATTAGTAAATGAATTAGAACCTGCCATAACGGGTAGTGGTATCATAAAACAAATAAAGAAAACCCTTGCTTCACATGAAAATTTGGCAGATTTACTGGGAGGTATTGAGGCAAATTTAGGTGAAATAGATTCAAATAAAATAAATAATATTAGTGCTTACCAAAAGGTGATGATTGGCTTAGAGCACTTTGAAATACCCTTTGAAGTAGGTAAGCTATTTCAAACGGATTCAGTTCGTTTATTCCTTAAAAATAAGCTGGATAAAACCATTCAAGCATCATTAAGAACTATATGTGACTTATTAATTTCTACTTCTGAGCCTGTTGAGAATCAAAAACTTAAAGATTTTCAAAATGCTTTTTTTCAACGATATGAAACGCAAGAGCAGCCACTATTGTCAGTCTTGGATACTGAAACAGGAATAGGTTATGGTGAATCAGGAAAAAGCCATAATACTCCTATTGCAGAGGGTTTAATTTTACCTAATCAGTCTGATGAATTAATTAATATTTCTTTGTCTAAAGTCGAAAGTTTTCTGTATTTAAAATGGCTTGAAAGTTTAAAGTCAAATGCTTATGAGATTTCGGTAACACGTGAAGATTTACAGCCATTTTGCAGTAATAATGTTAAAATATCACCATCTTCCTCAGTAATGTTTAGACTGACAGGTGATGATAGGCTCCCCATATTTTTAGAGGGTATTAGCGGTTCAAGTGCTATAAATTTATTAGGACGCTTCGCCCATGCCGACAAAGTAGTTCACGAAATCATACAAGAAATCGTAGAGCAAGAAGAAGCCTTAAATCCAGATGTAATTTTTGCGGAAATTATTCATTTACCTGAGAATAGAATTGGCAATATTTTACTTCATCCACCTTTTAGAAAGTACGAGATACCTTACTTAGCCAAATCATCATTACCCATGGAGTACCAAATTCCACTTAATGATTTATATGTATCGGTAGATTCACATCAAAATAAAATTGTTTTACGGTCGAAGAAACTTAATAAAGAAGTTATTCCCCGACTTAGTAATGCACACAACTACACTGCTAATTCTTTACCGCTTTATCATTTTTTATGTGATTTACAAAATCAAAATATTTCTCGGAGTTTTGATTTGGGATGGTCTAAAATAACCGCTCAGAGTAAATTTTCTCCTCGATTTATCTTTCAAGACATTATTTTAAATTTAGCCACTTGGAAGTTTGATAAACAAGATTATTTCATGCTTATTTCCAGTAAATCATCTGATTTGTTGCAAGTTATGCAGCAGTTTTGTGACAAATGGAATATTCCACAATTCTTTGTGTTAGCAGATTTTGACAATGAATTGTTAGTCAATACTAAAAATCTTTTGAGTGTTGAGATTTGGATTGAAGCCATAAGGAAAAGGGAGAAAATTATAATTAAAGAGTTCTTTTTCAATGCTACGTATAGCCCATTAAAAAACCAAATAGGGCAGGGGTTTACTAATCAGTTTATTGCTTCCTTGATTAATGAGAATGCTGTTTATCCTCCCTTAAATTGGATTCCGAATGAGGAAAATCTAATTCAACGAAATTTTTCTGTTGGTTCTGAATGGATTTATGTAAAATTGTACGCTGGAACAAAAGTTGCAGATACGATTTTGACAACAGCGATAAAACCATTACTCGATGAACTTTTCGAGAATACGCTCATTGATAAATGGTTTTTTATTCGGTACGCCGACCCAGAAAAGCACCTCAGAGTTCGCTTTCATTTGACAGATTTAGATAATTTAGGAGAGATTTTTAAAAAACTCAAGCGAGTAATTGAACCTTTTGAAAAGAAAGGACTTATCTGGAAAATTCAAGCAGATACTTACCAACGTGAAATCGAGCGATATGGAGCGGATGCCATAGAACTGTCAGAAAGCATTTTTCATGAAGATAGTAACCTTGTGATGGATATGCTAAACCAAACTTGGGGTGATGAACGGGAACCTATTCGTTGGCAATGGACCTTGAAGGTAATCCATGTTTATTTAGATGATTTTGGCTTGACGCTTTTACAGAAAAAGGAGTTGATGGAGCAAATGAAAACAAGTTTTGCATTAGAATATAAGATGGATAAAAACTTAAAGATGCAAATCGACCAACGATTTAGAAACAATAGAGCATCAATAGAACAAGTATTGGACGATAATTTGAATGAAACGCATCCTTTTGCTCCAATTTTTGCCTCTATTTATAAGAAGAGTAATGCTATTAAACCTTTAGTATTCAATATTAAAGAACTAAAAAAGGGAAGTCAACTATCTAAATATTTGTCAGACACTATCCACATGACAGTAAATAGGTCAATTGCAGATAATCAACGATTGCATGAGTTAGTTATTTATGATTTTTTATACCGTTATTATCAAGCTGAATGGGCTAAACAGAAAAACTGAGTCAATAATTTGTTAATCAATCTGAACTGGAAACACCCCAATCTGCTCCCTTTGTCGGAATACGCACTAATACCACTAAGCCAATCATAAAAATCACCGTGAGAAATAATAAACTGGAACGCATACTGCCTGATAACTGAGTTACTAAGCCAAACATAAATGTACCAATAACGGTTGATAACCTATCACAAACATCATAAAAACTAAAATAGGAGGCTGTATCGGGAGTGTTTTCGGGTAAAAGTTTTGCATAGGTAGAACGTGAAAGCGATTGTACTCCACCCATCACAAAACCAATGGAAGTAGCTAAAATGTAAAATTCGTTTCGAGTGTAAACGAAAAAGCCAGCAACACTCACGATAATCCAAATAATTACAATAATTGCTAAAGACTTAGTATTACCCAATCTTTCTGATAATTTTGAAAAAGTATATGCTCCTGGAATTGCTACCAATTGAATGAGTAAGATGGTAATTATTAAGGCATCCGAAGGAAGTTTTAATTCTTGCCCCCCGAACAACGCCCCCAAATACATAAAAGTTTGGGCTCCCATATTGTAGAAAAAGAAAGCTAATAAGAATTTCTTGGTAATGTTTAAATGTTGCAGTTCAGCGAAAACCTTTTTTAACTCTCTGAAACCATTAAAAATCCAACTTCCCGTTCTTTTTTGAACTTTTTGAGTTTCTGGTAGATAACGAAAAGGAATTTGAGCAAAAACAATCCACCAAATCCCAACGGTCAAGAAAGAAATTCTGGAAGCCTCACCGCCTGTTATGTTACCGTACCACTCTGGTTTTAAGACCATTGTAAGGTTTTGAATTAACAACACAACACTGCCCAAATAACCCATGGTAAAACCTTTGGCTGATAAACTGTCATACTTGTCTTCTGTAGCAATTTCGGGCATATAAGAGTTATAAAATACAATGCTACCACCCCATCCGACAATCGAAAAAAGGAAAGCAAAAGTGCCTAAATAATAATTCCCCTCTTTGAAAAAGTACAAAATCATACAGGAAATCGAACCCAAATAACAGTACATTTTCATGAATACTTTTTTCTTACCAGTAAAATCTGAAATGGCAGAAACTAAGGGTACAGAAAACGCCAACAATAGAAAACCCAATGAAACTGCGTAGGAATACACAACGGTATTTTCAAGTTGTACCCCTAAAAAATTGAGCATGGTGCTTTTGCTGGGCATCATGACCGCCGCAATCGGAAAATATATTGGAAAGATTGCTGATGTAATGGTAAGCGAGTGTACAGAATTTGCCCAATCGTACATTGCCCAAGCATTCAATATTTTGGGGTTATTTTTCATAAACTTAAAATGTTGGTCTCTTTATTTTCCTTTATTTTTTGTGGTAATGCTGATAAAATACTTTTCTTGAGGGTATTTAAAATCCCAATTTTGGCGAAATTTTTATGCGACACCAAGCTGATTTCTCTCACGGGAGCAGGTGAAACAAATTTACGAATCAAATTGAGTCGCTCTTCGTCAAAGTCAATCGTGGCTAATTCTGGTAAAATCGTTAAACCTTGATTCCGCTCTACCATTTTCCGAAGCGTTTCTAAACTTCCTGCTTGATATTCAAATTGATTTTTTCCAATAGATTTCCTTTTCAATTCACAAAGATTTTCTATCTGCGAACGCAAACAATGCCCTTCTTCCAAAAGCCATAACTCTCTGGGGTCTATGTCCTCAGAAATGGCGTATTTTTTCTTAAAAATCGCATTTTCTTTAGAGACATATAAAACAAGTTCTTCGTAAAAAATAGGTACTTCTATCAAGTGAGGTTGCTGTAATGGCGTGGCTAATAAACCTAAATCCAAATCATCATTTTTTAATCCATGAATGATTCTGTCAGTGGTTAATTCTTTGATTTTCAATTCAATAGTAGGGTAGTCTTGTAAATAATCCATCAAGAAAAGAGGTAGCAGATAGGGGGCAAGGGTCGGAATAATTCCTAATCTAATTTCCCCAGATACCTCGTGTTTTCCTGCTTGTACAGTATCTTTAATTTTATGGAATTCCGCTAAGGTTAAGCGAGCTTGTTCAATTATCTCAAGCCCAATTTGGGTAGTGACTACGGGCTGGCGGCTTCGGTCAAATATTTTAATGCCTAATTCATCTTCCAATTTCTGTATTTGCATACTGAGCGTTGGTTGGGTTACACAACAGCTATCAGCGGCTTGCACAAAATTTCGGTGCTTTTCTACTGCTAAAATATATTCTAATTGGGTGATTGTCATGTGTTTAGGGGATTTTTGTCAAAATATTATTGACTTTATTCAACCACAAATCTCTACCTTCACACGTCCAATGTGTATCACTGATGAGGTAATATTTCGTTGGAGAAGTTTTGAATTCTCCCAAAACGCTAATAATTGGTGTTTTTAAATTTGGGTTTCGTTGTATTCTCTCAATTAGATGATTGTATTTTCCCAAATTAGGGTCTAAAATGCTTACTTTATTCGGAATGATTGATAAATATACTTCATCAAATCCTGCTTTCAAATATTTTTCCCGACTACCATTGATTTGATTCACATAATGTTCGATTTCTTCGTTTGATACTGGATAAAATGCTGAATGTGAGTCAGTTGAGATTTCTTCGTTTGATACTGGATAAAATGCTGAATGTGAGTCAGTTGAGTCTGCTTCTTCAAAATAGAAAAGGTGGGAATTATCAGTAGATAATACTACTTTCTTTTCAACTCTATCAAAAAAAGTATAATTGATGGTGGATTTTAATTCTCTGAACCACAAGAAAAAATCATAATTAAATAAAGTATGTTCCAATCGTTGTTCAATTTCTTCGTTTGATGGAAAAATATAAGATATTATCTTTTTTTCTTGTACCAAAAATCTTTGTTTCCACGATTTTTGAGGTTCTTCGGGCTTAGGATTCTCGGCTGTTGTAAAGTTATTGACTTCGTTGGTAAAATGGTCTTTAAAGGTTCTTTCCACCGTTTCTAAAATCAAAATATTACGTTGTGTTGTATCTATATCAATTTTTTTTTGCTTCGCCCAGTGGACGTAATCATAATTTTTTGCGAAGAAATCTTGTCCGTTCACCCTTTCAGCTTCAGTAAAACTATCACCAATGATATACAAATTAGCGGATTGAGGATTCTCAGACTTCAAGCGTATTGTTTTACAATGTTCAGCTCGTTGTTTAAATTGGGGTAGATAAGATAATCGGTACAAATCACCGTAACGATAGTCATCCTCAAACAATCCTGAAGATTTATAAATAAGCGGTGAGTAGGCTTGCAGCCATAAAAAAATGGCTATAAATAAAATGATATATTTTACGACTTTTGACAACATTCTAAAACTGAAAATAAATAAACTGATTGGTCTCAAATACCCCAAAGAAATAAATACTAATCAGTAATAATGCTCCTAATACTGAAAATGACCAGTTTTTGGCGGTATTGAGGGTGTAATAAAAATGTTCTTTCCAAAGTAAAAACGCTATTAACAACACACAGAATAGCATTTCTACCGTATTCAATGGCGTTTTAAAAACTTCATCAAAGCTAACCAAAAAGATTTTTTTCAGGATAACAAAAGCGTCGTGAGTACCCCTTGCCCGAAAGAAAACCCACGCCAACATAACCAATATGAAGGTCGTTACCAGATTAATCATTTTGCCGAGCAAATTTTGTGGAAGAGAAATTTTGGGTAAGTATTTATCTCTCAAAATCGCAAAAATTAAGTAAAAACCATGCAAAGAACCCCAAATTACGAAAGTCCAGGCTGCTCCGTGCCATAGTCCACTGACCATAAAAACAAAAAACTGGTTAAAATATCGCCTCCATTCTGATACCCGATTACCGCCAAGCGGAATGTATAAATAATCTCTGAACCAAGTCGATAAAGAAATATGCCAACGTCGCCAAAATTCCGAAATGGAAGCAGAGGCATAGGGCGTTTTGAAATTCTCCATTAATGAAAATCCCATCACTTGTGCCGAACCAAGGGCAATATCCGAATATCCCGAAAAATCACAATAGATTTGAAAAGTATAAAAAAAAGTGGCAACTAAAAGTGTCAAACCAGAATGTGAAGCAGGATTCTGATAGGCAAAATCTACCATCATTGCTAATCGGTCAGCAATAACCACTTTTTTGAATAGTCCCCAACCCATGCGTATCAAACCCGCTTTTACTTTTTCCCAGTCGTATTGAAAAGTAGTATGAAACTGATAAAGTACATTTTGTGGTCTTTCAATGGGACCAGCCACTAATTGCGGGTAAAACATAACGTACAACGCATATATCCCGAAGTGTCTCTCTGCTTTCTGATTTCCCCGATATACCTCAATGGTGTAACTCATAGCTTGAAAAGTATGAAAAGACAGCCCAATTGGTAGTGCAAAATCAAAAATTGGTAGTGGATTTTTTACTTTAATAAACCCTAAAAAATGTGTTACATTTTCAAAAAAGAATGGATAATATTTAAAGAAGGCTAAAATACCAACATTTGAGATAATGCTTATAATTAATAGCCATTTTCGTTTTTTACCTTCCGTATTTTCGAGCCAAATTCCTGCGTAATAGTCAATAACAATCGTAAAAAATAAAATTAGGATATATTCTGGCTTGAAAATTAAATAAAAATAGCAGCTTGAAAATAATAAAAGTTTCCATCTACCAGCCCAACCCAATGACCAATACGCCAGTGTAACGATGATGAAAAAGATAAAAAAATGAAGTGAATTAAAAAGCATATTACTGTATCTTAACCGACCAAGTTTCAAGTCCACTTGGTGTGGTAATATTTACGATTATTTTTTTGTAGGAATCCGAGTAGGTAAGGCTTGGCGGTGTTTGTGATTCCATTGGATTTCCACCAATATTTTCACCTCTGCTGTTGTAAAAACGGTAAGTTGTATAACCATTATTTACAGCAAAATACTTTCCTGCAGTACCGAGATTATAATATTTAAGCACTTTCCGACCGTAATTTAGGTCTTTGACCGTAAAAAGCTCATTTTCGAGTTTGTCTAAAACAATTACTTCCTTTCCGTTGGTACGCATAATTACCCAATCCGTATTCCTCTCATCGGCACTCATGGCAAATTTTACCTCATTATCGGGTCTAAATAATTGTTTTTTCTCTAAAATTTTACCTCCCAAAGATATTTTATAAAGTTCTCCTTTTTCGCTTACCATCCTCAACACAATATTGTTGTTCTCACCTTCCAAAATTGGAGAATTATTAAATATGCCAGCAATACTCAATGGAAAACCTGCTGCTAATTTCCCCTGTGCATTCTGGAGTATCAGTTTTCCAGTTTTTTCTAACACGATGGCGTATTCAACTCCCTTAATCATTACGCTGGGCATTGGAGATAATGTTTCAGAAAGTTGTTTTTTACTGTAAACGGGCGTTAATTCAAGATTTTTTTTATCAATTTTGAATGATTCTCCATTGGTAGCAACCAGCATTAAAGATTCATTTCTATTAATTTCATTCTCAAAAATGTTAAAACTCTCAATATTCAAAGGTTTGTATTTTTTACTTACTATCATTTCAAACCCTTTTTCATTTCTGGTTAATACGTAGAATTTCGTGTTTGTAACAACCAGTAATTGCTGTTTTGATACATCATTAAACTTTACCGTTTTGATTTTTCCGATAATCATTCCATCTATACCCGCTTCCCAAATTTTCTTTTTTCCCTCAAATAAGTACAGATGTTTATTATTACCTTGTACTAAGGTCTCCGTTTTTTTATTGGCAGGATTTATCAAATACAAAGGTTCATTAGCACCAACGATGCCCATACTGCCCAATTTTACCCATTTATTGGTATATTTTTGTGATGTTTTAACGGGAGCAATATTTTTCAATAGTGCCATTCGGCTGTCATACGCATTTTGTTGAATAACGACCGCTTGGATACCCATTAACGCTGGTGTATGTTCGGCAACTTTATTTTGCCATTTGGTATTCAAGGCTTGCCCAAGTCCTTTTAATGATTTTTCACTTTCGGCAATAAAAGTAAGATTGGCATTAGGACACTGCTTCAGAATCGTTTTATTTTTGGGTGAATTACTCCAAACATCCCCTTTACTTACATTAATGAGATATTCCTGCATTACTGGCAGGCTACTTGCCAAAATTACGTAATCGTTATACTGCGTAAAATAACATTCTGAAAACCCTCCGAATATTCCACCTAAAAGGGTACTCGGAAACTCCTTTATGCCCAATGAGGTAATCAAAAAACTGCCATATTGTACACTAAAAACATCGTCTTCTTGTTGTTCTGCCACGTTTTTAGCAATTATTTTTAAGGGAGTAACTAATTGTTTTTGTTTGATAATTAACACTTTATTTTGAGTAGATTGCTCAAAATTATCAAAGCTACACAAGGTGATTTCGTTATCAATTTGTGTGTAAATATCCCCAAAATCAACATTAAAACTATTACTTATCTTATCCCTCAGTTTATTCAGAACTTTATTTTTTTTCAATTCACTTTCCAGATTTTCTGTGAGTCTCTTATTATCAGAAAATGACAAATTGATTATGGAAGAGCAAGCGTTTGGAATTAAATTCAGGCATTCAATCGGATGTGTTTCTTGCTTATTGAATATTTGATTCCCTTCCACGCTGATTGCTTCAACTACATTTTTGGAAGGTTTTTGCCAAATGAAAGTATTGTTAAGAATAGAAGGGAAATACGCTAAAGATTTCACTTTCTCATCGGATATATCACTTACAAAACGACCGATTGCGGTATTGTTAAAATGGGTTTTAGTAAAAACGGAGTCAATATCAATATTGCTGAATATCAATGATTTAGCCCAGTTTTTTTCTTGGTGAAGTACTACTTCTTCCAAAGCCAAGCTGGACGAACTAAACACTAAAAAATCATCTTGAATTATGAAAGCAAATAGTCGATTGGCATTTTCATCAATTACTTCTGAAACTTTATAACCTTTAGTGGTATGGGCAATGATTCTTTTTCCCTTCGTATTTTGATTAAGCTCCCCCAAAACTTCTATAAAGTCTTGATTATCATTGTTTAAGGGCAAATAATTGACAATCGCTAAGTTATCTCTGCCTTCGGGTAAAACTGCAAAATAGAGTACTTTCTTATTAATTAAACGAGTTATCTCTTTGGAAGACATTCCTAATTTTTCAAAAACCTTAAATTCAGAAGCAGTATTGGATAGGAGGGGAAACTCAGAAACGATTCCTTTGTTAGAAGTATTTAGTTCGTTGGTTTCTAATAGGATAAGGGTGTTGTCTGGAACGAAGTTAGCGATAGCCGAGTTGGCTTTCTCACCTTTTTGATAAAGAAAATACCCCCCGATTCCAACAATAGCGAGTGCTAAAATAAGTAAGTTTTTTTTCATCAGATAATCTTTTCATGGTAAGGATTCATGGATATTTACCCGTTTTCGAGTAAATACCCACGCTAATACCTACGATAACACTGCTTTGGCAGTAACCAACGCCGACCCCACCACTTGGTGCATATCGTAATATTTGTATTCGGCTAAACGTCCTCCAAAAATAATGTTTTCTTCTTTCAAAGATAAATCACGATATTTTTTAAAGAGTTCGCTGTTTTTTTCATCATTCACAGGATAGTAGGCTTCCATGCCTGCTGTCCATTCGCAAGGGTATTCTTTGGTAATGACCGTTTTAGGTTGCTTCCCAAACTCAAAATGCTTGTGTTCTATGATACGGGTATATGGAACTTCGGCTTCGGTATAATTCACTACGGCATTACCCTGAAAATTATCTTGATTTAACACTTCGTGTTCAAATTTCAAACTTCTGTACTCCAACTTCCCAAAGCAATATCCGTAAAATTCATCTATGTTACCAGTAAATACTGTTTTTTCAGCCAATGCCATCAGGTTTACCTTATCCTTAAAGAAATCAACTTCTGTTTTTACTTCAATACCTTTGAGTAAACCTTCGGTTAATTTGTTGTAGCCACCAATCGGAATACCCTGATACTTGTCGTTGAAATAATTATTGTCGTAAGTGAATCTTAATGGTAATCGTTTGATGATAAAAGCGGGGAGTTCGGTTGCTTTTCTGCCCCATTGCTTTTCGGTATAACCTTTAATGAGCTTTTCATAAATGTCAGTCCCTACTAACGAAATAGCTTGTTCTTCCAAGTTTTTAGGGTCAGTAATACCTGATGCTTCTACTTGCTCTTGAATTTTCGCTTTTGCTTCTTCTGGTGTTTTTACTTTCCACAATTGATAGAAAGTATTCATATTAAAGGGCAAATTATACAATTCGTTTTGGTAAGTTGCCAACGGTGAATTAGTATAACGATTAAACTCTACAAAAGAATTTACGTAATCCCAAATTCCTTTATCGTTAGTATGAAAAATATGAGCCCCGTATTTGTGAACATTCACTCCTTCTACTTCTTCGGTGTAAATATTGCCGCCAGCATGATTTCTACGGTCAATTACTAAGCATTTTTTTCCTTTTTTATGAGCTTCGTGAGCGAACACCGCACCAAATAATCCAGCACCCACGATTAAAAAGTCATATTGTTTCATTTTTGTAGGGATGAGAGATTGGGAGTTTTGGGATTTAATTGATGTAAATTTTCAATCATCCAATGTTTAACACCTTATCTCTATTTCAAATTTTTGATTTTATTATTTAGTTCTAATCTAAAGTTTAGCAGTTCTTTAAATGATTGCCAGCAAACTTTTAAAAGTTTCATCTTCTGAATTGAAACTTCTCCCGTAGCTCTTTCTTTATGAACAATCGGAATATTAAATAACTCTTGTCCAGCCTTTTTTGCCATAATTGCCAAGAAAATATTAGGAGCAAACGGCACGGGATTAGGCAACTGAGATAATAATTTCTTCAAAAATGAGCCTTTAATTAATCTGAACGGAATATTAGAATCCATGATGAAAGTACCATAAACCAAAAACATACTCCATCTTAAAATTCGGGTAATTAATAATCTAAAAACCGCATCGTGTCTGATTTGGCGATACCCGAGAATAAAATCTGATTGACTTCTTTTATCCCATAGTTTTTTTACATCTTCAGGAATAAATTGGTCATCGGAATCAGTTTGAAAAACATATTCAGCATTCAATTCAACCGCTTTTCTATACGCATGAACTACAGCGTTTCCGTGTCCTCCGTTTACTTGGTGTACTACTTCTAATTTTGGATATTGTGGTTTAAGAGCATCAAGAATTTTTCCTGTGTTATCTTTAGACCCATCGTTTACTACAATAAGTCGAGTATTTTCTCCTGCAAATTCAGTGTCTAAGAGGTCTGACCAGATTTTTACTACGTCTGCCATGCACTCTTGCTCATTATAGGCTGGCATGACAATGGCTAATTTAATGCTCATTAAGAAGGATTTTTGAAAGCGATATTTGTTTTTACAAAATTACCTAATAAGGTTTATAAAATTGAAATTATGGGCTAAACTTAATGTTGTTTTTATCAAATGGTCAATAGGTGAAGTATTTTTTAAGGTTATTAATGGGTTTTTCAATCAAAAACCATGACACGGTTGCGATAAGTGTCGTTATCCCGAAAAAATACAATAATTCAAATGCCGTATTTTGCGTAAGCAACGGTACGATTTTTTGGATTTTATGGAGAACCCTCAAAACAATACTCGAGTTGGGCGTATGATAAAAATTATACACGAAATTATGATAAAGGTAGAGTCCGTAACTTATTTTTCCCAAATAAATGACGACAGTGTTTTCTAAAAAGGCTTTCATCGTTCCTGAATATCCTACTACTGCTTTCGCAATTAGGAAAAAGCAGAAAATCGACCCCACTAATCTTTCCAATACCAAATTTCCGAAAAAATGTATTTGATTGGTTGATAATTGGATGTAACGCACTGCTATCATGTATCCAATCAAAAGTATCAAACTGCCGATTAAATATTTAGTTTGACTAACTTTTTGAAAGATACCTTCCCGATGAAAGGTGTACAGGTATGCCAAAAGTCCGCCCAAACCAAAACTATCTAAACAGGTAGGCATTAATACATACTGTGCCATCCATTCATTGCCGTTGAGGTACAAGAAAATACGGATAATCACTGACAAACAAATCATTGACACCAACACTTTTAGATAATGTTTGGAGGGCAAAAATAAAATTAGATAAGGAAAGATAAGATAATATTGCTCTTCAACCGCAAGAGACCAGAGGTGGTCAATTGTTCCCATCCAATGTTCTTTCGTAGCAATATAAATATTTGTTGAATACGTAATACACCAAATGATGGTGTCTCTGACGGGCGGTACATTCAGAATAAATAATACGAATATAGTAAGGTAGTAAATTGGGAAAATTCGGATACTTCTACGAATAATAAATTGTTTGACAGAAAACCAGTGACTTCTACCAAGTTTATCATCTTTGATTTTGCTTTCAATTAAAATTCGAGTAATCAAGAATCCACTTAATACAAAAAACATCGTTACGCCCAAAGGACCTAAAGGCAAAAAGTTCCTTTCTGCTAACCAATGGTCAAATAAAACCAAACCAACCGCTATAAAACGAATGCCATCAAGTTGAGAAAAATAAGATTCTTGTTTCATCTACTATTGAATATACTGAGCGAAAATTACCAATTGGTCTTTACGTTTCGGGGTTTTAGATTATTTATGACTAATGAATCATTCAAATTGAAAATAG
>JALONS010000191.1 GCA_025454855.1 Arcicella sp.
ATAATGATAAAAGGCTCTGAATAGTTGGGGAACAAAAGGAATTTTGAAAAGAAATTTTATTAAATCGAAGGTTAGATAGTGAGCTTTTTCAGCGTCGAGTCTAAATAAAATGGGTTGGATTAAATATTTATACATTTTGAGGAGAGTATTTTTTGTAAAATTACAAAAGACCTTGCTCAAAATATTTAAAAACCCTTTTACTTTTTCCATATAATAATCCATATAATAAATCATAATTGAGGAATCACCGTGTAAATGGCATTCAAAAAGGCTTGGCTACGTAATTTTATGTAAACGCTTATTGATACAGTAAGTATTACATTTTCCACATTTTACAACCCACTACATAATGAGAAAACAATTATTATTAGCAATGACTGCTTTTACATTCGTTGCTACTTCATGTCAAAAAAATACCATTGGATATTTCCAAAATTCAACTGCTTCATCTCACAATCAAGTAAAAGCGAATGTAGAAACACCAGAAACTGTTTCTACTGAATCTACTCCGATGACGGCTTCAATGAATGAGTCGGTACAGTCTGCTAACAGTTCGGTTTTAGAAAAAGCAATCGCTGAAAATTCTGTAATTAGAGTAGAAGAGCAAAAAGAAGTTTCTTTCAAAGGTTATAAAGTAGCTTCAAAAGAGGAGTTTTTAGCATTAACTCCCAGTAAAATCAAAGAAAGTACTGGCAAGAGCCTTACCTTCAAAGAGAAGTTGGTATTGAAGGCTACTCAAAAGCAAATTAAGAAGAATGCTCCAGTAGAAGGTGACAAAAGCCACGTAGCTGCCATTTTGTTATCATTTTTCTTAGGAGGATTAGGTATTCACCGTTTTTATTTGGGTTATACTTGGCAAGGGGTGGTTCAATTATTGACATTGGGTGGTTTAGGTCTATGGGCTTTGATTGATATCATAAGAATTATCATTAAAGACCTTCAACCTAAAGACGGCTCTTACAAGTAATGAATATTGGCTTACTGTATCATAATAAAATAGGGCATACTTTTTATGAGTATGCCCTATTTTATTGTTTAAAAACTATTTCTTAGCAGGTTTCTTGAAAATTGACTCATCAATCGTTGGATTCAATTTGATAGACTCCGTTTCGATGGTCATTGTTCCACCCATTGGGCTGGCTGTTTCCATTGAGAACGGAAATGTTAAACCCTCTACTTGCTTGAAGTTTGAAAAATTTACTTCTGCATCAATTTCTTGTCCTTGAATTTTACGTTTTCCAGAGCTTTTAAGCGTGTAATACGTTGAAGCTGAAAGGAATAAATGACTAACATCGCCACTTTTTTCAGTTAATTTCAAGTGATAAACGTCTGCACCATCTAATTTTTCTTTACCTACTAACTCCACAGTAGAGCCTTTTTCTTTGTAGTTCAACAAGGCACCACCTAAATTAGTTTGTTTTAAGGCTTCTTTTATTTCTGCACCTGGCATATCTTCGGGTTCGCCAGTACCACCCATCATGGCTGGGCGTTGCATCCAACCTGTTTCTCCATCAACTGCTGTGATGATTTCTTGTCCCATTACCGAAACCTCCGTTTTCAAACTTTTCCCCGATACAATACTGGTTTTACTTTCAATATCCATGCCTTGCACAGTGAATTTATTGTTCATCTGCATACTTTTTAGAGCTTTCCATTTTTCTGCTCCTCCCATTGCCTCAATGTGTTTAGCTACAATTTCATCAACCGTTTGGGCAAAAGTAGCAGTCGAACTTGCTATTACTATCAATGCCGAAGCAATCATTTTTGTAATTTTCATTATTATGTTGGAAATGTAGGAAGTAAAATATACTTCACAAAATATTATGGTGATAATCAGCAAAAAGAAATGATAAAAGGTCATTAATAGGGCGTATGTTTGGCTTTGAAAATCTTATTGGGAATAATGTACTGTGAAAAATCAATTTTGGCGTTATTGAAATCGGTTAGACATGATTTGATTACTTCTCGAATGTTTTCTTCGTGCTGGGTAGTGATATTCATGAAACCTGAGTACGTTCTAAAAGCATTTGCTTGGTAAATTTTAGCGATTCCTTTATCAGCATATACATAAAACTCTGCACTGATTTTAGTTGAGCCGTCTTCATTCAAAAAATGTCTTTCTTCCCTTACTTTCAATTCCTTGATTTTCATAATGATAGGGACAAGTCCACCCTTGTATGTGTTAGACGGTTTTAGATAATTCAATACTACTTTTTGAACACTATCCCCCAAAACAAACGGCTGTTGTTTATTGAATAGTCCTTTTCTACTGATGAAGTATTTGGGTTGTTTAAAATCACAGTGGATTTGTTGAATATAAAATTTACGGTTTGGTAGCGAGAATTGTTCCTTTTTCAAGGCTACAATTTCATGGTGAGTACGCTGACCAAAAATGAGGTGAAGCGTGGTAATTCCTAAGAATAAGTTGAAGTATAAAATTTTACGAAACATAGTGGCGGTATGTTATGGTAACAAAGTGGTCGTAAATATTTGTAAATAATTGAAATTTAGCTGTTTATGATTGCAGGTTAAGTGGTGTGAAAGTTTTGATAAATCATAAAAATGGATTGAGCGTAAATAAGAACCCCTCAAAAATTAAGCCATTTTTGAGGGGGGGGGAAATTGAAAGGACTCTTTTCTAAGAAAGAACTTCTTGTTTTCGAGGGAATGAACGAAGGGCAATGCCAAGTGCCAAGAAAGTCAAGATTCCTGCCATGAAGAATGCCGCTCCAGGAAACTGGAAATGGTCTTTGCCGTCTGAGTAATACGAAAATAAATTAGACGCTATCAATGGACCAATAATGGTAGTAATACTCTGTAAACTGGTAATTCCACCTTGTAGTTCGCCTTGTTCGTTGGGGGCTACTTGCTTAGTGATTAGACTTTGTAGCGAAGGACCAGCAATACCTCCCAAACCAAAAGGAACCATGAAGGCGTACATCATCCAGCCTTTGGTAGCAATTGAGAACAGGATAAATCCTAAACCATAAAATAATAAACCAACGATAACCGAATTTCTATCACCCAGTTTGGGATTTAAAACTCTATTTAAACCACCTTGTACAATGGCTACCATCAACCCCACAAAGCCCAATGAATAACCCACTTGGTCTGAGTTCCAACCGAATTCTTTCATCGTAAAATATGACCACGTACTTGGATGCGTTTGTCCCGCAATCTGTAAGCAAAACAATGCACCAACCAAGCCTAACAAAGCAGGGTAGCGTCCTAAGTTTTTGAGCGACCCAACGGGATTGGCTCTTTTCCAGTCAAATGCTCTACGGTTTTCCATTTTCAAAGATTCTGGTAATACAAAATACCCGTACAAAGCATTAATGAGCGTAAGCCCTGCTGCAAACATAAAGGGAACTCGTGAACCGTAACTGCCCAAAATCCCTCCGATGGAAGGACCCACAATAAAACCTAAACCGAAAGCAGCCCCGACCATACCAAAATTCTTTGCCCGATTTTCATCTGTTGAAATATCTGCGATGTAAGCAGTGGCGGTGGTAAAACTTGCCCCAGTAATACCCGCTAAGAGTCTCCCAACGAATAGCCACGAGAGCGTAGGAGCATAAACCAATATGAGATAGTCTAAGAAAAAGCCGAAAAGCGACGCTAAAATCACTGGACGACGACCGTATTTATCACTCAATCCGCCAATGATTGGAGAGAAGAGAAACTGCATAACGGCGTAAGAGGCCATTAAATAACCAGAATATTGAGAGGCTTCGCTGAGTCCTTTACCTGTTAGTTCAAGGATGATTTTGGGCAAAACTGGAATGATAATTCCGATACCGAGAACGTCAATGAGGATGGTAATAAAAATAAAAATAATGGCAGGATTACGCTTGGCTGACATGAGAAAAGATGGCTAAATTGTTTGGCTAGTTACTCATTTTTTATCAAATCAGCCTAAGCAATTTTCTACGATAGGTTACACACTGAACTTAAAACCTATTTTATCTTTCAGAAAAGATTTGCTAATTTCTCCGCTTTCTTTGGGTGTGCGAGTTTTCACGGGTACTCCATCCAATTCAACAATTGCCCATTTTTTAAAGTTAATTTTTTGTAAATTATCAAAAACGCCCTTTAAATCTACGTTTCCTTGACCCAATTCTACGAATTTATAGGCTTTTGGGTCTTCGGGTTTTTCCGATAGGGGAGATTGCACATCCTTAATATGCAAAGCATCAATAATGTCTTTGTATTGTAAAACGGCTTTGGCAGGATTTCCTCCACCCTGATGATAATGGGCAACATCCAATAACAACCGTAAATATTTGGGATTCATGGCTTGTACAATGGTATCAACTTCTTCGGGTGTTTCGCCAAACTGATTCATGTGGTTATGATACGTAGTCTGAATGCCCAAATCAGCCGTTTGTTTGCCAATTTCGTTCATCACAAAAGTCAATCTTTTCAGCTGTTCGGTAGTAGGGGCTTCTCCTTTTTTACGAAGTGAATTCGTTAGTTGGATAGAAGTTCCTCCCAATGCTTTTACAAAACTGGCGTGTGCCACGTGGTAATTGATGGTGCTTTCTTCTTTGGCAGGGTCAATCTCTACGTTTCCACTGGAAAACATCGGTAAAGACAAGCCATTTGCCAAAATTTGGTCTTTCAACTCCTGCACTTTGGTTTTGTAGGTATCGTAAGTATTTGCCCGTAATTGTACTCCCTTAAAACCCAATGCCGCAATGTCTTTCATGGCATCAAGGTCTTTGCCTCCCCACGTAATGGCAGAGTAGGCTAATTGGAGTTTGGGTACTTTGGCAAAACTATCCAAAGCAACAAGCGAGGTAGCAGTAAGCAAACCTGCTTGATATAAAAAATTACGACGTGATATAGCAGACATTTTGTGTTGAGATTGATTCATCTACAAAAGACAAATCGTATGAAGTTTTACTGTTTTGAGTATTTGATTAAAATAAGTTTTAGAAGTATGTGATTTTATTCGCTAAATACTATATCCCAAATCCTAATTCCTACTTATATTTTCTCAGTTTTTATGTAGAATAACTCCGTGGCAATTTTAAAATCATGTCCCTCTACTTTCTGAAAACTTTTAGATTGCCAATCGGTGGTTGGGGTAATAATTTCGTATTTCTGATTTCCAAAACCTGCTTTGATAGGCATAGTAGGGGTGGATTCTTTCCAACGATACCGAACTTCAATTTGACCATCACTCTTGCTACTTACTTGATACTGTAAAATAGGTATTTGTTTGGTTTTTAGGTACATATTGAAAATGGGAGTAAGGTTTTTACCCGTTTTTCCATCAAAAAACTGGATAATTTGTTCCGTAGAAACGTTAGAGATTCTGAATTTAGTGGTTAATTCCTTGAGGGTTTCAAACCAAAGTTTGTCATCATTGACAATATTCCGAAGGGTGTGTAGCATCCACGTTCCTTTATAGTAAATATCAGAATCGGGTTGGGGGTAGTTTACTCCCAAAGGACCAATCATCGGTTCAGCATTACGAATACTTGATTTTTGTTTTTCAAGATACTTAACTGATTTTTCGTAGTGCTGGGTACATTCTACGTACAGGGCTTCCATGTAGGTAGTAAATGACTCATGAATCCACATTTCGGCGTGGTCGCTACAACTCAATGAATTACCAAAATACTCATGCCCCGACTCGTGGATGATGATAAAATCAAACCCGTATTCATTGTTTCGATAATTATTGCCGTATGCCACACCGCTTTGGTGTTCCATTCCCCAGTAAGGCGTTTCCACTAAGGCGTAGCCGTCACGCCAAAAGGGATATTTTCCGAATAGCTTTTCATAGCAGGCTAACATGGGTTTTACCTGCTTGAAGTGGGCTTTGGCTTTCTCTAAATTGGGTTTCAAAACGTAGTAATCTAAATCCAGTTTTTCACCATCTTGAGCCGTATAAATATCCTTGAAATGAGCGTAATCAGCAATGTTTAATGATATATTATAATTGTTGATGGGATAACTCACAAACCACTCATATTGTACAAAAGGTTGAGCTGAAACGCCATTGAGCGATTTATCATCGGTCGTTGGAGTATCAGCTTTCAGGTCTCTACTACCTCTCAAATTTCCGTTTGATACGCAAGTTAGCCCTTTCGGAACAGCACAAGTAATTTTTACAGAATCGGGTTCATCCGATAAATGGTCTTTGTTCGGAAACCACAAACTTGCTCCCGTTCCTTCGCACGAAACTACAATCCAGTCTTTACCATTAGGGTCTTTTTTCCAAGAAAAACCACCGTCCCATGGGGGATTACGAGCAATTTGTGGTCTGCCCCGATACTCTATTTTAAGAGCATATTTTTTGTTTTTCTTCTGAATGTCTGTAAAATTGATGAAAGTGGCGTTGCCTTCACGGGTAAATTTTAAAGGCTTATCATTTTGGGTGATGTTGATAATCTGCATATTGGCGAATAAATCCACCTGCATTTTTTTAAAATCAGTAGTGGCTTTATAGTAGATAGTATTTGAGCCTTCAATACTTTGCGAAGTAGGAATTACTTTGAGGTTGAGGTCATAAAAAGTGACATCATAGCAAGAACGAAGGACGGAGAGCGTCCCTCTGAGGGAGTCTTGGCGAGTAAACTGAGCTAAACTGTTGATTGACAACAAACAAGCACACAACAAAATATATAAACTTTGTTTTTTAATGGGCTGAAAGGAAGTTATTATCATGAAGTATGGAATAATTATTCTACAAAAAAACGTAAAGTTTGGGTAAATCGTGAGTGTTATTGTAAAAATATTAAATCAACAGATAATTTACGATGATGAGATTATTAAGAACATTGGGGTTAATTTTGCAGAAATTATTTCAATTCAACGACAACCATTTTGAAAAACTTATTCAAAACTTATCAATCTGACATTACTGCCACTTATCAATTAGCCCTCCCGATTATTGCTGGACAATTAGGCATCATGCTGATGGGCTTTGCTGATACCGTTCAGGTAGGACGAATGGACAAAGGAGCGGTGCAGGCTTTGGCGGCTTCTGCCGATGCCAACGGCATTTTGATTAACATTGCCATCATTGGCTACATCTGTTTACAAATTGTATCACCGTTGGTCTCAAAAGCACAGGCAGAGCAGAATTATTCTGAATGTAACCGTCTTCTGAAAGCCAATATTTTGGTAGCTATTTTAATGGGAATTGTCTGCGGAATCATTGTGGTAGCGATAAGCCTAAATATTGACCTCCTCAAACAACCCGTTGAAATAAAGACACTCACCCAAGAATATTTGTGGATTATCACTTTGTCCACGATTCCATCATTTATTTTCTCAGCGATAAAAAGTTTTACCGATGGTTTAGGCTACGCCAAGCTATCCATGCAAATTACGTTTTCAGCCTTAATTTTAAACGTTATTCTGAATCATTGTTTTATCAACGGCGTATGGATTTTCCCTGAATGGGGCTTGAATGGAGCAGGCGTAGCTACATTAATCTCAAGAATATATATGATGTTGGCTTTAGCATATTTTACTTTCAAAACCGAAATTTTCAAGGAGTATTTCCAAGAGAAGATACCGTTTAAAGGTTTGGGTAGAATTATGAAGAATATTCTTAAAATCGGTATTCCAAGTGGCTTGCAAGGGTTTTCAGAAATTGCGGCATTTTACGGGGCGGTAGTGATGATGGGCTGGATTAGTATTGAACACAAGGCAGCACATTTAGTAGCCATTGGCTATGTATCAATGACTTACATGGCTGCAACGGGTATTGCTGCTGCTGGAGGCATACGGGTAGGAGCAAGTCTGGGAGAGAAGAACAGAGTGGGAATACTCAGAGCAGGAACGACTGCCTTAGCACTAAGTTTAGTTTTCATGGGTTTCTGCACGATTATTTTATTGATTTTTAATGTAGAATTTGCCAGTTATGTAAAAAATGAAAACGTAGTGATTTTGGCGGCAGAACTCATCATTTGGGGTGGATTCTTCCAACTTTTTGATGGCGTTCAAGCCGTTAGTCTGGGGATTTTAAGGGGAATTCAAGATGTAAACGTACCTACGCTGATGACGGTTTTTGCTTATTGGGGAGTTGGTTTACCCATGAGTTACGTCTTAGGGTTTAATTACGACCTCAAACATATTGGCATTTGGATTGGCTTAACCTTGGCATTATTTGCTTCGGCAAGTTTGTTAAGCTGGCGTTTTTACAATAAAGTGAAACGTTTGAGACTGTGAGACTTCATAATTAATCTAAATTTAGTTTTTATAATCTGTCAGGTATCAAAGGCAATTTTTGTAAATTTGCAGACTTTTTAAAAAGAACAATGTAATTATTAATACAAACTCTCCCAAGCATTCAAAACGCTTGGGAGAGTTAACAATTTATTTTTGTATTAATAAATGTATTGTTCCGAAGCCCAAAATCATTACTCTTTCGGAAAGAAAATCCGAAATCATAAATCTAAAATCCGAAATCATAATGACTTCCAGAGAAATACGTCAGCAATTCTTAGATTTTTTTGTCTCAAAAGGACACCTCATTGTTCCCTCTGCACCATTAGTAGCCAAAAACGACCCTACTTTGATGTTCAATAACTCGGGTATGGCTCAGTTCAAAGATTTTTTCTTAGGTAATGGTACGCCTCCATCAAAAAGAATTGCCGATACTCAAAAATGTTTGAGAGTTTCAGGAAAACACAACGATTTGGAAGATGTAGGATTTGATACATATCACCATACGATGTTCGAGATGTTGGGAAACTGGTCTTTTGGTGATTATTTCAAAAAAGAGGCTTTACAATGGTCTTGGGAGCTTTTGACGGAAGTTTACAAATTACCCAAAGACAGAATTTACGTATCTGTTTTTGAAGGAGACGAAAAGGATGGCGTACCTTTCGACCAAGAAGCGTGGGATATTTGGGCAGCAATGGTGGGCGAAGACCGTATTATTTTAGGAAATAAAAAAGATAATTTCTGGGAAATGGGCGACACTGGTCCTTGTGGTCCTTGCTCAGAAATTCATATAGATTTAAGAAATGCTGACGAAGTAGCAAAGGTTTCGGGTAAGAGTTTAGTTAATGCCGACCACCCGCAAGTCGTTGAAATTTGGAACAACGTATTTATGCAGTTTGAACGTATGGCTGATGGTTCATTGGTGCCACTTCCTGCCAAACACGTAGATACAGGTATGGGCTTTGAGCGTCTGTGTATGGCGATTCAAGGCAAACAGTCGAATTATGATACCGATGTTTTCTCGAATACTATCAAATTTATTGCGGATAAAGCGGGCAAAGTTTATGGTCAGGAAAAGTGGGCGGACATTGCATTAAGAGTAATCTCTGACCACATTCGTGCGATTGCCTTTGCCATTGCTGACGGACAATTACCTTCCAATAACAAAGCTGGTTACGTAATTAGACGTATTTTACGTCGTGCGGTACGTTATGGCTATACTTATTTAGGTTTCCGTGAGCCATTTATGAATACCATTATTCCATTGTTGGCTGACCAATTTGATGGCGTTTTCCCAGAACTGAAAGCTCAGCAAGATTTTGTTCAGAAAGTGATTTTGGAAGAAGAAAACTCATTCTTGAGAACCTTGGAAAATGGGTTGAAACGTTTGGATGAAATTGCTTCTCAGACTGAAAAAGGTGGTGTAATCAACGGAAATATTGTATTTGAATTATCAGATACTTTTGGATTCCCTGTTGATTTAACGGCTTTAATTGCTCGTGAAAAAGGACTTTCAATTGATGAAGAAGGTTTCAAAGTAGCTCTTCAGGCTCAAAAAGACCGTTCTCG
>JALONS010000192.1 GCA_025454855.1 Arcicella sp.
GTATAAAACAAAAAACAGTAGTAACAAAAATGCTACTACTGTCTAAAAATTGTAATTTTAAATCTTAAAAATCTTGTATCGTTTTTTTAGGACGGGACACCTTTTTGAAATTATTACAACCACTGTTGTTTAAAACTCGTCTTTACCCCAAATAGGCTTTGGGGCTGTTTGGTATTATTTCACATTTTAAACAAATTCTATCATGAAAAAACTCTTTTCAAAGATACTTTCCATGTATCTATTATCTTCTACGTGTTTTGCCTGTACAAATGGTATAGAAAGCTTGACAGACGGGGGTTTACCCGTTGTAGAAAGTCCTCCAGCATTAGTGGCAGACGTGAAAGCAAGTACCCATTTCTTGGGTTGGGGAAATGTGGGTGATACCACTATTAAGGTTAAAGCAGATAAAGACATTCTACCTGCTTTGACAGGTAAAAAAGTAGATTTAGCGAGCATCACCACCAACTTAGAAGGTGGTTTTAGATTACTTTCCATTGGTGGGTCATTATCTGCGGGTTTTAGAGATGGCGGTTTGTACCGTGAAGGACAATTAACCTCATTCCCTAATCTGATTGCCCGACAAATGGGCATTACGTTTTACCAACCCTTATTTGATGTAAATGAAGGCAATGGCTCTGGTTACAAAGTATTGATGGGAACAGAACCAATTGCTACCTTTAAAATGGTAACTAATAATTTAGGGTATGCCGATAACACAAAGGCTGATAAATTGAAGCCATTTACAGGTAATAATATTGATAATTATGCTTTTCCTGGCATGGGTACATTTTTGGGTTCTATAAATATATTTCCTAATGATAATTTTGGAAAAAAATTCTCCGAAAGATTCTTTAACAATACTGATGGTAATTCTAACTATTTGTCAAATTACCAAACTTTGAAGAATCAGTCATGTGACTTTTTTATTTTTGAGGCAGGAGTTGATAATATTATTTCCAGTATTTCAATAGGAGGTGGTGGTAGCATTCAAGCAGAAATGGAAAATTCATTTGAAACATTGGGAACTGGATTAGTACAAAGTTTGGTAAATGGGAAGGCAAAAGGGGTCTTATTAAATGTTCCCGATTTGTTGTCTATTCCGTATTTCAATCAAATTACCAATGAAAAAATTAAAAAAATATCAGGTCTAACAATTAGAGTTCAAACAGATGCTCGTTCAGAAGGGTATCGTGATTTTAATTCAGACATAGACAAACTATTACCCACTCCGACAGTTGAGAAAATAATAAAAGGTGAAATAAAAGGATTAATTATTTTAAGTGATAAGGATGTACTGTCAAGAGAGAGTGGGGATGATGAATGGGCTTTCGCTAACACGCTTGGTTATAATACATTGACTATTGAGAAAAAAGCTAAAGCTAATAATTTACCTGTAGTAGATATAAACGCATTGTATAAGAAGATAATGGCGAGTACTTACATCACGGATGATGGTGTAAAAGTAAACCCAGATTGGAAAACGGGAAACTTCTTCTCCACAGATGGTATTTACCCAACAGCATTTGGGCAAGCAGTTATCGCTAATGAAGTAATCAAAGTGATGAATCAGTTCTATAAATTAAATATTCCATTGGTTGATACACGTTTCTTTTTGAAAAAATAATCTTTCCTTTGGTAGAGCAAAGATAACGGGAATTTGTATTGAAAAAATTTATTAACCTCATAAAACGTCTTTCTTACAAATGGACTTTAGGGCTGTTTTACATTATTTTAAACTTCAAAAAATGAAACGAAGAAAATTTTTGATTGCTTTGGGGGTTGTGCCTCCGTTGGTTTTGGAGGCTTGCAGTGACACAACTCCCAAACCTAAAACCCCCACCATTGTTACTGGAAAAGTAATTGATGAAAATAATATGCCCGTCGAAGGTTGGGAAGTTATGTTTTACGGATTAGAAAAGATTGGAATTTCAGGTATTGATACTTTCGCAGAACAAAAATTTACGGATTCAAACGGAGTTTTTTCGTTTTCTGTAATTGTTCCATCAAATACTGATAGTGTTGATTTTGGACCCTTGGGCTTTCGCTCTAATGATAAACTTAATAGAAAAAATTCAGATTATTTATTGTTTATTGAAGTGGCTGGGAAGTTTGAACTTAGTATAAAAGATGAATTACCACCAACCATAGGACAAACAAATACATATAATTATCAAATTAAAAAGAAATAAATTATGAAAACGATATTGTATAAAAAAAGCCCCCATCTTATCCATTCAAACCACTCATCCAATCTTACTTGGAATACTTGAGCTTTCGGTGTATGTTTAAGCATTAAATGTACACTGAAACCTTAGCTCAAACCATTCATGAAAAGTATATTTCTGCTGAGTATCGTTATCGTCTTTTTGATGATAACCTGCAACAATACTGAAAACGCTAATCGGGATATTACAACGCCTCGTGATAAATCGATTCCGTTCTTTTCAATCCAGTCCGATAAAAAAATCATCAATGACCCCAAAGTAGATGCTACTTTGAAAATTGAGCGAAACGATAGCGTATTACTGCAAACTCCCATCGGAATTGAGCTACGGGGGGCTATTTCATTATCAGAAGATAAAAAATCTTACGGTTTTGAAATTCGAGAAAAAAATGATTCTCTTTCCAATAAATCACTCTTAAATCTTCCCAAAAATGATGATTGGATTCTCCACGGTACAGCCATGGATAAATCGTTTATCAGAAATGTGCTTACTTACCATTTATCAAATCAAATGGGGAGATATGCCTCACGTACTCAATTTGTTGAATTGAACATCAATGATAATTACAAAGGATTGTATATTTTGATGGAAAAAATTAAACAAGGAAAAGAGCGTGTTGCCATCAAAAAATTAAGTCAAAAAGATAGTTCGGGCGAAGAAATTACGGGCGGGTACATTTTAAAAATTGATAAAACAGCGGGTAAAAATACTGATTTTAGTGACTACAACGAGCAAAACTCTTTTGATTCACGCTATAATGCCAAAGGAAAACTAACCGATAATACCAATATTCATTATTTGTATGATTACCCAAAAGCCAAGAATATTACACCCGCTCAGAAAACCTACATTAGTAACTATATCAATGATTTTGAACAAGTTATGGCTTCAAACCAATGGAATAATCCCACGCAAGGCTACGCAAAATACATTGATGTAGATAGTTTTGTGGACTATTTTATTTTAACAGAATTTTGTCAGAATCACGATGGTTATCGCATCAGTACTTTTTTGCAGAAAGACCGTAATAAAAAATTAGCGATGGGTCCTATTTGGGATTATGATTTGGCTTATGGTCCAGAGTTTGCCTTTTGCAGCGACTTAGCCAAAGATGCTTGGGTATTCAGATATAACCAATATTGTGGTTCAGATGGTTGGTTAGTTCCGTTCTGGTGGGAAAAATTATTAAAAGATAGTGCTTTCAAAAACAAGGTTTCTCAACGTTGGAAATCACTGAGAAACGATGTATTATCAGATAAAAAAGTGGAGCAAACCATTGACAGTCTCACGCAATATTTGCACCAGCACAATTTAGTGGATAGAAATTACGAACGTTGGTCTGAAAAGAAGAAAGGACAAACGTATAAAGAACGCCACCTCAAACACATAGAACATATAAAATCATGGACTAAACAGCATTCTGCGTGGATTGACCGAGAAATTGACAAACTATAAAGACTTAGGCTTCCAACTATTGGTAGTCAGCTATCGGCTTTAAAAAACCGAAGAACTGCAATATTTTAGCCTTAAAATGAAAACTTTTGTAGTCATTTTCGCTGATAGCTGTTTGCCGATTGCCGATAGTTAAGGAATTAGGGAAATTATACTGATTTTAAAAGAACATTACGTATCTGAGTCTCAACGGAAGTCGTCGTTCAAAACGGCGACTTCCGTAAAATACGCATCAAATCTTTAAAATTGGTATTACAAAAATACAATTTCATCGGCATTGGCTACTTCAAAATTTTGGGTTTTTAGATTCTCTGCAATTACCTGTGAGTTTTCTCTGGCACGGGCGATGGCTACTACGTTTTTCTTGTCATCCAAAATTTCAAAAACTTCTCCTTTTTCAAACGTTCCAATTACCTTTTTAATGCCTACGGCTAATAAACTTTTACGATTCTCCAAGGCAATAACTGCCCCTGCATCTACCTGTACTTTACCCGAAATCAGACTTCCCGATGCTAACCATTTTCGTCTGGCATTGAGGGCTACTTCTTGCGGAGAAAAACTGGTACCATTCTGATTTTCAATAGCTTTCAGGATTCCATCGGTAGTTTTCATCCCAAAAATCACTACCCGAGTTCCCATGCGAGTAGCCATACGAGTATAGGTCAATTTTGAAATCATCCCACCCAAACCCAAAGAAGATTTATCGTCATTAGCTAATCCTAAAACACTGCTATCCACTTGTGGAATAAAGGGTATAATATTTTTATCAGCATCCAAAAGTCCACCAACTGAAGTACATAACAGCAGCGTGTCTGCTCCAAAACCCGTAGCAATGAGCGTGGCTAATTCATCATTATCCGAGAATTTCAATTCCAAATTACTCACCACATCATTTTCATTAGCTATTGGAATAATACCATTTTTCCAAAGTTCTTGATAAGTCTCTTTGAGTTGTAAAAACTGATTACGATTGGCAAAATGTTGGCGTTCGCAAAGGCTTTGGGCAACTGTAATGCCATATTTGGAAAAATATTGCGTGTATTTTGCTAATAACAAAGGATTACCAATGGCAGCGGCGGCTTTTCGTTCCGAAATCGTTCCTTTGTAATTTTTGATGAAACCTCTACCCGCTCCAACTGCCCCCGAAGAAACCATAACTATTTGATAATCAGTATTTAATATTGATATTTGACGAGCAATCTCCTGTAAAATCTCTTCGTTGAGTTCGCCTGTTTTGTGTGTAATAGAAGCCGTACCGAATTTGATAACAATAATTGGTTTAGACATTTCAGGGATTTTGGGATTTTGGTGAAAAAAGGGTTCAGAAATTAATCGCTAAACATATTTTCAACAAAATTACAAATAATATCTTTCTTTACAACCCTTCGATGAGTCATGAGAATCCCTTTGAAGCCTTAATCTTTCAGTCTCACAAACTCGTTAATTGTTAAACAAATGTTCTAAAGCTGTTTCGGTAAAATGGCAACGTTTTTCCAATGATTTCTTGAGGGCTTTCACGTACTCACCACGAGGAATCTCGATAGCTCCGAAACGTCTCACATTGTCATTAATAAACTGAGTATCAAGCAATTCAAAACCTTGATGCTTTAAAATTTCCATTAAATAATGAAACGCTACCTTAGAGGCATCGGGGATTTTGTAGAACATAGATTCCCCAAAAAATGCCCCACCAATTGACACACCGTACAAACCACCTACTAAACGGTTGTCAATATACGTCTCAACAGAATACGCCAAGCCCATGTGGTGCAATTCGCAGTAGGCTTCAATAATTTCTTCGGAAATCCACGTTTCGCTGTCGCCTTTACGGGCGGCTGCACAACACCGCATCACAGCTTCAAAGTCGGTATTGATTCTTACTTCAAATAATTTTTTATTGATAACAGGACGAAGTGACTTTGGTGGTCTGTAAGTCTCGATGGGGATAATTGCCCGAGGGTCAGGCGAGTACCAATAAAGCGTTCCATCTGTATCTGCCATTGGAAAAATACCATTCATGTAACCATAAATTAGGTCATCAGCTGTAAGTTTATTGGTATTTATTTTTGGAGAAACAGACATGGTAACAGGTTTATTATTTATTTGAGTGATATTTAAGAAATAACGGATAATTTTATTCTTATCATTCAAAATGAGTTACCAATTTTAAGAAAAAAATATGTCATTTCCAAATTTAAGCAACTCAAAAAGAATATAATTAACTGATTTTTAACACGTTATACATATACGTAATTTTTGTAAGGAAAGTTTTCAGAAATTATAGAAACCGTCGTTTGTACGCTTAAAATATCATTTATGAACATTTTAATTGCTACTGATAAATTCAAAGATTCTCTAACTGCCTTAGCAGTATGTGAAGGCTTGAAAACTGGAATAATACAAACTTTTCCTGAAGCCGACTGTGATATTTTACCCTTAGCCGATGGTGGAGAAGGTACGTTAGAAACCCTACAAGCCGTTTTGGGTGGGCAATTTATTACTTGCACTGTTCATGACCCGCTATTCAGAAAAATAGAAGCTGATTACTTGTGGATTCCTAAAACCAGCACTGCTATTATAGAAATGGCAAGGGCTTCGGGTATTGAATTATTGGATGTTTCCGAACGTAATTGTTTACAAACTTCTACTTTGGGTACGGGAGAATTGATATTGGATGCTATTCAGAAAAATGCCAAAAAAATAATCTTGACCGTGGGCGGAAGTGCCACCAACGACGGCGGTATTGGTATGGCAACGGCTCTGGGTTATTCGTTTTTAGATGAAAACAAAAAGGTACTCAAACCAATTGGCGAAAATCTCATAAAAATACAATCTATCACACAAATAACCCATGCCGTTGATTTAACAAAAATACAATTCACGGTGGCTACCGATGTAATAAATCCATTTTATGGAATAAACGGGGCAGCTCATGTTTTTGCTCCACAAAAAGGAGCAGACCACACAGCCGTTGAATTATTGGATGAAGGATTGAAAAATCTGTCGAATCTTTTTGAGCAGTTTTTCCGTAAAAACGTCCAAGATTTAACGGGTACAGGAGCAGGCGGTGGTATGGGTGGTGGAGCAGTGGCATTTTTGAATGCTGAAATCTGTTCAGCCGCTGATTGGATTTTAGAGGTAACGCAAATTGCCCAAAAACTTCAACACACCGACCTACTCATTACGGGTGAGGGTAAAATTGACAACCAAAGTTGGCAGGGAAAACTGATTTCCAGACTGTTAGCAAAAGCCAACGAACATCACGTTCCGACTATCTTAGTCTGCGGTACTTTACAAGACCCCGAACAAGTGATTCAGCAAGCAGGCATTCTCTACGCTACCTCCATTTTGAACGAACCTATGAGCCTACTAAATGCCTTATCTAATGCCCCCAAATTGATTCAAGAACAAGGGCATTTATTAGGAAAATTATTGCGTAGTATGAAGCTATGAGCTAAAAAAATAAAAAAAACATTGCATCTCTCATTTAGTTTTGGTAAACTTTGCATGATTATTCGATTTCAATACTTTCAAGGTCGAAAAAATCAACACAGAAAATGTCATACGAAGTAAAATTCATATCATATTCATACCTCCCCACACCTATTTTTAGGTGCACATTCTTCCGTAGGGTCTGATACCCTAATACTATTCCGTCTGTCTATGTGGCAGATATTTCTCGAAATCGTTTTCGTGTTTTTATAACAATCTAAGACTTCATCGCCTAAGTCTTGGTAAATTATCATCTTGTTTTACTAACAAAAACAATTTTAGCAACATCTCAAAAAAGTGGAAAAAGTATCAGCTTCTGAGGTTTTAACCAACAATTACACCGTTCAAGTCGCCACGACCGAACATTTACATCTTGCCGAAGCCATTTGTCACGAAATGGAAGAATCCGCCAAAGCACGTGGAACGGGTATTGCCAAACGCTCGCCCGAATATTTACGTGATAAAATGCAGGAAGGAAAAGCAATCATTGCCCTTGATGATACAGGGAATTTCATTGGTTTTTGTTACGTAGAAACGTGGGAACACGGCAAATTTGTGGCAAACTCAGGACTTATCGTAAAACCTGAATGGCGTAAATATGGCATTGCTAAAGCCGTAAAAGCCAAAGCTTTTGAATTATCCAGGACGAAATATCCCGATGCCAAAATCATTGGTATTACCACGTCATTGGCAGTCATGAAAATCAATTCAGAACTGGGTTACGAACCTACCACTTTCAGCGAATTACCCGTAAACGATGCTTTCTGGAAAGGTTGCCAGTCGTGCGTGAACTATGACGTATTGACCCGCACCGACCGCAAACACTGCCTATGTACAGGCATGATTTTCGACCCTGAGTGGGAGAAAAATAAAGCAAAACGTGAAGCCGAAGCCCTAAAAGAAAAAGAAGAAGACCATAAATGGAATTTCTTGAAGGATGT
>JALONS010000193.1 GCA_025454855.1 Arcicella sp.
TCTCGAAATTCTTTTTGAATAGTCTGCATATTGCCCATAATCTTGGGACAAAGACTTGGGCAAATCGTGAAAAAGCAGTTCATCACGTGGATTTTACCTCTGAAATTATCTTTAGTAATCGTTTCTCCATTTTGATTTTTGAAGGCAAAATCTGCCAAAGTATGAAGCGTATCAAGCTGCGATTTATCAGATAACCAAATCGGTGTAAAGTCAGGTGTATGGTAGTAAGGTATTCCTTCTTGGATAGGTTTTTGACTACAAGCTGTAAGAAATAAAACAAGGGTTATGATTGGGAGGATTTGTTTCATCGGGGTTAAGATTTTATTTTTCAAACTTCAATCCAATAGTTTTCTTTTCGCCTTCACCCATACAACCTTTTGCACCCAAAAGACCAAAGCGTCTGCCATTTTTAATGAGATAGTTCGACTTAATTTGCCCATTCTCAAACCACATCTTCTGTTCACCTTCGGGTTGTCCATTGGCATCATAATTCGTTAGAGAATATAGTTGTCCATTAGCAAACCATTCACGGTGCGTCTTGATAGGAATATCTTTTTCTATGAAATATTCAAAGCGTTTTTGCCCGTTGGCATACCAGCCTTCGTGCGTACCTATTTTGCGGTTTTCGGCATAATGCCGCACTTCCATTACGGCTCCGTTTTCAAACCATTTTTGTTGTACGCCTTCCAGTTTTCCATTAAAATAAGCGTTTTTAGCCGCTTTTTGTCCATTAGAATATTTTTCCAGCACGTAACCAGAATAAGGTTTCCCTCTGAAAAATAAAATATCTTGCTGCCATCCAAAATCCTTATTGTCCGCCAACAATTCAGTTTTTGGAATGGCAACAGGGTGTTTCTCTGATTGCTTTTGGCAGGAAATAAAAGCCAACAGAAAGAAGACTATTTTTAGAAATTGCATCGTTTTTTCGATTGATGTTTTTTAGATGAGATTAAAATCAAAAACTTGTGGTCTCATCAAAAAAAAACCAAACCCGAAGCCGAGTTTGGTTACAAAAAGTTAAAGGTCGTTTTGTTAATTTTTTACTTCAAAATCAACTTCTTCATAAATCTCTTGCATCGAGATTTCGGTATCAATTGATTTCAAAGGTATTATATTGTTTGCTTGATTAAAAACTCGTAAATCCCAGTGATTATCTTCTAATTTTGAAAAAACTTCAACTAAAAAACTTTCTTGGTCAATCAACACATATTCTTTTAGCGTTTTTATTTCTCGGTACTTCCTAAATTTATCACCACTGTCGTAACTGGCTGTTCCTTCGGACAAAACTTCAATAATTAGCGTTGGATTTTGGATAGAATTTTTGTTTAAAATCCCCATGATTGGCTCTCCACATACCACCGAAACATCAGGATAAACGTACCTGAAATCATTGATGGCAATAGCCATATCACTATTAAATGGTTTACAAGATTTACCTTTTTGTCTAAATTTTAGGGTAGTGGCTACATTTAAGCCAATTTTGCTGTGATTGATTGTTCCTCCAGGCATAGTTATAATTTCTCCATCATGGTATTCGTGCTTGTAATCAGCATGGAGTTCCATATTCATATATTCCTCAACCGTAAAGAGTTGTTTCTGTACTAATAGTTCTTTCATGATTTTCCCTTGAAATAAGTATTTACAGGAACACAAATATATGAATATTTCCATAAAAACAAACAATCGCCAGCCGCTACTCAGCGTTTATTTAGCCCAAGTACCTGCCGTTCCGAAGAATCCATTTCCATTGATAAAAGGTGCGTCGGCAGTGGTATGATAATGATAAATACCATTGGGATATTCTTTAGTGGCAGACGTGTGTCCATGGTAGGCATCTAAGCTGGCAGAGGCAACAGTTTTACCATTTTCTTTTGAACCATACACGGGGAAACCGTCTAACAAAAAGCCAATCAAGGCGTCCGTACCTTTCTTTTCGGTGATGTAATTGGGTTCGATATGATAGTGATAATCACTGCTTGGAGCGGGGTGTCCACCGTACAAATCAAATGAAACGTATTCGCCCGTGCCAACTGTGATGGGGGTATTTCCAGCCGCATATTGATTGAAAAGTGGTACTCCGTTCAAAGCAATGCCAATAGTGGCAGTTCCCAACGTTTTTTTTGTGGTAGCCTCCTTGGGTGATTTCGGGATTCGGAAGGTGTAGGAAAACGAGGCGATAATGTTGGGATTTACTTTGAAACCACTTCTGGTATCGTTCACATAAAGGGTGTTTTCCCACGAAGTACCTTTGAAATACGGGCTTTTATGGTCGGGAACACCTGTACATTTTATCACCAAATAATCACCATCAACTGTTACGGAACTAACACTTTTTGAACCATAATCCGTAAAGGCTTTGGTCATGATAGTGCTGTAATCAGTTCCTGAAGATGCCCCAGTAGTGGTTCCACCTGTCGTGGTAGTGCCAGTTGTTGTATTATTTGGAATAGGATTATCTTGCTCACTTTTGCATGAGTTCAAAAGAATACATATAAGAATTGTCAAAAAGAGCGGACGTTGGATGGTTTTCATATTATGGATGTTTATTGTTTAGATTTTCACTAAACTGAAGCATGGCTAAAATTTACGCATGAAAATCAATAAATTAATGGAGCCGTGCCACAGTTAAATGAACACTTTTATTTAGATGAAAAAAGATTTTAAAACTTGTGGTTATTCACATAATATTTTAAAATGGATTTGAGAATTTAGGGTCAGTTTCTATGCCAGTATCGGTTAGTGTTTTGAGAAACGCTACTAATGCCGCTTTATCTGCTGTGCTGAGATTGAGTCTTCTGGGTTGCCCATTTGGATTCCTCATTTCTGGGGATAAATTTGGGTGTGGACGAACCTGACTATTATAATGTTCCACAACATCTTCTAATGTTCTAAACCTTCCGTCATGCATATAAGGGGCAGACTTTTCTACTCCTTTTAAAGATGGTACTTTAAATAGTCCATTTTGATTTTGGATGCCCGTTATTCCGCCGACTCCATTATCGGTAGCATTGACATCTAAACCATTATTTTTAGCCGATGGAGCGGAAAAAGTATCTGTACCGTGGCAAGCTCCACAATTACCTACTCCAAAGAAAATAGCTTTTCCTTGATTTTCTTGTGGTGTAAAATTGGGGAAATTAACCTGCCTAATATTGGCATTAAGGGCTAAAGAGGCTCTTCCAACATCATATTTTGAACGGTAAGAAACCATAGAACGAATGAATTGAGCAATGGCTTTCACGGTTTGGGCAGAGTCGATGGTATTCGTCCCAAAGGCTTTTTGGTATAAAGATGGATAGTAATTCAACGTATTCAAGCGTGAAATGAGTGAAGTCATCGTCATGCCCATTTCCACAGGATGTACAATTGGACGTGAGGCTTGGATTTCAGCGGTAGCGGAACGTTCGTCCCAAAAGAATCTGCCATTTGGATAAAACCGAGCGTTCAATAATGACATCGAATTTCGTGTAGTAAGTCCACCATTGAAACCTCTACTAAAACGTGCTGGGTCGGAGAAGGCATGATTTTGTTGATGGCAATTGGCACAAGCTACCGTTTGGTTCAGACTCAGGGCTTTATCATAAAATAAAACTCTTCCCAAAGTTGCTCCATTATCAGTCGTTGGATTATTATCAGGAGTGTTGTTTTGTCTATTGATTTGCGGAGTCGTTAAATAGGCAGGAAGAATAACGTTGTAGCTAAACGGTACATTAGGTAAATTCGGAGGTGTATTTGCCAACATTTTAGCTTGACCTTCTTTTGAATTTATACCATTCTCGAAAGATAAATCTTCATTTTCTGAACAACTTACCCCCACAAAAAACATAGCAATAGCACACATAGCCCTCGAAAGGCTATAACTTTCTTTGAAATTTGACATAATTATAAAGGATTAAATGATAATGTAGTGGTTGCTCAATAAGTAAGTTATTAGAGAAATAATGAAAGTTGAGTATGTATAAAGTGGTTATTATTTAGCCTTTTCGTGCGGTGGTCTTTTGAATCGTTCAATCATTACATCATCAAAAAATTTCTTTTGTTCGGGCGTACATAAATCTCGTATTGCTCTAAAATGTTTGAAGGTATTGCGTTCATTTTGAATGACTTTCTGCGATAAACTTATCAATCGATTTTCAAATTCTACGGAATCCGCTTTATCCGATTTTACCCACGCAAAAAGGGCATCTTTATCATGTTTTATGGAATCACGGATGGGCAAAACCTCTTTGAAATGCTGTTTTTTCAGCGGTTCAAAGGCTTCTTTTTGTTGCTGATTGAAGTTTAGTGTTTTCTCAATAAATAGAGGACCGACAGGGGGCTGCATGGGTTTATTTTTTAAAAATATCCATCCCAGTGTACCCATATTGAGTAGAAATAAACTCAATATGGCAATCCATAGATTTCTGAATTTATATTGTTCATTCATTTTCATGAGAAATTATAGGTCATTAGCATTGTACAAATTATACGTTGGCTCTTTTTCAAAAGAAGGCATTTGTTTGTGACTTAGGGTAAAAATGGAAAAAATATTAAGCAATAAAATCAATGCCAACGTAGAATAGGCATAAATGGGTTTGAACTGAAACCCTAACACTACTTTGGGTTCAAGCAATTCTTTTTCCATACGAGCTTTGAGCCGTGTGTAAAAAAAAGGATTTGGCTCGGCTTGCTTAATTCCTGTCAGCGTATTCAAAGTTTTTTCGATTTCGTCATTTATGGTATCAAAATTTTCCATATCTCTATATTTTTTGTGAGTAATATATATTGTGCAACGATTTTTTAAGATTCGCTTTTGCTCTAAATAATAATGATTCGACGGATGAAAGCGACACTTCCATCACTTCGGTTATTTCTTGATAGCTCAATCCTTCAATGTTACAAAGTGTGTAGGCAACTTTTTGATTATCAGGTAATTGATTGATGGCTTTGAATAATTGTTTAGAACGCTCTTTGTTTTCTAACAGAATTCCGGGATGTTCAAATTCAACGGGGTTGTGTATCACTTCGTTATCATCGTTGAACAGATTCGTAAAAAATGCAAATCGTTTTTGAGTTTTCTTTTTTCTAATGATTTCTAATGACTTCGTAGTGGCAATACGATACAGCCAAGTTGAAATTTTTGACTCTCCTCTGAACTTATGAATTGATTGATAAACCTCTATAAAAACATCTTGAGATATATCTTCAGCCTCTTCAAAACTCTGAACAATTGCCAAAACAGTACTGAAAACCCGCTTCTGATGGGTTTCTACTAAAGTCTTAAAAGCAGACTCATTGCCGTTTTGTAATTGATTTAGCAGTTCTTGTTCAGTCATTCAGAGGAAGTATTCCTTAAACGTTCAATTGATTAGATGAATCTTTTTGAAAAAACTTGCGGGTAGGGAGGAAAATAATGAAAATAATTTTGAGGAAATATGATTTTACGAGAAATATAATAAAAAAACCTTTCTATTGTATCGAGAAAGGCTTTTTTGTAGAACGAGATTATTCTTTGTCAAGTCGTCCGTCGGCTCGATTGAGTTTTTTGACTAACATTTGATTAAATAATTGCTCGGTTTTGAATAATTCAGAAACTTGTCGAATATTAATCACTTTCAAGAATTTAGTGAGATATTCTTTCTCTAAATCCACTTCTTTTTGTTTTAGCACCAAAACTTCTTTTAAATCTGCTAAAATTTTATCGTCAGAGGTAGTGATATTTCTACTTTCTGCCGTCATTTGACGAATATTTTTTCTAATATCGGCTCGTTTTCTGTCAAATTCGTCATAAACCACCCAAAAAGATTTGGCTTGTTCTTCACTTAAACTCAGTCTATTCGTGATAAGTCCAACTTTGGCGGCTTTAATTTTTTCTCTTCCACGAGGTGTTTCATCTTGTGCCTTTGCACAAATGCCCGTAAAAAAACTAAGAAGGGCGATAAGAAAGATTATTTTTTTCATTTTTGTAAAATTAAGGTGGTCAAATTTCTTCTTCAATATTTTTAAAGTCTATGCTTTGCAAAATATCCTTATCGGTTACTTTTAAGTTATCTAAAAGTTCAGCATCGCTGATTTTGATACTCTTATTACCATCAAATTGGTCGGCAATGTCGGTTTGATTCGTATTTTCTTGGATTAAGTAATTAACGATTTCTTGATTTTGTACGCCCGATAAACTTTCCGTTCCGATAGATTCCTGAGTAGGCATCATGGTTAAGTATCCTAATATTCCTACGGTAGTACAGGCAGCAACAGCCACCCACGCCTTTGTTTTCAACCATGAGCGTAATGGTACAGAACTACTCCTTTTATAAATAGTTTGCTTATGAATATTAGATTCAAGTTCTGAAAAATAATTTTCGGGTACTTTGAAAATATTTTCTTTGGGTAAATTTTCTATGTCAAATTTTTCGCTTTTCATGAATAATTAGTTTTCAGTACTTTGACAGCTATTGTTGATGAAGGTTTAACGTTTATTTTAGAAAGGTAAATTCTTCAGGTATTCTTCAATCTTTTTTACGGCTAAATGGTAAGATGCTTTCAAAGCTCCTACTGATGTACCCGTAATTTCTGAGATGTCTTCATACTTCATCTCATCGTAATATTTCATATTAAAAACCAAGCGTTGTTTATCGGGTAACGTTAGCAATGCCTTTTGGAGTTTCAATTGAATTTCATCACCCGAAACCATGTCAGAATCTTCTAATTTATTGGATAATTCTTCCGTAATATCGTTGATGGGTAGAAAAAAACGACGCTTTTTCTTCGCCAAATAATTCAAACATTCATTAGTAGCTATACGGTAAAGCCAAGTAAATAGTTGTGATTCACCTTTGAAATTCTCTAAGCCTTTCCACGCTTTAATAAATGTTTCTTGTGTTAAATCATCGGCATCGTTGTGGTCAATTACCATTTTTCTGATATGCCAATAAACCTTCTGCTGATAATTTCTTACCAGTTGATTAAATGCAAAATTACGAGTTTCAGAGACTCCAAATTTTGCTAATATTTCTGAATCGGTTAATTGTTTATCGGTCATTCAGAATGAAGTAGAACAGGTTTTCAACCTGTTGTTATCCCGACAGGTTAGAAACCTATCCTACAAAAAAACTCCGCAAGAATTCTTCATTCTTTGCGGAGTTTTTACTCACAATCAAAAATTAAGAATTTTTACGAGCGATTGCCTTCAATGCTTTCTCCACGATAGAAGCAGCATTTAAGCCATATTTTTCCATTAACTGAGCTGGAGTACCCGATTCTCCGAAAGAATCTTTTACACCAACATACTCCAATGGGGCAAGGTGGTTTTTGATGAGTACTTGAGCGATTGAATCACCCAAACCGCCCGCAATTTGGTGTTCCTCTGCCGAAACAGCACACCCCGTCTTACGAACTGATGCTAAGACAGCTTCTTCGTCCAAAGGTTTAATGGTATGGATATTAATTATTTCAGCATCAATTCCTTTTTCTGCTAAAATTTCACCAGCTAAGATAGCTTCCCACACCAAATGTCCTGTGGCAAAGATACTTACGTCTTTTCCTTCGTTCACTGTCCATGCTTTTCCAATAATAAACTCTTGGTCAGGAGCCGTAAAAATTGGTACAACTGGGCGACCAAAACGTAAATAAACTGGTCCTACGTGTTCAGCAACGGCAATGGTAGCGGCTTTCGTTTGGTTAAAGTCACAAGGGTTAATAACGGTCATTCCTGGTAGCATTTTCATCAAACCCAAGTCTTCCAAAATTTGGTGAGTAGCACCATCTTCACCCAAAGTTAAGCCAGCATGAGAACAAGCAATTTTAACGTTTTTGTTTGAATACGCCACCGATTGACGGATTTGGTCATAAACTCTACCCGTTCCAAAATTGGCAAAAGTAGTGGCAAATGGGATTTTCCCGCCGATGGTCAAACCTGCTGCAATTCCAATCATGTTCGCCTCAGCGATACCTGTTTGGAAAAATCTTTCTGGATTTTCTTTAATAAAAGCATCCAACTTCAACGAACCAATCAAATCCGCACAAAGAGCAACAACATTTGGGTTAGTCTGACCTAATACTTGCATTCCAGCTCCAAAGCCCGAACGAGTATCTTTTTTTTCTGTAAATGTATATTTTTTCATTA
>JALONS010000194.1 GCA_025454855.1 Arcicella sp.
ATACCATTTGAACCCTCACCCACCGACGATACACCTGGCAAAGTTTGCAACGAGCGGATTACGTCCACTTCACCCATCATCGCTGGCAGTTTTTTAATACCTTTAATGCTCAATAAAGTTACCCCCAACGAAGGCGTTTGAATATCTTTCCGTGTTGCTTGACTCGATACAATTACCTCCTCAAGTGTTTTAGTAACATCCTCTAACTGCACATCTATTTTGGTGTCGGATTTCAATAATAATTTGATACGGAACGGTTTGTATCCAACGCTACTTACCTTCAAGATGTACTCGCCTGAAGGTAAATAAAGTTGATAGACACCTGAGGAGTCAGTAGTGATTCCAGATTTTTTATAATCTAAAGAAATGGTCGCCCCCACAATCGGTTCGCCAGTTTTAGAATCTGTTACTTTACCTTCAATAAATGGAAGTTTGATTTCTTTATTTTGAGCCAACATATACCCCGAAGATGCAAAAATCAAAGTGGTCAATAAAAGTCCCGTGAAAACATTAAATCGTAGATTTTTAAACATTCGATTTGTATTTATTTGAAAAAGTTGTGTTTGAAGAGGGTTGTTATATCCTGTATTACAAAGAACGTGAATTTCTAAAAACTTCTTAACATTCTCTGTGGTTTTTCTCGGTATTGTGCCGATGTAATGACATAATTCAGCGAGTAAAGGTTGTATGCTAAACGAAAAGCGATTTGCGAAAAAGCGAACGGGTAAGTTTCAAAGAACAGTAACTCCTATAATTTTTCTTTTGTAAACCTCATTCAGTTATAGACAGAGACATAACTTATTAGAAGTAAAAATGAATCATTCGGCTCAACTTCCCGAAAGTTTGAAACTTTCGGGAAGTTCCCAATCCAATAAGTTATGTCATTGTCTATAAGGAAATTGTCCATTTAAACGTGCCATATTTGACTTTGAAGAACTTCCCGAAAGTTAAACGGTATTCTTATTTTTACAATTTCACTGAAAATACTCAAAATTTTAACGAATCAAAGCCAATTTTGGGGGTGAAAACAAAAGCACAGGAGACGAATCCTGTGCTTTATCATGTTCAAACGAATTGTCTTATTTTCGTGTCTCAATCCATTTTCTGGCATTCACAAATGCCTCTAACCACGGAGAAACCTCATCTTTTTGGTCTGGATAATTTGCCCAGTTCCACGGGAAAGTTGAACGTTCAATGTGTGGCATCATAACTAAATGCCTTCCCGTGGCATCGCACATCATGGCGGTATTATAATCCGAACCATTTGGATTAGCTGGATAGCCTTCGTAACCGTATTTTGCCACGATGTTATATCGGTCTTCTGAATATGGCAAGTTGAATTTCCCTTCTCCGTGCGATACCCAAACTCCCAAAGTTGCACCTTCTAAAGTTGAAAGCATCACAGAATTATTCTTCTGAATTTTCACCGAAGTAAAAATACTTTCGTGTTTATGAGAAACATTATGATGTAATTTTCCATGAACTTCATGATCTGGATTAATCAATTCCAATTCCATTAATAATTGGCAACCGTTACAAATCCCTACCGAAAGCGTGTCTTCCCGTTTGAAGAAATTTTTCAAAGCTGTATTGGCTTTTTCGTTGTACAAAAATGCTCCTGCCCAACCTTTTGCCGAACCTAAAACATCTGAATTTGAGAAACCACCAACGGCACCGATAAATTGAATATCTTCTAAAGTTTCACGACCCGAAATTAAATCGGTCATGTGAACGTCTTTTACATCAAAACCTGCCAAATACATCGCATTTGCCATTTCACGTTCTGAGTTTGACCCTTTTTCACGAATAATAAATTACAGGTTTCTTTCCGTCAAATTGAGCAGGGAAAGTATAAGCTAATGGCTGATTTTTATAGTTTGTATAACGTTCCAAAGCCATTCCATTTTTCGCTTGTCTTGAATCTAAAAGGAATGACGTTTTATACCAAGTATCTCTCAATTGAGGAATGTTAAATGTTAAATGATTAATGATTAATTCATTTTCTCCATTAACAGAACCAATTTTAAAAATTTCAATATCATTTTCTTCAAATACTTTCTCAACAGATTCATTTGCTTGAAAAACAATGGCTATATTTTCGTTGAATAAGGTTTTGATAATATCTTCTTCTCCTAAAACACTTAAATCTAATTTCGCTCCAAGATTGTTTTCAGCAAAGCACATCTCCAAAAGCGTAGTAATCAATCCACCACTTCCCACATCATGTCCCGCTTGGATTTCACCTGCTTTTATCAAATATTGAACTACATTAAATGCTCTCTTGAAAAATGCGGAATCTTTAATGGTTGGAACTTCTTTTCCTACTTTGTTCAAAATTTGGGCAAATGAACTTCCGCCTAATTTGAACGAATCTTGTGATAAATTTAAGTAGTAAATATTTCCACCATTTCTTTTCAAAACAGGTTCAACGACTTGCGTAATATCCGAGCAATTTCCACCTGCCGAAATAATCACCGTTCCGGGAGCAATTACTTCATCATTTGGATATTTTTGTTTCATCGAAAGTGAATCTTTACCCGTTGGAATATTGATTCCTAATTCAATTGCAAAGTCTGAACAACCTTTCACGGCTTCGTATAAACGAGCATCTTCGCCTGCATTTTTACAAGCCCACATCCAGTTGGCTGACAATGAAACCGATTTTAAACCGTCTTTCAAAGGAGCAAAAACGATATTCGACAATGCTTCACCGATAGCCGTTCTTGAACCAGCAACAGGGTCAATTAACGATGCCATAGGTGAATGTCCAACGGTGGTGGCAATTCCTTCTTTTCCTTTAAAATCCAATGCCATTACCCCAACATTGTTTAAAGGCAATTGCAAAGGTCCTACACATTGTTGTTTGGCAACTCGCCCGCCTACACAACGGTCAACTTTGTTAGTTAGCCAATCTTTACAAGCAACTGCCTCTAATTGAAGCACTTGATTTAAGTAAGCAGTAATATTTTCAGCAGAATAATCAACATCTGCATAATTTCTTACAACGGTTTTGTCCTCCATAATTACTTTAGGAGAACTTCCGAACATATCTTCAATGGCAAAATCCATTGGTTTTGCTCCTGTTGTTTTCGACTCAAACGTAAAACGGTGACTTCCTGTAATATCACCAACTGCGTATATAGGAGAGCGTTCACGGTCAGCAATGCGTTGAAGGATGTCTAAATCAGCTTCACCAATTACCAGACCCATACGTTCTTGCGACTCATTTCCGATAATTTCCTTAGCCGAAAGCGTTGGGTCTCCCACTGGCAATTTATCCAAATCAATCAAACCGCCAGTTTCTTCAACCAACTCCGAAAGACAGTTTAAGTGTCCGCCCGCACCGTGGTCGTGGATAGACACAATTGGATTATGGTCGCTTTCTACCAAACCACGAATGGCATTGGCGGCACGTTTTTGCATTTCTGGATTAGAACGTTGAATAGCATTCAATTCAATTCCCGAACCAAAAGCCCCCGTATCAGCCGAAGAAACTGCCGCACCTCCCATACCAATTCGGTAGTTTTCACCACCTAAAATCACCACTTTATCACCTACACTTGGCTTTTGTTTAATGGCTTGGCTTTCTTTTCCATAACCAATACCACCCGCCAACATAATTACTTTATCGAAACCTAATTTACGAGCTTCTTCTTCGTGTTCAAACGTAAGAACCGAACCTGTGATTAAAGGCTGACCAAATTTATTTCCAAAATCAGACGCTCCGTTTGAGGCTTTAATCAAAATATCCATGGGTGTTTGATACAACCAATCACGCTCGTTCATGGCATTTTCCCACGGACGATTTTCTTCCAAACGTGAATAAGAAGTCATGTAAACGGCTGTTCCTGCCAATGGCAACGAACCTTGTCCACCCGCCAAACGGTCACGAATTTCACCACCCGAACCCGTTGCCGCACCGTTGAAAGGCTCAACCGTAGTTGGGAAATTATGCGTTTCTGCTTTAACAGAAATGACAGAATCAAATTCCTTTTCAGCATAAAAATCGGGCTTATCGGCACTAAGAGGGGCAAATTGGGTAACTTTTGGACCTTTGATAAAGGCAACGTTATCTTTATAAGCAGAAACAATATCATTTGGATTTTCTTGCGAAGTCTTCTTGATTAATTTGAAAAGCGAAGTTTCTTTTTCTTCTCCGTCAATAACAAAAGTACCATTGAAAATTTTGTGGCGACAGTGTTCTGAGTTTACTTGCGAGAATCCGAAAACCTCTGAATCCGTTAATTTTCTACCTAATTTAGTAGCTAAATTATTCAAGTATTCCACCTCTTCATTACTTAGCGATAAACCTTCTTGTTTGTTGTAAGTGGCAATATCTTCAATTTCCAAAATCGGCTCTGGCTGAACATTAATCGTATAAATTTCCTGATGCAATTGCGAATATTTTTGAGAAAGCATTGGGTCGAAATCCGTAAAATCTTCCGATACTTCGGTAAACTCCTCAATTCTGATAATGCCAGAAATACCCATATTTTGCGTGATTTCAACGGCATTGGTACTCCACGGCGTAATCATAGCGGCACGTGGACCCACAAAAACCGCATTTAGCGTAGCCTCATCATCATTAAACCGTGTTTTATCATTCTTTGGGTCACTGTTGAATAACCAAATCAGTTTTTGAATATCATCATTTGAAAATTTATCATGCTTTTGAACAGCGTAAACCGAATTGGAGTGGTCGGCATCCCGAGAACTTCCGAAGAAATGAATCATTTTTGAAGGAATTTTGATTGAACATTGAAGGGTACAAATTTAGGGCTTAAAAATTAACAAAGCGAGATATTTAATTAAGAATCACTTTTTTGATTAGATTTACATAAAACACGAAATTATGCGAGGACTCAACAAAGTAACACTTATTGGCAACGTAGGAAAAGACCCCGAAACGCAAACTATCGAAGGAAATATTAAAGTTGCTAAATTTTCGTTGGCAACATCAGAAGTCTATAAAGATGCTAACGGACAAAGCCAAACTTCAACCGAATGGCACAACATTGTACTTTGGCGTGGGCTGGCAGAATTAGCCGAGAAGTATCTTCGTAAAGGGAGTTTGGTATTTGTGGAAGGAAAGCTAAAAACCCGTAATTTTGAAGACAAAGATGGACAAAAGAGATACGTTACTGAGATTATAGCTGAACAATTAATCCTCCTCGACAAAAAAACAGATGGCAATTAAAATAAAATACGAACTCGGCAACCATAAAGGTAAAGGCAAAGAGGTCATTTTTATCCATTTTGAAAGAAATTTGGAGATGAACCAACGCATCAGAAAATTAGCTGGAGTAAAATGGAGTAATACCAAAAAGGCTTGGTACGTACTGGATTCGGCATTTTACAGAGATAAATTTAAACTATCGCCCAAAAATCCTATTGGAAAAGAGGTTCTTTCACATATTGATTCGGTGAACCAACCTGCCTTATTGAAATTCGTAGAAACATTACAGCTAAGAGCATATAGCCACAGTACGATTACGACCTATCGCAATGAATTTGCACAGTTGCTGTACATCCTGAAAGATAAACATGTGGACGAGTTGGATGCCACCAAACTAAGAAGTTATTTTTTGTATTGTATCAATAGCTTGAAACTCTCTGAAAATACCCTTCACAGTAGAATCAACGCCGTGAAATTTTATTTTGAGCAAGTTTTGATGAGAGAAAAGTTTTTTTTTGAAATTCCACGCCCTAAAAAACCCTCCATTTTACCCAAAGTTATCAGTACAAAAGACATCAAGAAACTCTTTGAAGTCACCACCAATATTAAACACAATACTATGCTCAAACTTTGCTATGGAATGGGGCTAAGAGTGAGCGAAATTGTGGCTTTAAAAATTAAAGATATTGATAGTGAGCAAATGCAAGTATTTATAGAAAGAGGAAAAGGTAAAAACGACCGATATGTGAATCTTCCAGAAAGTATCTTATTACAAATGAGAGAATATTTCAAGGAATACAAACCCAAAATTTATCTTTTTGAGGGTCAGTATGGCGGAATGTATAGTGTACGAAGTGCCCAACAAGTTTTTAATGATGCTCTTGAAAAAGCTAACATCAACAAAACCATTGGTATTCATGGACTACGACACAGCTACGCCACCCATTTGATGGAAAGTGGTACAGACGTTATGTTTGTTCAAAAACTATTAGGGCATAGAGATATAAAAACTACCTTGCGTTATGTACACGTAAGTAAGAAAGAAGTTAAAAACATCAAAAGTCCATTAGACTCCTTGTGAAAGGTACTCATACTTTACAATAATACAAAATACGCAATGCGTGTTTTGTATTATTGTAAAGCAAATGTTTCCATAAAACGCACTGCGTATATTGTATTACTCATTATTAGTATTATCAATCAAAACGCCTTAAACTGAATAGTTTAAGCCATTTTTATCTAAAATTAGCATTTAAACTTTGTTTTTATAATATTGCATAAAAATATATGCAGTTGCGTATATTCACGAGTTAGCTGTAATCCTACCGACACCCTACAAACATTGAAATATCAAACAATATCTATAACAATTAATGATTAAAAACATTTCCATAATTAATGTTGCAACTTATGACGACAATGGAGTTGAAATAAACGGCTTAAAAAAAGTTAACTTTATTTATGGTGCTAATGGTTGCGGCAAAACAACAATTTCAAACTATCTATATAATCCTAATGATAGTAGGTTCAGCAAAAGTTCACTGACTTGGCAGAATGGAATTCCAATTTCAACTTTAGTTTATAATAAAGAATTTAGAGAAAGAAATTTTGGGAAAGGAAAATTAGGCGGGGTTTTCACACTAGGACAAGCTACTGCTGAACAAATAAAAGAAATTGATAATAAAACAGAAGAACTTAATGAGATTAAAAAAGATGGTCTAAAAAAGAAAGAAACTCAAAAAGCATTAAATGATAAAAAAATAGAGTTAGAAAACGAATTTAGAGAGACAACTTGGGTAAAAACATATAAAAAATACGAGGCTAGTTTTAAGGAAGCATTTACAGGGACATTACAAAAAGAAAGTTTTAAGAATAAACTTTTACAAGAGTTTATAAGTAACACTGCTACTTTAGAAACTTTTCCAATCTTAAAAGAAAAGGCTGAAACAATATTTGGAGATATACCTAAACCAATAACACCTATTAATCAAATTTCATTTGATAGAATCATTGAAATCGAAAATAATGAAATTTGGAAAAAAATTATTGTTGGAAAAGCAGATGTTGATATTGCTAAACTTATTCAGAAATTAAATATAAACGACTGGGTAAATCAAGGTAGAGAATATATCCAAAAAGATAAAACCTGTCCATTTTGTCAAGAGAAAACAATAACAGATGATTTTAAATCACAATTAGAAAGTTTCTTTGATGAAACCTACTTGAATGATATTAAATCATTAAAGGAATTAAAGCAAGAATACAATTCACTTACTCAAAACCTAATTAATGAACTAAATGCAGTAGAAACATATCATAAGGACTATAAAGACACTAAATTAGATAATTTTAAGTTTTCAGCATATCTAAAAACTTTAATCAGTCAAAATGCTAGTAATAACGAATTCTTAAATAGTAAAATTAAAGAACCGAGCAGGAGTTTCGAGTTAAGCTCTTTGAAAGAACAATTTGATTTAATTTCTGAATTAATTATTAAAGCAAATACAGAAATTAAAAAGCACAATGATATTGTTACCAATTATAACACAGAAAGAAACAATCTTGTTAAATCCATTTGGAAGCTAATAATAGAAGAGTATAGAAGTGAAATTGTAAAATATAATACAGAGAAAGACGGACTAGAAAAAGGTATAAATGCCCTGCAAAGTCAGATAGATTTAAAAAGAACTGAATATTTAAAGTTAGATGCTGAAATCAAAAGTTTAAGCAAAAATGTTACAAGTATTCAACCAACTATTGACGAAATAAACAGGTTGTTGGAATCGTATGGATTTCTGAATTTTGAAATTGTACCAACAACGGAAGAAGGCTTTTACCAAATTCAAAGAGAAGATGGAACAATTGCAGAAACAACTTTGAGTGAAGGTGAAATTACATTTATTACATTTCTTTATTTTCTTCAATTAGCTAAAGGTGGTATTTCAGAAGAAACTGTAAACGATGAAAGAATTTTAGTAATAGACGACCCAATTTCAAGTTTAGATAGTAATGTGTTATTCATAGTTAGTACTTTAATAAAAGAAATCATTAAAAGTATAAAAGCTGAAACTGGAAATATCAAACAGTTGATTTTACTTACTCACAATGTATATTTTCATAAAGAAGCTTCATTTGAAGGCTTAAGCAGGAAAGGAGAAAAATCACAATTTTGGATATTGCGAAAAAATAACAAGGTATCAACAATAAATTTTTATGAAGACAAAAATCCTATACAATCTTCTTATGAATTACTTTGGAGAGAAATTAGAGAATGGGAGAACAACTCTGGCATTACAATTCAAAATACATTAAGAAGAATACTTGAAAATTATTTTAGTATTTTGGGCAGTAAACGAGATGATGTTTTAATAAACAAATTTCCGACACAAGTGGAAAAGGAAATATGTAGGTCATTATTAAGTTGGTCAAATGAAGGTTCACATACTTTACCTGACGACTTATTTGTAGAAGCTCCAGACGGAACAATTACGACATATTTAGAAGTATTCAAAAACATATTTATACATACAGAGAATATAGGACATTACAATATGATGATGAATATAAACGAAATTTAAAATGATAAAAAATGGACTACAGCTAACAAGGTATTGGCAAAAAAGGGGCAGAGGTGCTAAATTGAACATTTGTACTTCTATCAACATTTGTGGTTTATTCAACATTTTTACCTTGAACGCCCCTTCTTCGCCAATACCCAAACCGTTGGCGGCAATCGCAGAAAAAATCTCGTCAGTCTAAATAAAGACCATATAACAGATTTTAAAGCATGAAAAATAGTATATTTTTCTACTTTTCCTCTCATTTTTATTTTCTTGCCAAGCGGACAGGAAAGCAGGAGTTACTGACGTTCCACAAGTTGCAATACAATCTCAGACAATAAAAGCCGATACGGCAACTTGCAGTAAGGTTTGATGGTATAAAAACAAACAATATTGGAGTTAATGAAACCAAATTTATTACCCCGAAAAAAAGATGAAACTATTAATAATCATTTGTGTTTTCTTTACTTTAATTACAAGTTGCGACACATTGAAAGGACACCGAGGTATAAGTGGGTCTATTGAAGAGGCAGAAAATAATGGTGTTTTACTTACCAAGTATCAAAATTTAAGTTTGAATTTTCAAAAAAAATCAGAAATTTGGTTAGAAAAAGAATGGTATCACGGTGGATTTTATCAAAAGAATAAAGTTAAATCAAACAATAGAATAATATTCAAATTTGACAAGCCTTCATTTGCTGGTTACGATACGACTTGGACAATAAAATATGGAAAAACTGAAAATTGCGAATGCAATAGCCAGTACCAAATTGTACATTGTTTTGTAGGCAGACCTCTGAATCTTGATTCTTTATTTTATGTTGAAAATAATATCATTCAAAAAATGACACTTAAAAAGATTGACTAATTCGTAAAAGTACCCGTTATCTCTCATGGACGTATCAACTGACGATGAAAGCGACTGCCACCAACATGAGTTCCTTTGTAAATAGTTTTTGCATTTTTCTTTGAAAGTTTATATTAATTAGAAGAAATATACTAATAACTAAGCTCAATCATTTCTCTTTACCCACAG
>JALONS010000195.1 GCA_025454855.1 Arcicella sp.
TTCCAGAGCTACACCGTTTACTTCGTAAGGTTTGGCTTCGGTCAAAACAAAAACGATTCGACAAATCTCTTCGGCACTCGGATTTCTCCATTGGTGAATTGTTCCCCGTTGGACAATAATTCCACCCGCTTCGATGGTTTTAAATACCTGATTATCAAGCTCTAATTCTATTTTTCCACTCATTACAATACCATAATCAATGCTATTAGTACGATGTAGGGGCGAAGAAGCATTGGGTAGCATATCTACTACTCGAATCACCGAACCGCCTTTCAACGTTGTTCCCGCATCCCGATTTCTACCATCAATTGCATCGTTACAGTCGGCGGGTACGGTGGCGGTTGTCCAGATGGTAGTCATAGCAGCATCGCCCGTTGGAATTACAATGGTCTCGAAAGATTCATCGGAGGAGAAAGGCGTATGTCCCGTTACCACTCTTCTAATTGGATTACTCATCATTTTTTTCAATCGACAACAAAACAAATTGGATTCTGTACAAACAACCTTGTACGGAATCCAATCTACTATGCTATTTTGTTAAAATTTATAAGTCAAGGTCAAGAAATACGCTCTTGGCATAATTGGTAATGTTGAGTAAATCGCATTCGGATTAGCTTCAAGCATTTGTTTGGTGAATCCTTGTGTATCCAATGAAGCAGGGAAACCACCTGGTGCTGCCCAACTCATAATACCATAAGTATTCGCAATATTATTGATGGATAAATTTGTTTGGATATGTTTTGAAATTTTGTAAGAAGCATTCAAATCGAACGAATTGAATGAAGGCAACTCAAACGCATTCCCTACGTTTGCCCAACGCTTACCCATGTATTGCCAGTTAATTGAAAGTGTCAGCTTATCAGTGGCATAGGTAGGTGTAACCGTAAACATATTACCAATATTATCGGTCTGACCGCCATTGAATGTTACTTTTTCATCATCTTGTGGTCCGTTTGTTTTAGCTAAGTAAACCCCAAATTCTTTGGCTACCGAGCCTTGAATAATACCTACGGCACGTAAACTAAAGTTTTTGGTGAAAGCATAATTACCCTCTAATTCCAAACCTTGCGTTTCGATTTTTTGATAAATTCGAGGAGGTGCATAATAGGTAGCGTCAGCATTTTGGAAAATCTGGAAGTTTGGAATATTGCTTGCCAAAGTATAGAAAGGGGTCAAGAATAAATTAAGTTTATTCTTGCGATATTTCAAACCTACCTCAGCCATTTTAATATCTTGTGCCTCTACCGAAATACTTGAAGTTAGTTGCTGATTCGCAATATCCATAAAGTAACTCAAATCGGGGGTTTTACGCCCTTGTGAATAGCGACCGTAAATGGCAAAACCATCATCAATTTTGTAGTTCAACCCTAAAGAGTACGAAATCACATCGCTGAAGGAGAGACTCTTCTCAAAACTTTGCGTAGGATTACGAGTAAAAATTCGACTGTCGTAGAGTGTCGCAGGATTCCCATCGGCACCCGTTGGGCTATCTGGTGTTACTCTTTTAGGCGTTGAAAAACTTGATTGAATATTAAAGTTCTCCGCACGAATTCCCCAATCAAGGTTTAGTTTTTCTGAAATGTCCCAGTTATGACCTAAAAATAACGCTGTTTGACTAATGGTAGCTTCGTTGTCGTATAATCCACCGCCACCAAAGTTGGTAATACCCGCCGAATTAGTCAAATCAAATTTCGCACCTCCTAAGTTTGTGTATCTGATTGCCACAGTTTGAGGTTTATCTTGAATGGTAGCAAAACTCTGAGCCGCAGGTATCAAAGATAAACGAGTAACTTTGCTTGATGAAAAATATACACCTCCCGAGAACGTCATATTTTTTAATTTCTTTGAGAGGGTTGCTTGATTAATTACATCTTGCATGGTGTTTTTCCCATAAGGATTAGGGTTGTATAAAACAGCATTTTGAAGCACATCTCCACCCGGAAGGCTTAGGTTATTCGGAATGAATCTGAGTGGCTGCCCAGCCCCAGCAGGCGGTAGGTGGCTGACACTTCCATAACTTACACCAGTTACTGGATTATAAAACTCATACGTTCCAAAACGAGCAATATTACCACTTACACCAAAAAATGTAGCTTGGTCAACTCTGAAGGGAAATACCACAGCAGTTGTTTGAGATGTATTGTCTTTACTTGAAAACCTGAAATTATTATTGAATGTCCATCCCTCGCCAAAGGTTTGCTCCCAGCTCAAACCAGCGGCTCTTTCGTTATATTCCTGCACTTTTTTTGTGTCATAAACAATATCTTCTGTATAACCCGTTAATGCCTTTGGAATGGTAAACGCAAGAGACTGAATCAAGGTAGAGCTGGTGTTAGTGAAGCTCCCCGCAGGTCTTGGATTGGCAAAATCAGCGGTCGGGGTAAATTCAAAAGGAGCGGTGTTATCATCTAAAATTTTTGCGTAGATTTTTAACGACCCCGACTTATAATTTTTAACAATATTGGCTTTTACTTGCCCTCCGTAACTCAATGTATATCCAGTGTATTTAGGTCCATCGGCATTACGGTAAAAACCACCAATATTAAAAGTCAATGTTTTGTCTTTTGATATTGGTCCACCCACATTGAAATCCGCTCGGTAATAAGGATTTTGACCATTTCCCTCCAATCCAAATCGAGTACGAACCTCTCCTTCAAATGTGCGTCCACCAGTTTTTGATACATAATTAAAAATTCCACCAGGTGCATTAGGTCCTAAAATTGTGGCACTTCCCCCTCTTACCCCTTCAATTTTACTAATCGTAGCATCGGCTCTCAAATATCCATCAGGCTGTAAAAGTCCTGAAATTCCAACTACTGGCAAGCCATCTTCTTGCATAGAAACATAGAAAAAGTTACCACTAAAATTCAAACCACGGGTATAAACCGAACCACCCACTTCGCCCCGAGAAGTATTAACATAAACCCCAGGCAGGTTTTTTAACAAATCAGCCGAACTGTTGGGTACTACCGCATCAATTTGTTTGGTACTCAATGTCGAAATCGAAACCGAGGCGTTCATTTTTGTACGTTTATCAAACACCCCTGTTACTACTACTTCTTCTAATCCCTCAACGTCATCTTCCAAAGATACATTCAGCGTATTTTGGTTAGTAACCGTTGATTCTTTTGTAACATAGCCCACAAATGAAAAAATAAGGCTATTGCCGTTTTTGGCAGCTACGCTATAATTACCAGAACCATCTGATATAGTACCAACAGTTGTTCCTTTCACTTTGATAGAAACTCCAATCAGGGGTTCTCCTTTTGAGTCGGTTATTTTACCCGAAACTTTATTTTCTTGGGCAAATCCGACAAAATTGATTAGTGTCAATAATAAAACTGACCAGAATCCTTTTTTTGTAATAAATTTCATCATTTTTTTGCAATGGTTTTGTTAGACACTGATAAAAACCGTTTTCTTCTAAGTGGTCATGCTCGAAAGAAGAAATCTAAGCTGATAGTGTTTCCCGACATTATCAGCTTTTTTATTACGGTTCTAATAAATTATTGAACAAAACTAATAGCATTGGATTTAGAAAAATTAGCATATAACGATGAAAAATATGCAAAATCAGATAATGTATAGATAATAGTATAACCAAATCAGTGTAAACAGCAAGAGAGCAGAATATCTGCTCTCTTGCTGTTTACAATACGGTTGTATATACGTGGAAATATTACAAAACTACTTGACGCTCAAGACTTTTACTTCGCCTATCATACCCGATGGTAGTAGTGGTTCTTCGCCTCGATAAAATGGCATGGTAACAAAAGTTGTTTTCTGTTTTGTCTCTGGACGAGCATCACCAATCAGGCGATTTACCCATAAATTTGTTACCTTAATTTGGATAGTATTCTCGCCCTTTTTAATGGCTTCGGAAATGTCCACTTTAAATGGTTTCTTCCAAACAGTACCCACATTTTTACCATTGATGATAACTTCGGCAATGTTTTTTACATCTCCTAAATCAAGTACGTATTTAACATTTTTTTCAAGGGCTGAGATAGTCAATTGATTATCATAAGTTGCCGTACCTGAAAAATATTTTATGTCAGGCATCGAATTCTCTGACCACGACTGTAACTTATCAAATGTGGCAGTGGCAACAGGTTTTGTTATCTCACCAAAGGTGATTTTCCACGGACTTTTTACGGTTATGAGGATGTTCTCTTTCGTAGTTGGTGTGGTGTACGACAAAGCATTTCCTTTGTTGAAAACGATAAAAAAGGCATCCCAAGATTCAAAATTCAAGGAAACCACCGTTCTACCATTTTTTACTTGATAGGATACTTTTTCCGTTTTTCCCGTTTGAGGATTCCACAATTCTGGCACTTTCCCCGATACTCTAAAACTAACGGTAGCCGTAGTTGGATTCTCGCTTCTGTTGTTCAACCAATAAATATCCTGTTCAGATTGTCGGTGTCGAAATAAAATTTTGTTGCTGGTATTTGAAATAATAACGTCAGGTTGTAAAGATGATACCTGCAACGTACCCACATTATTGGAAACATTTGGTTTCGACCAGATTTCATCAGCTAACTTCTTAAAATCTTCTTGATTATCTGATAAACTTGGCGAACTTTCAGGTTTTGCTCCAATTACTTTCACCCCTGCCTCTACCAATGTTTTTATTCTCTTTAAAAGGGGTAAAGTCATCAATTTCGTGGATTCATCCAGCATTAAAATTTCATATATTGGTTGTAAAGACAGGGCATGCCCTGTCTTTACGGTTGTTAATTTACCATTTTGAACATCAATCGCATTCAATAATGCCGATGAGTTGACAAAATCAAATTCATATCCCGCTGGAATATTGGGTAATTTCTCACGACAAACCCAAGTGATATTGGTATTCTCACCGTACAAATAGAGAATATCCGCTATATTTTTACCCTGCTGCAACATATACGAACTTCTACCTAAATAGCCCATCCAAGCCTTTCCTCCTGCTTCTGCCCATGTTTCTTGACGAGTAAAATACTGACCAAATGGACCGAGTGAAAACCCAGGTTTTTTATCTTCCAAAGCTTGATGAACAGACGTATGAATCACAAAACGATTTAGCCCCGAAGCCATTTCTAAGTCGGCAGTACGTTTTAATTTTTCGGGATGCCAAGAAAAAGCATTTTGAATGGAAGTCATTGATTCTGCCGCTGCGATATTCTGTCCGTAGATATTGGCTACTGAGGCCGCTTCTCGAATGTCAGCTTCACTGCGTACTTCTTCGTCATTACCTCCCGTCAAACTTCCTGGTGTCCACATTGCCGACATCGGAATATCTGAATTTCGTTTTACATCCATACCATCGGCTAAAAAAATACGTCCATTCTCATGTGATTCGGTATAACGTTTCATACCTCTTTTGTGTAGTTCCTCGCCAATGACATCATAATGATTTTCAGCAATCATTTCACCAATCGTTTTACGGAAATCCCACAAGAATTTTTCACTCGCTTCTAAATTATTTACAATTCTACCCGTAAGCACAGGAATCCACTTAACAATATCGTAGCCACGTCTTTTCTTAAATTCAGCGGGAAAGTCTTTCGACCAGTTCATGTGTCCAGCTTCATAACTATCTAAAATCATGTGCGTTAGCCCTTTTGCTCCCATCATACCACCCGTAGCCTCTTTGTACATATCCAAATAGGTATTGATATATTTTCTAACGGCTTCTTTATCTAATTTATCTACTTCCAAACCCGTAGCTTCGGGCGATGCGGGGTGATTTTGACGACCAGTGAGCGAATAGCCTAAACGAACCACCATCCAATTGCCAGTAGGTAATGCTATTTCGGATTTAGCTGGGGTCGCACCCGACTTTTGGATTTCGGATTCATTTGAAACAACGTTGATACTACCATCTGCTTGCATAAAAGAGGTTAAATCAATAATATCATTTGATGAAATAGCTTCAAGTATACCCAAATCCGCATTCCCAAATCCCCAATTATTTTGTTCTTTCCATGCCGAAAACCCTGCTTTATCTTCTGCTTGGTCGATACGAGCAGTATTAAAAAGTACAAATTCTGAAATATTAGTTCCTGCTGGTTTGGGTACTTCGGTAACGCCCATCATCATCATGATTGGGTTTAGTTCTGCCTTCAAAGTCTCAAAACAAATACGCCAATATTTTGCAGTAGTAGCTGGAATGGCAGTAGTAATAAAAGGCAAGGTACTGTTGGTAACTTTGGCAACGGTTCTAAAATTCACGCCATCGTCACTCACTTTTAAACTACGATTAGTGGGACCACCGTTAAACTCTGCTAATTCACCTGCCTCGCCCATTCCCAGAGCAAAAGCTTTGAAAGTTTGGGGTGAATCAAATTCATATTGCACCCACATATCCTGCCCAACTTCCATCGGAGGTAAAAAATAGGTTTTGTTAGCATCGTGGTCGAGCATCAACTTGGTATCAAAATCACCTCCACTTTTGGTCATTCGGGGGTTCAAATCCATCAAATGTTTCTCATTGGATGGTAATTTATAGGCAATGACTAAGGCATCAGCCGCAAAATGAGGTTTCTCTCCCACATATCCACCCATCACTCCGCCCGCATGGGTTTCTACGCCACCGAATTTACCAATGACATCAGGTAATTTAGGCAATTGAATCGTTTGTTTTTTACCACCTTCTACCAGAGCTTCAGTCCAAACGTATTTTTTCATACCGTCTTCTGGTTTTACCCACGGTCCACCCGTCACACTCCAACCTGGAGAACCCGCAATCGCCATTTCCAGCCCAATTTTATCGGCTAATTCGGTAGTGAACTTGAAAGCATCTTTCCAGTCGGGTTGCATAAAAACTAATTTCTTCGGCACTACTACGGGTGTGAAGAGGTTGGCATCAAAATTTTGAAAACCTCCAATTCCTACCCGATTCATCCACTCCAAATCTTTCTGGATACCCTCTTTACTGATATTACCGTTCATCCAATGCCACCACACACGAGGTTTAGCCGAACTGGGGGGCGTTTGAAAATCTTGGATTTTCTGACTTTGGGCTGGATTTAGCTGGAATAACAATCCACACACCACAACAAAATTTTTGATACATTTTTTCATCTGAAATATCTTACTTTTAAAATCAGTTGTTTGGGATTTAGGAAATGGTGTTTGGTGAGAAAATGTCAATGTTATGAAACCCCAAACGCCATTCTTACTTCTTCAAAGTAGCGTTGATAGTTTTCAGGACTAAATCCTCCATTATTTTATATCCTTTCAAGGTTGGATGTACACCGTCTTCGGCAAGGTCTGGATTCATTCCATTTTGCTCATTTTTTAATGCTGAATGATAATCGACAAATGGAATTTTAGACTGGTCGGCATACGTTTTCAAACGTTTATTCAAGGCTAAAATCATCTCTGAACGATTCCCTACTGAACGTCGCCATTCAAAATTAGTAGCTGGTAAAACGGATGTTAAAATGACTTTTACACCATTAACTTGGGCAAGCTCTACCATAGATTGAATATTACCAAAAGTAACGTCTTCTTGATAAGGTCCTGTGTTTTCAGCAATGTCATTTGTGCCAATATTAATGAGTACCATTTGGGGTTTCAGCCCCAAAACATCTTGTCTAAAACGGATTAATGACTGTGAAGAAGTTTGACCACTAATGCCCCTACCGATGAAATTATTATTCTTAAAAAACAAAGAATCTTGATTCGCCCAGCCTTCTATGATGGAATTTCCTAAAAATACGACTCTATTTTCTCCCGTTTTCTGAGATGCTATCAATTTGTTCGCCTCTTTGTATTTAGCTAAGTTGCCAAAATCTTTTCTCATTCGCTCTGTCTCTTCTACGGCAAACCGTGCTACGGCATCCTCACCGTAGAGTTTTTCGTATTTATTCGGGTACAGTTTTTTCAAATACCCTTGTAATTTCAGCCATTCTCCAAAACGCTCGTACCAAGTATCCGTAGGAAGATTCTGTTTTCGCATTCCAAAACCATGTCCACCTTTTTCGTATATGTGTAGCTCGGCGGGTTGCTTGGCATCAAACCATTTTTTGTAAATATCAATACTCATGGGCATCATTCCCAACTGGTCATCACCCGCTACGGCTACAAAAATGGGCGTTTTTACTGCAGGAATCGTTGCCCCAATTACAGCAGGTTCATACGCATAAATGGGAGCAACAAAATTAGGACGACTTTCATCTTTAGCATTATAAACTACTGACATCGTGAGTGTTCCACCCGCTGAAAAACCCATAAAACCGATTTTATCGGGCGAAATATCCATTTCTTTAGCGTGGTCTCGTACGTATTGTACTGCTGCAAGTCCATCTGCCATTGCCAGCGGAACAATGGGAGCATTTTCTTCGTCCAACTTTTTGAAATCACCCATC
>JALONS010000196.1 GCA_025454855.1 Arcicella sp.
TTGCTTTTCAGATGCTGTTTCTAAACAAAGTGGCGGCGTTTCTTGGGCTAAATTATAGAAAAAAGGCAACTCAAAAAGTTTATATGGGTCAGTTTTATTGAAATGATAAAATGAAGAAGTAAAAAGGAAAATATAGCCTTGTACATCCTCCGAAAGCTCTAATTCATGTATTTGTCCTGGTGAAACAAAGAAAATCGTAAACGGTTTAATTACATAATCTTGCATATCAATGGTGTAAATACCTTGCCCCTGCGTGATGAAAAGAATCTCATAAAAATCATCATGCCTGTGGGGATAGGTCACTTTGAAATTTCGGTGAATATCAAAAGGCTCTATCTGAAACTGAATCGTTTTTTCAGTTTTAGCATTAAATTTATCTATACTATAAACGGGGATTGATTGCATTGATGATTGGGAGAAAGAGAATACTTAATATCCTTAACGATAGAAAGTATCAATTACTTCCTGCATTAATATTAAGGATTGTATTACTTTGAAATATAACTTTTGAATTTGATTTCAAGTTGAGCTTTACACAAAAAGCAGAAACTCCAGACGATACCGTAATATTATGATTATTGTTGAGTGTTACATTATTGTATGTGGAGGGAATAGCATTTGAATTCCAAGTTGTATTGGCATTCCAAAATCCAGTTTGTGAACTTATGACGCTATCGAAGCTTCCAAAAAAATAATTCTTAAACTCTGTGTTAGCTTGAATTTTACCTGTATTTGTATAACGAATATAGTTATTGCCGCTCTTTATAAAATCTGAAATAAACTTATCTCCATAACCTATGACATTAGGTCGATTTCTAAAAAGTGCAATATTTCTGGATGTATTGCCCTGAACATCCGATGAAAAATTTTGCTCACCCCAACCTGTTGCTTCATGACCATTCAACCATGCACAAAACCATGCGAAGTGAAATTTTTGAACATCATAATTACTAAAATAGTCGGGTGTTGTGATTGAAAATGTTTTGAATCCGACACGCTGTTCATATTTTCTTATGGTATCAGACTTTGCTTTCCAATATTCCCACTCATCATATAAAGACCCACTTTCACCTTGAAACCTAAAATAACTTCCATTTATAATGGTATGACTTTCAAAAAGATAAAAATCTTGATTTGAGAAAGGAGTTGGTATTGTATTCTGATTCCAAGTAGCGTCATAAGCATTTGAGAAAATCTCTTGTGGGTAAATAGTATTCGCTATAATTGACATTTGTTTTGAATGTGCATATTTAACAGAACTATCAAGCCTTGCTCTGGATACATTATCTTGATACCCGCATTCATCAAACAATATCCCCCTAACCCCAAAAGCATAAATCAAATCTATTTTAGATTTAATCGTGTTCTGACTTAATTTTGGACCATTTGCTTTCATAGATAAACTAATATATCCAAAAATTTTTGTAGTTTGTTTATTTATCAAGTCAAAAATCTGTTTGTTTCATAATAAATTAACAATGATTTAGGAATAGATTGACTCATCGAAATGAATGAGTTTAATAAGAGAAGAGAGAATATGAATAGCTTTTTCATAGAGTTTTTATCGTTTAGTTTATAACATAATGACAATATCTAAGTAATTACAATACACATTATTTATCTTGCACAAGGGTTTAAAATACATTCAAGAGACCAACTTGACTCTCATATTTTTCACAATCAAAAATACCCATAAACATCTATATAACAAACAGTTAAATATAATTAAGTAATTATAAAACACCTACCAGCCATCATAACTACCTAAAATTGCCAATAATTTACCATAATTCTTCAAGTGTTTTTGATGAACTTTACATTATCAATTTCGCCGTGGAAAACAGGGCAAACAATACTTAACAAAATCACTCAAAAAAATAATGGCAAATTATTTCAATACTCTTTCATTAAGAGAAAAACTTAGTCAATTAGGCGTTTGTGAATTCATGGATAGCAGTGCGTTCGCTGACGGTGTAAAAGCATTAGAAGGTAAGAAAATCGTAGTAGTTGGTTGTGGAGCTCAAGGACTTAATCAAGGTTTAAACCTTCGTGATTCTGGCTTAGATGTTTCTTACGCCCTTCGTCAAGAAGCTATCGACGCAAAAAGACAATCTTGGAAAAGTGCTACTGAAAACAACTTTACGGTTGGTACTTACGAGCAACTAATTCCAACGGCTGATTTAGTAATCAACCTTACGCCCGATAAACAACACACAGCGGTAGTTTCAGCGGTTATGCCATTGATGAAACAAGGGGCTACGCTTTCTTATTCACACGGTTTTAATATCGTGGAAGAAGGAATGCAAATCCGTAAAGATATTACGGTTATCATGGTAGCTCCAAAATGTCCGGGGTCAGAAGTGCGTGCTGAATATGTGCGTGGTTTTGGCGTGCCAACTTTGATTGCCGTTCACCCAGAAAACGACCCAGAAGGAAAAGGTTGGGACTATGCAAAAGCATATTGTGTAGGTACAGGTGGACACCGTGCGGGTGTATTGAAATCATCTTTCGTAGCAGAAGTAAAATCTGACTTAATGGGTGAGCAAACTATCCTTTGTGGTTTATTGCAAACAGGTTCAATTCTTTGCTTCGACAAAATGATTGAAAAAGGAATCGACGCTGGATATGCTTCAAAATTAATCCAATACGGTTGGGAAACTATCACGGAAGCTTTGAAACAAGGTGGTATCACGGGTATGTTCGACAGACTTTCAAATCCTGCAAAAATCAAAGCATTTGAACTTTCTGAAGAATTAAAAACTATCATGCGTCCGTTGTTCCAAAAGCACCAAGATGATATCATGAGCGGTCATTTCTCTAAAACAATGATGGAAGACTGGGCTAATGACGATAAAAACTTATTGACTTGGAGAGCAGCAACAGGTGAAACAGCATTTGAAAAAACGCCTGCTGGAGCGGTTAAAATTGCAGAACAAGAATACTTCGATAACGGTTTGTTGATGGTTGCAATGGTTCGTGCAGGTGTTGAATTGGCTTACGAAACAATGGTAGAATCTGGAATTATCGAAGAATCTGCTTACTACGAATCATTACACGAAACTCCACTTATCGCTAATACAATTGCTCGTAGAAAACTATTTGAAATGAACTCAGTAATTTCTGATACGGCTGAATACGGATGTTATTTATTCGACCACGCTTGTAAGCCTTTATTAACAGACTTTATGTCGAAAGTTGAAACAGATATTATCGGTAAAAATTTCAACGAAGGAAAAGATAATGGTGTGGATAACAGAACATTAAATGCGGTAAACAAAGTAATTCGTAGTCATTCAATTGAGAAAGTTGGGGACAGATTACGTCAGGCAATGGGAGCTATGAAAGCGATTAGTTCGGTAGCGTAAATATTAATACATCTTGTTAAAAACGGCATTGCTTTGAGTAATGCCGTTTTTTTGGTTTATCATGTAGAAAATTCGAGAAACTTTATAACTCCTTTGACAAATTGATTGAAACTTTCTGACGTATTATTATCAATATTCATGTATTCTGGAATTTCTCTCGACGCTTTCCCTTTTTGAAAATCCTTAATAATTTTTCCCAGTTCGTTTGAAGGATTACAAATATCAGGATTTTTAAATTTTGCTAAGTTTCTATGACTCTTAGCTCTGAACTTAGGGTAAACTTTTTCTATTGCATCCATATCTCCTAAATACCATGCTTCTAATTCTCTACAAGCAATTCTAACTAATACTGGACAATTACCATTTGCGGAGCACAATTCAACGATTTTGTTCTTTAGAACTTTACAATCGCTACTATCTTGGTCTTGAACAATTATGATTTTAACCTTTTCATGAAAGTTAGAAAAGGCTCTCATCTTATTCGGTATAGATTTATGTAAATCACTTTTACCGCTATGAGGTCGAAGAAAACAATTTACGTCTAACTCAAAGCCCTCTGGTAAAATTTTGGGTAGAATAATCTTCAATAAGTTTTCCATTGAGGACTCCTCTAATAAAAACTCTATTCTCATAATGGTCCGCTTCCTTTAAAGTATTTCTGATTCCATAAATAACCTAAATTATCTCCTGCTTCTACTAAACTTTTCACAGTCTCATCATCCTTAGCTCTCTTTATGGTTGTATAACCATCTTTTTTCGTGAGCCAAAATACTTCATCTAACTCTAAGGCATTAACAAAATCAGGAGAATGGGTAGATATAAAAACTTGTCCTCCCTTGTGTGAATATTCTCTAAATTCTTCGGCTAACTGACGTAATAATTCTGGATGAAGGTAATTTTCGGGTTCTTCAATACAAAGTAAAGGATGCTTTTGAGGATTATTCATCAATACTAAATATGCAAACATTTTCAGTGTCCCATCAGACACATATCTTGAAATAAATGGGTCTTTGAAGCTCCCATCTTGAAATCTCAGAATTATTCTGCCATCTTCGGTCTTAGCTGCCGTTACATTAGAAATGCCTGGAACTCGTTTTTTCATTTTTGCTAAAATCTCATCAAATACTCTTGGATAATTCTCATAAATATAATCCGTAACTAAGGCAAGGTTATCACCTGTAGGAGAGAGCATTTCACTTACGCCAATATCTTGACTTTTTTTAGCATCAGGTATCTGAAAGTTAGAGATATACCAGCTCTCTAATAACTTCCTAAAGTCAGAAATAGCCTTAAAACTCTGAAATTGTCCAAGTCCTTTTATCGCTAAAATGTCAGGGGAATCTAAGGGGAATTCTCTTCTTTCTTCTTTAAAATTTTGTTTTGTTTGTTCAAATTCTATCTCATTAATAATAGCCATTCCCTTTCCATTAGAGAAATCCAAAAATTTAAAAGGCTTCCCTTTTTGCCCTCGACGATAGCTTAGGACTTCTTTTTTAACGATAGCCATATTTAATTCCCCTAACCCTATACTCAATTCATAAGTAATCAAAGGCTGTTTTCTGCCATCTACATCATCGTTTCTAAATTTTATTTCAAATTCTATATCACCACTTTTATTTCGAGAAATCACTTCTCTGAAACCTCCTCTATTATTAATTGCTGATTTCACATTATTTCGTAAGGCTTCACTCAAAAAACCAAAAATATCAAACAAGGTAGATTTACCAGCACCATTTGCTCCAAGAAATACACACATACTTGGCAGGTCACTTATTTCAGTATCTTCAAAAACTTTATAATTTTTTATCTTAATTTTTTCAATCTTCATGATTACAAAGTCATTTATGCTTGGACTTCACACAAATATAAGTTTATCTAAATATTATTACAAAAAACAATTTTCTTGGAACAGATTTCATAGATTGCATAAAAATTTCCTTCATTACTCCTATGTCCACATACCACATCCTAAACGGTGACTGTTTGGCAGAACAGTTGAAACAAAGTAGCATTAAAAATGAGTATATTATTTGCCGTGAGTGCCTGATTGATGGGCAAGTGAATGCTGAAAATGTAGACGTATTTTGGAATGTCAGAGCGAAGTTTATTGCTGAATCCTATCAGGTTTCAGCAGAAGAATACTTCCATAAAACAGTGCAAGAATTCCTAAAAATTGATACGATTCCAACGGATTCGGAAGTATGTCTTTGGTTTGAGAATGATTTATTTTGTCAGGCAAATATGTGGTTTGTTCTACATTTGTTAGCTCAACGTACCGATTTACAAGTGTTTAGAATATTTCCCGTAATCGAAAATCAATCTGATACTTGGAAGGGATTTGGCATTGCCACTGCTGAAATGCTTGAGCGTGCTTACGCTACCAAAGTTGCATTTAACCCTGCGGATATCGAGTTGGGCAAACAACTATGGAGGGCTTATCAAAAAGATGATTTTGACTCACTAAAACAATTGTCAATGAGGCAATCGAGTTGTTTTCAATATCTCAAAGAAGTGTGTCAGGCACATATTGATAGGTTTCCGCATGATGATTCTTTAGGGCGACCACAGCAAACGCTCAAAGAGATTATCGCTACAAGAGATGTTGATTTTCAAGAGATTTTCAAAGAATTTTCAGATAGAGAAGGTATCTACGGATTTGGAGACTTACAGGTAAAAAATATGTATAATACTTTAGGGATTGTGTAAAAAATTGTAAGTTTTTACACAATCCCGCTTATCATGAATTTACTATTTTCCTTCAATTAATAATACTAAATCTTCGGCTGGTGGTGAGATGATTCTTTGAACCGTTTTTTTGTTATTGGTAAATTCTTTCAAAATTTTTCCAGTGCGGGGGTCGTACCACTTACCCGTAAAAGTATCACCCGCCAAATACCCAAAATCAATAGTCAAGGAAGTAAGTTCAGGTAAATACGAAACCAATAGTTTCTTATCTTCACTCACGGCAGTGGTTACATAATTATTCTGCGACCAGTTTCCGTAACCTCCCACAACGGCTTTATGGGCTACATCTGGACTAAGCGTCCACCATGCAATTTTTTCAAAAAATCGAATAAAATGCCCCATCTGATACGCTCCTGGATAACGCATAATTTCTCGCCAATTTTTAGGAAAGCCCCAAATATCTGAACCATAAGAATGCCCCGCTGCACCGCATAAAATAGCCCAGTAGGCTTGTCGTCTTACTACTTGGGGTTCGCCCATGTCGTTGTCTATTACACCCGGACCTTCATACTGTGATTCACCCAAAACAAAAGGCATTTTGTCAGACTTTCCCCATTCTCTTAGAGCTGCTTCATACACATGAGGCATCATGTCATGTACCGTCCATTCGTTTGGCTTTTCACGCCAGTAGGTATAAATAAAACTGAAACTCAACCACGGAGCATACTGAAACAAATCAGTACTTGAATGGGGTGGACTGGCATGATAGGTCATGAATTGGTGCTTAGGAGCGGTTTCAAAAAGTCCGTCAAAAAAAGCAAAGAGATGGTCTCTGTCCCCCTTGGGGTCATTATCACCACCCATTATCCACATCAAGTTTTTTACTTTATTAAATTTTTTGCCCAGATATTGACCATATTGCCGATTTTTGGCAATACCATTTTTTTGAATGGGTTTTTCAGGAGTATTCCCAAAACCCTCCTTACAACAGCCCAACCAAGGTTGTGACATCACGATTAAAAGCCCCAGAGAGTCCGCTTTTGAGAGAATTTTTAGGATATGGTCGTGGTAGGCTTCATTCGGGCGAGCAAAATCATTATCGCCCAAAAATGGTCTTTGTCCGTACCTACTCACTTGTTCGGGGTGCATTACAATTTGTACTTGTAACGTATTAAACCCTTGTGATTTTCTGAAAGCCATGTATTCTACGGCTTCTTCGGTAGTGAGTTGGGTGAAAATTTGCCAACCAGTATCGGCGTGATACAAGAAAGGTTTACCGTTTTGGTCTGTAAAATATTGTTTATTTTCACTAATTTTTAAGGGGAAAGCGGGTTTTGGGGCTATGGATTCGTAGAGAAAAAAACATAACAGACCAATAAGTATTTTTCGCATGATTGTTTGGGTTTATGACAGACTACAAAAGAGAAGAGGTTGTGGAAAAGTCATAATTTGTAAATGATAGAACAGAAAATTATTTCAACGTAATTTTCCCTTAACACCTACAAACCCCTAACTTTTACACAACCTCTAATTTATTGAATTACCAATAATTTACTAACCTTTTCTAAACGGTTTCCCACTCGGCTTCGGGGAGGTATTCCACCAAACCTTTTTCCGTTTTACCTACTGCCACACGCCCCGATTTGAGATACTCTAAAATTTCCCAATTTTTCATGTATTGATAAAACTCAGCTATTTCAGCTTCTGTCCCATTTTTTTCAATCACCACGTAATCAAGCCCCCAGTGAACAACCTTAGCGTTCCAATCAAGGTTAATTTCTTTGATATTTAAAGGAATTCCGCCAAGTGGCGTAGCTAATTTGAAAAGAGCGATTTCATTGAAAACAATTTCGTGGTCGAGATACCCAAAAACTGCCAAAACATCCACCACTTTACGGATTTGGCGTACTAATTTTTCAACGGCATCACGACTTTCATGACGAATAACGATAGTAAAGCGAGAAACGCCCTTCCGTTCTGTTTCACAAACCGTCAAGGACTCAATATTTAGCCTTCTACGGGTAAAAATGATAGTAATTCTGTTTAACAAACCAATGGTATTGGTAGTAAATATGGATAATGTGTATGTTGTCATTGTTTTTGCGATGCTCGTTATTCGATGTTCGAGATTCGATGTTGGATGTTTGTTTACCTAACATCCAACATCAAGAATCGAATATCTACAATAGTGTTTTATAATACCTTATCAAACCGTTCAGCATTTGTTTACACTGAGTAATTATTTCGAGGTTTTTATCAAAATCAGACTTTGTGATAAATTCCAAGTCAAAACATAAATATAATTGAGTCTCAAGTTCACACAGAGAACCACGTGAAATGTAGAAAAACTGTAATGTGTCTTTTGTATAATTTCTGCCATGACCTTCTGCAATATTTGAGGGTATAGAAACGGCACTTCGTTTTATCTGACTGCTCAAACCAAATAGTTCATCTTTTGGGAAAGTCTTAGTTAATAGATAAATATCTTTTACTAATTCTCTACTTTTTTTCCATACGTCTAAATCGGTGTAAGATTTCATCATTTAAATTTTTGAGTTTCGATGTCTTATATTGGTTTTCTATGTTGGATTTAAAATTCCGAACATCGAAAAACCAACATCGAACATCTAAATTATTACTCCAAACGAATACTCGCCACACTCGCTCCCGCTGGAACCATCGGAAATACGTTTTCTTCTTTCTCACAAACAATTTCTAACAAGTAGGGCGTATCAGCGGCTAACATTTTATCTAATTCTCCCGATAATTCAGCACGGTCTGAAACCTTGTGAGCATCTATCCCAAATCCTTTGGCAATCGTGATAAAATCAGGATTCTGTAATTCTACAAAAGAATATCTTTTCTCGAAAAATAATTGTTGCCACTGACGAACCATTCCCAAGAAGTTATTATTCAAAATGATGATTTTCACGGGTAAACCACTTTGGGCAATCGTTCCCAATTCCTGAATCGTCATCTGAAAACCACCATCGCCAATTAAAGCGATTACTTCACGGTCAGGGGCTCCAACTTTGGCTCCAAAAGCCGCAGGAAGGGCAAAACCCATCGTTCCCGCTCCACCCGATGTTACCAATGAATTGGATTTCATATACTCATAATAACGATTCACAATCATCTGGTGTTGCCCTACATCGGTTACAGTTACGGCTTCACCTTTGGTTTTTTTCGATAACATAGCCACAGCTTCTCCCATTTTTATTTGGTCGCCATCATGAAACAAG
>JALONS010000020.1 GCA_025454855.1 Arcicella sp.
ATGTTGGAAAAAATGCGAGATTCGGCAAATTTCCAGCCAAAGCCCAACAAAAATGACAAAAACTTCTTCGAGAAAATGAAGGATTTTTTTAACTGATAAGAAGTTTTGAATAAGCAAAAATGCCTTCCAGATTCATTTGGAAGGCATTTTTGCTTATTTACTATTATAGTTTAGTGCCTTATTTCACTAAATCTTTTGTTACAAAATCAAAGGCATAGCCTAACCCAAAAGATAATAGGACGAATGTTATCATACCCAACCAATAGCAAATTAAGGCTTTTATGTAGCTGATAACTTTCTTATTTTCAAAAAAATCACCCATTGCCCAAACAATATAAATTACTCCTGTTAATGTTGCAATCCCTGATAATTTGATGTGTAAAACACCTTCGATAATAGCTAAAAATGCAGAAAAAAAAATCGAAACTCCCATCACATAGCAAAGCACTACGAACAATTCAAAAAGATTATAGCCATATTTTTTAAAAAATATTTTCAACCCAAACGCCACTAATGCTCCTGACAAAATATTCATGTAGCCATAATGTGCTTTTGCCCATTCGATAATTTTGAAAAATGTGGGCTTTCCTTCGCTTTCAGGTGACTTTATTTTGATAAAAAAATCATCAATATGGAAATAGTGGCTTACAATTGTGTAAATCAGCGAACTTACGATGATAAAAGTGATGGGTTTTACAAGGCGGTTTCTATTACCAGCAATAAAATCTCCAATGCTTTTTCCTGGATTGATAAGTAATTCTCGGATGGTATATGGAAATCCTTTTTCAAAATGAAATAAGTGTTCAATTTCATGTTTTACGTAATGTTCGTCTATTTTTTTAGGGTTTGAGGATTGCCCACAGTTCGGACAAAAGTTTAAACTTACTTCGGCATTGCAATTTTTACAATTCATTTATTTTGTCTAAAAGTTGTGAATTTGTTTGTTTAGAGTGGATGACTCTCCAAAATATTCTATTTTGATAAAGTCATTATTCCATTTGAGCTAACGTAAAAATACGGAAGTTTATACTTATTAATGCAAATGCAAAATTTGACCAAAATTAACCGCAGACGGGGTGTAAAACCGCCGTCTGGGTCTTAGTACCTAACCCAGACGGCGGTTTTATACCCCGTCTGCGGTTTTGAATTAATAAGTATATTGTTCCGTAAAAATAAGAAAAAAACATTAGGATTAGCGTTTAATTCAGGCTTTTATAAGATAGACTAATACTATAATGATTGGGGTTTATGAAACAATGACATTGTAATATTATGCTTTTTTAAGATGTTTCTATTTGCTTTTTCGCAAATCGCCTTTCACTTTAGATGAAGAATTTTGTTAATAAGTGTTAATGGATGAAACTTACAGAGTTGTTTTACGTTATATATTCGGAAAACAATTTCTCCTAACAAAATCCATTTACAAAATGAAAAAATTACTTTTCTTAGCAACTTTAATTTTCAGTGCCTTCATCAGCAACGCTCAACATGATATGAGCAAAGACAAAGCTAAAATGCCATCACCTCCAGCCTCTGCAACGGCAACCGTAGGTGGTACTACCGTTACTATCAACTATCACCAACCCGCCGTAAAAGGACGTAACGTTTGGGCGGGCGACCTTGCTCCTTACGGAAAAGTATGGCGTACAGGTGCTAACGATGCTACTACATTTGAAGTGAGCAAAGATGTTACCATCAATGGAAAAGCATTAAAAGCTGGAAAATATGCTTTATTTACTATTCCTGGTGAAAAAGAATGGACTATTATTTTCAATAAATCTGCTAAACAATGGGGAGCTTATTCGTACAAAGAAGCAGATGATGTTTTAAGAGTTACGGCAAAATCTGAAGCGAATGAAATGACTGAACGCTTCACAATTAAGGCTGAAAATTCGGGTCAGGTTAGCCTTGCTTGGGATAAGGTAAAAGTAGCATTTACGGTAAAATAATTACCTAAAAATCAGTTACTTAAAAACAAAAAATCGTCTGAAAACCATCAGGCGATTTTTTGTTTTTTAATACCTATCAAAAATACTACTCAAAGTTTTATTCCTTCTACAAATTTTACTAATTTTATCTATTCGTAAATTCACGGCACGCTTTTGGGATAACACTAACCATAGTCCTGAAATTTATTAAATAATATGAAAAAACTACTGATAGTAGCTTTTGTAATCCTTACAAATTCTGTTTTTGCTCAAACATTTATGGCTCAAACTGACCCTCCTATTTTGGGTAAAGTTTGTCCAGACTTCTCTATGTCCGTTATCACTGCCAATGGTAACGAAAAGAATCTTACGCTTAGTGAACTCCGTGGTAAAATTGTAGTAATGGAATTTTGGGCTACTTACTGTGCCCCTTGTATTCCGTCGTTAAAACATTTTGACCGACTACAAAACCAGTTTGGAGATGCCGTAAAATTTATTGCCATATCAGAAGAAAACCGTGACAAAGTGGATGCCTTCATTGCTAAAAAAGGCTTTAAAAATATTACCTACGCAATGGACTGGGGCAGAAAGCTAAACGATATGTTTTACCATCATTTTATCCCTCATACCGTTGTAATTGACCAAGACGGAATAGTACAAGCCTTTACTTCACCCGATGAAGTGGACCAGTTTGTGATTGGTAAAATGCTAAACCGTGAACCCGTTGCCTTCACGATGAAACATGAATATCAAGAGGCTTCATACAGCCAAGCATCGGTGGGAGGTGTTACGAATTACGACCAGCCAATCATTGTGAATAAACCCAAAAATCAGGTCTATAAAGTTGAGTTTTCAAACTACAAAGAAGGATATAGCACTGAGTTTGTAAAAGAATCCGCTCATGAGTATCGATTTATCAATTGCCCGCTCACACTGATTTATCAAATTTTATACGACCAAAAAACCAGTAGAGTTATTTTGGACGTAAACGACCGCTCTAAATATACTTTCGACCAGCAGAATTTATATTGCTTAGATTTGAGCGTACCAGAGTACGTAGGTAAAACCATTCAAGAAGTTGGTTTACAACAATTGGAGATGCTTTTTCCGCTCAAATCTAAAATAGAAAATAGAAATCAAAAGGTTTTTGCCATCCAAAAATCAGAATTATCAGGAGCAATTGCCAGTAAAGACAGCGTAGGAATCCAGCAGAAAGGACTGACTATCAAAGATTTAGTTAATTATTTAGAAAGTAATCCACAATTAGTGGATAATCTCCCCGTGGTTAACGAAACAGGAATGCCCAACGAGACCGTCATAGATTTAGATTGGTTTCAAAACTACCCAGATTCGATAGAAAATCGCCTTCGTACACTCGGCTTGCACGGTGAAGTAAAAATGGCTGATATTACTTGTTTATTGCTTTATGAGTCTCGATTAGTGAGTAAAAATGAGTAATTTGAGCTTTAGATTTTTAATAAACCAATAACCATTGATAAAATAAACTATCAATTTTTAATTTTTAATTTTTAATTAATTCAGTACCGTTCCTTATCTTTACCGTTATAATCAATTTTACGTTTAATATGAAAAAAGTCTTAATTGCCGAAGATAGCTCAGTTATCCAAAATCTTGCTAAGAAAATATTAGAGTTTCAGAATTTTGAAATCCATTCGGTGAAAAATGGGCAACAAGTGCTTGATGCTTTGGAGACAGAAGATTTTGATATTATTCTCCTTGATATCAATATGCCTGTAATGGATGGGATGGAGTGTGCAAAAGCTGTGCGTAATCTGAAAGATGCCAAGAAAGCAAAATTACCCATGATTGCTATTACTGGCAATGCTCGCAATTATTCAATGGAAGATTTCAAAGAAGCTGGCTTTGATGATATGTTAGCAAAACCTCTAAATTTTGATGCTTTAGTAGCACAAGTAAAAGCATTAACGGAATAGTTATTAGGGGTTAGGATTTAGGGGTTAGTTCTCTTGCACCCACCCTCTAACCCCTAAGCTCTAAACCCCAATCCCTAAAAAATGCAAATCACCTTCTTAGGCACTGGTACATCGCAGGGAGTTCCCGTAATTGCTTGTGGATGCGAAGTGTGTCAATCCCTTGATTTTAGAGATAAAAGACTAAGAGTTTCTATTCACATAGCAATAGATGGAAAGAGTTTTGTCATTGACGCAGGACCTGATTTTCGTCAGCAGATGCTTCGTGAAAGAATCCATCATTTAGATGCCATTCTTTTTACCCACGAACACAAAGACCACACCGCTGGACTGGATGATGTGAGAGCATATAATTTCTTTCAGAAAAAGGATATGCCTATTTACGGGCGTAGCCACGTACTAAAACAAATCAAACAAGAGTTTCACTACGCTTTTTCAGAGATAAAATACCAAGGAATTCCCCAAATTAGACTTCACGAAATCCAGAATCAACCTTTTGAAGCCGAAGGCATTGCTTTTACGCCCATTGAAGTCATGCACTTAAAATTACCCGTCTTTGGGTTTAGAATTAAAGACTTCTCGTACATTACCGATGTTAATTATATTTCAGAAGAAGAAATTGAAAAAATTAAAGGGTCGAAAGTAGTAGTAATGGGAGCTTTGAGAAAAGAAAAACACCTTTCTCATTTTACGCTTTCGGAAGCGGTAGAGGTTTTAGAAAAAATTGCTCCAGAAAAAGCATATCTCACGCACATCAGCCACCAAATGGGCTTGCACCGAGAAGTTAATCAGCAATTACCATCGTTTATACAGTTGGCTTATGATGGCTTAAAATTGACTATTGACTAATCATTTTTCAACTTCATTCTGTGTAAAACAGTAAGCCTAAGTATATTTCTATCAAAAAATTCCTTTCCCGAATTGCGTTGTTGATACCAATGTAAATACCCCATTTCAATGGATAGATTTTTATGTAAAACCTTTTCAAGTCCTACATAAACACGGTTTTGGTCGAAATGATTATATAAAATCTCTCCGCCAAAATTTACCATGAGTTCATCCGCAATTTTCAGATTCAGTGGTGTTTTGTTATCCAGCTTACTCAAATTTATTAGCAATTGAGGACGATAACGAAAGCGAAAATTAAAATCAGTCCCTTCCAATAAATTAACCCCATCATTTTTTCTAAAAAAACGCTCGTCCAATCTAAATCTATGGGATAAAATCACTCTTTTTCCTAACGATTGACTTTGTATTATCTCTTGAAAAGGTCTAATTTCAGGAACGACTAAACGATTAGTAGCATCGGGAAATTGCGGGCTTTGCTGAGAATACGTTAAACCAAGAGCAATATCAAAATTGGGGTTAATTTTGTAATGAATATGAGAGTGAAAAATAACGTGATGTAGGGTATTACTACCCAAAAATCTACGCATATCAATCTCGTTGTGCCATATCCAAGTCTTATTGAGAGCTAATTGATTGTAATATCGAGTCCAGTAAAGGTTTTGATGAGAAACATTTGCTTGACTAAAAGCACTGCTGAAGTTAAAAAAGCCAATTAAGGTAAATATGTATTTCATATAAAGCTCTATTTGTTAAATAGATTAAACAAAGATAATGGCAGAATCCTTATTTAGAAAAATAATGTATTTGTAGTAGTCGGAATTTTGTTTAGTTTTGATGGCTAATCAATTATAAACAATCTGAAAATAAGAACAGTCATTTATCGAATAGTGACTGTTGAACTAAAACCGTAATTAATCATTTCATGAAATCTTTTTTTTATTTATTGACCGCTTTCGTTGTGCTTATTGCTTGCTCCGAAAAGAAAAGTACAGAGAATGCTAATGACACAACGAAAACAATCCAGCGTGATTCAACCACTCAAACGGCAGTAATGTATCTGGAGGATGTTTTAGATTGTAGAGATTTGAAAGGTCTTGAAACAAAATATGGTGTGGAGAATGTCCAAAAAGAAGCCTTAGTACAAACAGGTGACGGCGATTTTAAAGTAACTAAATTGTTTCCTGATACGCCCAAAGAAGTAGAAGTCTATTGGAAAGACGGTAAAGATTACCTACTGATACAAGATGTAATTGTGAAAGGCGGTTTGAGTAAAATGAGTGACGTTGCCCCCAGTTCCATCTGGAAATCTAAAGAAGGTTTGAGGTTGGGCATGAAGATGTCGGAGGTGATAACTTTGAACAGTAAAAATTTTACCATAACTGGTTTAGGTTGGGATTTAGGCGGAAATGTAGTGAGCTGGGAAGGCGGTAAATTGGCAAACAAAAATATTTCTATTCGCTTCAACGACTATTCGGGTAACAATGGAGGATTAAATGAGCAAGAATACAATGCCATTTCAGGCGATAGAGAGTTTGATACTCAGCACCCTTCTATCCAAAAATTAAACCCAATTGTGGATGAACTATCGGTATATTTAAAACCTGATATTGATGCTACCTTAGGGCAAAAAATGACTAAAGAGGTAGAACAAAAGCAAATAAAGAGATAGAGTTCTCTCAAAACTGTAAGAGACTAAACAGTAAAGTCTCTTACAATTTTGTTTAGCTAAACTTGATTAAGTTTAGGATTTTCCAAATGTCGAGTAGCATCTCGTTTCGTTTTTTTATCCAAATTCTTCTGAAGGGCAGCGGTTAAATCTACACCCGTTTGATTAGCCAAACATATCAATACAAATAAAACATCCGCCATTTCATCACCCAAATCTTTAGCTTTATCAGATTCTTTTTCAGACTGCTCACCATAACGGCGGGCAATTATTCTGGCAACCTCTCCCACTTCTTCCGTAAGCATTGCCATATTGGTCAATTCATTAAAGTAACGTACACCTACGGTCTTAATCCATTCATCTACTGTTTTTTGTGCTTCTTGTATGGTCATTTTTGATGCAAGGTTTTGTTAAAATAGCTTCCCATAAATCCTCCGAACAAACATGGAAGCGGAGAGATATAGGTTATAAATTCAAAAATATTGTTGCTTTGAGGTTTAATACCTATCGTTTTTGTAAAGAAAAAACCTATGAATATGCTGATAGTCAATTGTATAGCAGTCAACCATCCTTTTTGTGGTTGCAGATAACCCAAAGCAATAGAAATAACAAAAACGATGAGTAATGGAATATGAATCACATTACTATTGAGGTTTATGAGTATAATAATTACTGCGGCTAATAAAGCCAAGAACGTATTTTTAATCATATTTTATTTTTAGAATCTAAGATAATCGTAACGGGACCATCATTAATTAAAGAAACCTTCATGTCAGCCCCAAATTCACCCGTTTGAATTTTCTTACCTAAATCTTGCTCTAACCGCTGAATAGTTTTTTCATAAAGTGGAATGGCTACTTCTGGTCGGGCTGCTTCAATAAAACTGGGTCTATTTCCTTTTTTGGTACTGGCATGAAGGGTAAATTGACTGATTAATAAAATGTCTCCATCAATGGCTGAAATGTCAAGGTTCATTCGGGCGGCGTTCTGCTTGTCCTCATCATCTGAAAAGATTCTCATTCCAACAATTTTCTTAGAAATCCAAGCTATATCTTCCTCAGAATCTAAATGGGTAATACCCAAAAGAATGAGCAAACCCTTCTGGATTTGCCCCTTTACTTTACCTTCAATTTGAACGTCAGCATTAATAACTCGCTGAATAACTGCTATCATTATTTATTTTTTACGAACTTCTTCTAAAATTAATTTCATTTGTGTTTCCATCGTGTCAAAACGCCTATCAACAGCTTCAAAACCATCTTTAACGGTAACGCTCAGTTTAGCCACATCCGTTTTTATTTCCAGTACATCGGTTTTTAATTCGGCTACATCCATTTTAATCACTTCTACGTCTTTTTGTAACAGTAATACATCTTTCTGTAATTGTGATACATCTTTTTGTAGTTGTAGTACATCTTTTTGTAGTTGTCCTACGATTTTCTCCAAACGTTCAACTCTTTCATTTAAAGCCTCAAACTGAGAATTGATACCATCTAATTTATCATCGTAAACATCAAAACGAGATTCATGCCTTTTTACTATTCTCTTGACTTCCCGTAAGTCATCCATTCTATTCAAGAATCCATCTACTAAGGCATCAAAAGCAGGTAATGAGAGCGTATTTTGCTTGATATTCTCTACTTCAAGAGATAATCTTTTAATATCGTCCTCAACCTTATCCAGCTTTAGTAATTTTGTTTTGGTTACTTGATTATCGTGTAGAAGCTCTGAAATATCTTTTTCGATACCCAGAAAGTACTTTTCAATTTTGGCTATTAGCTCTTTGTCGTAATTAGTCATTTTTGTAGATTTTGAAATATCATTTGAATAGGTAAATATACAATTATTTATGCTTCGAGATTACATCAGTATATAAACTGTCAATAAATATACACCGTAACCTAAAAGGTCATTGGTAGTAGTAATGAAAGGTCCTGAAGCCATAGCAGGATTAATGTCAAACCTATTGAGTACCAAGGGAGTTATTGTACCCATAAAAGAAGCCAACATAACCACTGAAAATATTGATATTGAAACGGTTAGAGACAAACTCACATTCACACCGTCCACGGCTAAAGACCCTACAAAAGCAAAAATTCCAGCTATGAGAGCATTCAACATTGCTACTTTTAATACTTTCAACAAACGTTCACCCAATGGAGTATCTATCCCTGATTTATCGGCTATACTTTGAACAATAATGGACGAAGATTGAATACCCACATTTCCCCCCGTTGAACCAATTAAAGGAATAAATGCTGCAATGGCTGGTACTGCTTGGAGACTATCATCAAAATTATCAATCAACTTAGCGGCTAAGAAACTCCCACACATTCCACCGAGCAACCAAGGTAAACGTGAACGCACTAATTTCCAAACGCTGTCATCCTCCTCTACGTCTTCCGAAATACCCGTCATGGCTTGTACGTCTTCCTGAGCTTGTTCTGTAATAAAATCCACCACATCATCAATGGTAATTCTACCCAAAAGCCTTCCTTGAATATTTACAACGGGTACGGCATCAAGGTCATATTTTTGCATGACATCGGCTACTTCTTCGCCTTTGGCAGTTGTCTTTACCGAAACAATATCTTCATCGTAAATATCTGCTACCTTCGACCCCCTTTTGGCTAAAATAATTTTCTTTAGTGAAACTCGTCCCTTTAAAATGGTATCATCATCCACCACATACACCGAGTACACATTTTCAACATCTTCGGCTTGTCGTCTTATCTCCTCCACACACTCCGTTACCGACTGTTTTATGTTAATTTTTACTAACTCTTTTTGCATCAATCCCCCAGCTGAGTCTTCATCATAGTGCATTAAATCATTCACAAAACGAGCTTGCTCTCGGTCTTTCAAAAGTCCTACAATATCTTCCGAAATTTCTTTGGGTTGCTCATTGAGAATATCTACCGCATCATCAGAATCCAATACATCAACGTACTCGGCTATTTCTTGGGGCGTAAAATTCTTTAAAAACTTCTTGCGGTCGTCAGCATCAAGATTGGTAATAATTTCAGCCCCTAATTTCTTGTCTAAAAGCCTTACTAAATAATGAGATTCCTCACCGTTCAACTCATACAAAATATTGGTTATATCAGCAGGGTATAACTCTTCCATCTCAGTCCGAATGAAATCATTATCTTGCTGACTGATAGCACTTTGTATTTTTTCAAGATACTCTTTTGTTAGCTCAAAAGGAGTTAGCTCGAAAGGTAAATTGGTGGTTGGTTCCATTTATTTCTGCTTTAGCTTAGATGATTTATTTCAGATTTTCTCAAGTGGTTTTCGCTACCCTGCTTTCATCTCCAGCAGCCATGCGTGTCAATGCCAAGAAGTCTTCCACGCCCAGTTGTTCCGCTCGTTTATTCATGTATTCATTATCGGGTAATTGCAGTGCTTTCAAGGCATTTCGCAAAGTTTTTCTTCGTTGATTAAAACCCATTTTTACTACTGATTTAAAAAGACTTTCAGAAACGCCCAAATCAGTTACTTGATTTCTTTTCAATCTAATTACCCCTGAATTTACTTTAGGCGGAGGCGAAAATACTTCAGGACCTAATGAAAAACAGTACTCAATGTCGTAGAAAGCCTGTAATAAAACACTTAAAATACCGTAATCTTTATTCCCTGGTTTTGAGGCTATTCTTACGGCTACTTCTTTCTGAAACATTCCCGCTACTTCTGGCACTAAGTCTTTATAATCCAATACTTTAAACAAAATCTGTGAAGAAATATTATACGGAAAATTACCAACAATCCCGAACTTCTCACCTTTAAAAAAAGTGGCTAAGTTTAGATGCAAAAAATCCGCCGAATGTACTCGGTCTTTTAGTTCGGGATAATGTACATTCAGATAATCCACCGACTCACGGTCAAGTTCTACTACATCAGTCTGATATTCTTTATGCTGTAATAAAAATTGCGTTAGTACGCCCATTCCCGGACCAATCTCTAATACTTGAGTATATCCACCGTGTCCCGACATTAAATCAGCTATTTTTTTAGCTGCCTCCAAATCCCGTAGGAAATGTTGTCCTAAGCTCTTCTTTGCTCTTACGTCCATTTAATTCAGTTATCAATTAACAATAAACCGTTAGCAATTCTTTGTGTAAAATACGACCAATTGCTATTGTTTGTGCCTTAAAATTACGTTGAATTTTGTACTTTTAGGCTAAACTTTAAAATTTACTTATCAATACATTCTTAAACTGATATTTTTTTAATTGATAACTAATAACTAAAAATGCGTTGGTCTCATAAAACTAAAGAAGAATTAATCATTGAAATACGTAATCTCAAAAAAGAGCTTAGGGTATTAGAAGCTAATGAACGTGCGGGAGAAATGCCTCTTTCAATGGCTTCAGAATTAGAGAAAACCGTTGAAAATCTCAATTTAGTGGGCATAGTTTTAGAAGACAACGGTGTAATTGTCTATTGTAATCCCTTTGCTTCTAAGATGTTAGGTTATGAATTAGGAGAATTGGTTGGCAAAAATTTCTTTGATGCCATAGTGCCATCTGAAGAACGAGAACAACGCATCAAGTCTTTTAAAGAGGCAATGGATAAAGGTGGTTTGTTTGAACAAAAAGAACGCACGATGCTCACGAAGGGAAACCAAATTCGTTTCGTTGAGTTAAATTCTACCATATTTAATGATGCTACTGAGGATATGCGTTACCTCACAGTGATTGGGGAAGACGTTACCGAAAGGAGAAAAGTAGCGGAGGCTCTTTCTCGTTCAAACGCTCAGTTGCAAGATTTAATCAATAATACTTCCGATTTAATTCAGATAATTAGTATGTCTGGACGTTTCCTGTACGTAAATCGTGCGTGGCTCGAAAACACGGGTTACGAATCGGACGAATTATCAAGTTTACGACTAAAAGATGTTTTACACCCTGATTTTGCGGAAGAGGCATTAGAAAAGTTTGAGAAAATCAAAAATGGTGAAAAAATCCCAGATGTAGAAGTAGTTTTTCGTAGAAAAGACGGACGAAGATTATACCTTTCTGGCTCGGTAAACTGTCGTTATGAAAAGGACGTTCCATCTGCTTTTCGCTGTATTTTTCATAACTCAACTGCAAAGGTCAGAGCCGAACGTTCTTCTAATTTATACGCCAGTATTGCTCAGGCTACCATTCGCTCTACCAATTTGGATGATTTGTATTTCAATATTCATCAAGAGTTAGGGAAAGTAATTGATGTAAAAAACTTTTTTATTGCTCAGTACGATTCGGACAAATCTTATCTTTATTTTCCTTATTACATCGATGAATATTTTGATAGTCGTGTTCATTTTACCAAACGTAAATTAGGTAATGGACTAACAGAATATGCCATTGCTGCCAATAAACCCCTGATACTGAGGGATGAAGACATTTATCAATTAGCCGAAGAGAAGAAAATTTATTTGTACGGAGTGGTGCCAAAAGTAATGATTTGCGTACCGCTCAAAATTGGAAATAAGGTAACGGGAATTATTGGTTTAAAATCTTACGAACGCCAAAATAAATACGAACAAAGAGATTTATTACTGCTGGATTTCATTTCGGGGCAGGTCGCTCTTGCGATTGCTCGTAAACAAGCAGAAGATATGCTTGCCCGAGAAACAGCCCGTTTAACGGCAATTATTGAGGGAAGTTCCCACTTGATGTGGTCGGTGAACAGAAGAATGTTATTGACTTCTTTTAACCAAGAATACTCACAACTGATTGAAAACCAATTAGGTGTAAAACCTCAATTAACCCTGAGCACCGAAAAAATGGGTTTCCGCATGGTTTCTCAAACCGACCGACGAGTTTTAGAAGAAAAATATAAACTGGCTTTCAAAGGAGAACAACAGCATTTTGAAGTTCAGTTAGATTCACCCGATGGCGAAGAAAAATGGGTAGAAGTTTACTTAAATCCCATTACTACCAACGGAAATATTGAGGAAGTGTCAGGCATTGGGCGAGATATTACTGATTTAAAGAAATATCAACAAGACATCGTAAAAGCTAAAGAAGAAGCCGAACGTTCGCTGAAAGTTAAAGAACGGTTCTTGGCAAACATGAGCCACGAAATCAGAACTCCGATGAATGGAGTCATTGGTATGATTGATTTGATGATTGATACGCCACTCAATGATGAACAACGAGATTACGTACAAACCATTAAAAAATCATCGGAAACACTTTTACATATTTTAAACGACATCCTTGATTTAGCAAAAATTGAGGCTGGTAAAATGGCTCTGCACGAAGCCCCCATTGTATTCAAAGATGTTTTTGACCGTCTCCAAGCCTTATTTTCACAATTAGCGATTGTCAAAAACAATAAAATTATTTGTGAATTTGACGAAAATTTGCCCGAATTTGTCATTGCTGATGAAACCCGTTTGCTACAAATTCTATCCAATTTTACATCTAACGCCCTCAAATTTACAGAAAACGGCACCGTAACAATCAAAGCCAATTTGGTAGAAAAAAGAGGTAAATTTAATCGTATAAAAGTAGAGGTTGTCGATTCTGGTATCGGTATTACGGAGGAAAATCTAAAAATGTTATTTAATGCCTTCCAACAGGTGGATAATTCTACTAAAAAATCATTTGGTGGTACGGGCTTGGGGCTGGCTATCTCCAAAGAGCTTTGTAGAATGATGAAAGGGGAAGTTGGGGTGCATTCAGAATGGGGTAAAGGCTCTACTTTTTGGTTTACTATCGAGATAAAACAAACCGATATTAGCCCAATGATGGCTAAAAAAGATGAGCCAGCGTTTCAAGTGGTAAACCATTTCAAGCAATATCATCCGTATTTATTGGTGGTTGATGACAATGCTACCAACCGAAAAGTTGCCAGTGAAATTTTGAAAAAATCAGGTTGTGAGGTCGTTACGGCTGATTCGGGTAAAAAAGCCATCGAAATTGTGCAAAAATCTCTGGTAGAGCGAAGTTTTGATATTATTTTCATGGATATTCAGATGCCTGAGATGGATGGTGTAGAAACTACGCAACATCTAAGAAATCTGAAAGAAACACTGCCACCCATTATTGCTATGACTGCCTACGCTATGAAAGAAGACCGTGATAGATTTATGGCAAATGGCATGAACGATTACGTTCCCAAACCTATTCGGGCGGAAATATTGGTAAGAAAAGTAGCCGAATGGACAACTAAACAGTTAGCATTGAGTAGTAAGCAGTTAACAGAGAATAGAGAACAGAGAATAGAGAATAATGAGCAGTTAATAGAGAATAGAGGACAGAGAATACTGAGTAATGAGCAGAGCGTAGAGAATAATGAACAGAGAATAGAGAATAATGAGCAGAGAATAGAGAATAGAGAACAGAGAATAGAAAATAATGAACAAATAATAGAGAATAATGAACAAATAATAGAGAATAATGAGCAGAGAATAGAGAATAATGAACAGAGAATAGAGAATAGAGAACAGAGAATAGAAAATAATGAACAAAGAATAGAGAATAATGAGCAGAGCATAGAGAATAATGAACAAAGAATAGAGAATAATGAGCAGAGAATAGAGAATAATGAGACAAGTGTTTCAACAATTCAACAACACAACAATTCAATAACCCAACAACTCAACAACTTTAGTATATTAGACGCTGAAATTATTCAACAATTAGCGGATAGTGTAGGCGGAGACATGACTTTTGTATCGTCTATTCTCGAAGGTTTTGAAGAAGAAGCCATCGAGCAAATCCAAAGTGCCATAGAAGGACACAAAAACAATAATTGCAAACAAGTACAAGGCGAATTACATACATTGAAAGGTAATGCAGGTACATTGGGGGCAATGCGTTTGCACGAAATCACCCGAATCATCGAAGAAAAAGCCAAACATTGCGACTTTCAACTATTTGATAGTGAGATAATTATTCTACAAGAAGAATTTGAAAAGTTTAGGAGTGAACTCCAAAAAATGAAGAGCTGAGAAAAATGTCAAGGTAGTACAGAGGCATTAAACAATCTTAAAAGGCTGAACCGTTGTGGAGCAGTGCGCCGCCCCGCCCCACAACAAACGAAATTTAACTTGGCGGATTTTCATCAAAAATAGGGGCATAACGTGGCGGCATTATACCCCATATTGCTACGACTTATTGGCGGTTAGCCGTAGCATCATGTCAATGGTTAGGGAATATTGAAAGTTGTTGAACTAAACCCTGATGTATAACAGAATAATACAACTTTGCCACTGACAGAATCTTTCGATGTTATTAAAAAATACATCATTAAATGCAAAAGCAAGGAAATACTTAAAAAACATAAGTTTTTCGAGTTTAAAATTAGGAATAAATCTTAATTGTACAAGCAAAAAAGCACGAATTCGCTAAAATTTTAAATAATCGCAATATTTTCTCCACGAATCAAAGAAAACAGACACTAAACGCAAAATCATTTTTTTGAGTCAAATAAAATAATTTCTTGAAATAATACCAGAACATGATATAAGTAGCAAAAAGCATCGCTAATTTTCTCGGAGAAAACAAACTCATAATTATTAATCCTTTCAATACTGTTACAATTACATACTCTTATGAAAATAACCACTCGTATTCAATTAATGCTCATGATGTTTCTTATGTTTTTTACATGGGGAGCATGGTACGGACAAATGGGCAAATATCTTTTTACCAGTTTAAAGGCTTCAGGTGACCAAATTGGTAGTGCCTATGCCACTTTTTCAATTGCCTCTATCATTGCCCCATTCTTCGTGGGAATGGTAGCTGACCGATTCTTCTCAGCCCAAAAAGTTATGGGCATTCTTAATCTACTCGGGGCAGGAATACTCTATTTACTAATTCAAAATCAAGACCCTGATACTTTCTTTTGGTATATTTTGGCATATACCATGACGTTTGCTCCTAATTTGGCATTATCCAGTTCCATTGCCATGAACCAAATGCAAGACCCTGGTAAAGAATTTCCCGCTATTCGGGTTTTGGGTACTATCGCATGGATTGCGGTTACTAATATCATTGGCATTTACGGAATTGGGGACAAAGTGACTATCTTTCAAATTGCGATGTTTACTTCCTTAGTTTGGGGGATTTTTGCTTTTACTTTACCAGATACTCCTCCAAAAGCTACTGGAGAGGCTTCGGTAGCTCAAATTTTAGGCACTGACGCTTTTGTACTTTTCAAAGACCGTTCTTTTCTGATTTTCTTTATTTCATCGGTATTGGTATGTATTCCTTTGGCCTTTTATTATACTCATGCCAATTTGTCGCTCACCGAATCGCACATGACCAACGTTGAGAACAAAATGTCTTTGGGACAAGTCTCAGAGGTATTATTTATGTTATTAATCCCTTTTGCTTTACAAAAGTTTGGTATCAAAAAAATGCTCATTGTAGGGCTGATTGCTTGGATTGTAAGGTTCATTTGCTTCGGTAATGGAGATGGTGTTTCTTCTGAGTGGATTTTGTACTTAGCCATTATTTTACACGGAGTTTGTTACGATTTCTTCTTTGTAACTGGACAAATCTATACGGATAACAAAGCGGGCGAAAAAATCAAAAACTCGGCTCAGGGGCTTATCACTTTGGCAACCTACGGCGTGGGTATGGGTATTGGCTCAAAACTTTCAGGAATCGTTTTAGAGAAATACACCATTACAGATGCAGCAGGCGTAGTTTCACACAATTGGAATGGTGTTTGGATGGTTCCAGCGGGTATTGCTGCGGTAGTATTGGTACTTTTCATTATATTTTTTAATGATAATACCACCAAATCTTAATTTTTAGCAGAATAGTATCAGTATTTGAAAATATCTTGAAAAAGAACCTTAAACCTTTAACGTAATATTGCAGTTCTTTTTTCATTCAAAATATCCAAAAAATTAATCCATTATGGCAAAAGTATGTATCCTTGGTGGTGGCTTTATTGGTCGTTTTTATGCAGATTCCCTTCACGGACAACGTGGTCGTGACCGTGTCCAAGTAGTGTATGCACGTCGTGAAGAAACCGCTCAACGTTTCGCTACTGACTATTCAATTCCACATTTTACTACTTCTATGGAAGAAGCCATCGCTCACGCTGAAACCGAAGTAGTGGTGATAGCCTTACCCAATCACATCCATGAAGAAGCGGTAATGTTGTGCGTTAAACATAAAAAACCAGTTTTATGCACCAAACCATTAGGAAGAAATGCCGAAGAAGCACTCAGAATGACTAAAGCCTGTGAAGAAGCAGGAGTTTTTGGGGGATACTTAGAAGATTTGTGTTACACACCCAAATTTTTGAAGTCTTTACAAAGTGTAAAAGACGGAACCATTGGTAGAGTTTTATGGGCAAAATCAAGAGAAACACACCCCGGTCCACATTCTGATTGGTTTTGGAATATCGACATGGCAGGCGGTGGTGCTATCTTGGATTTGGGTTGTCATTGCATTGAAATTGCCCGAAATTTTATCGGTAAAGATATTAAGCCCGTTGAGGTAATGTGCTGGGCAGATACCCAAGTAAAACCCATTGATGCCGAAGACCACGCCATTGGCTTAGTGAAATATGAAAATGGAGCCATTGGTCAATTTGAAGTTTCTTGGACTTTCAGAGGGGGTATGGATTTACGGGATGAAGTCATGGGAACAGAAGGAACTATCTGGGTTAACTCTTTTTTAAGAACGGGTTTTGAAATGTTTACTACTGGTAAAGGTGATGGAGGTTATGTAGCCGAAAAAGCCGAATCTGATAAAGGATGGCTCTTTCCTGTGGGTGACGAAGCACACGAATTAGGCTATACGCATATGTTTACAGATATGTTTAATGCCATTGATGAAGGACGACAACCCCAAGAAACATTTTATGATGGTTACGTAGTAAATGCGGTTATTGATGCAGCTTACAAATCTGCCAAAACTAAACTTTGGGAACCCGTTGCTTTACCTGAGTGGCGTGGACAAACTGGTGTTCAAAAACCATCTGTTTATCAGGAATACGATGCGGAGCATTGGTTAATTAAGGATGAATTATTACCTAATGGGGACGTTAAAGTTATTTTGAAGAAAAAAGATTCTGGAAAAATAATAGAAATTGATAAACTCAAAATTAAGTAGATTTCAAAGAAAAAGTCTTTATCCTGTGAAGGAATTAATTTACTAAACAGCCGCCACTGTTACGCTTAATTCAAACACAGGTTAAAGACTATGCTTAATTTATAATAACCTTAAGATTAACAGATTTATATAAAATAATGCAGAAAATATATTAGTAGAAACACAGTATTTCTATTTATGACTAAGGTTACTTACATCTTTGGTCATAATGATAAACACACTAAATAAATGTATTCCTTCAAATTTTTACTCTTCATCATCAACATCATTGGATTTGACATTGACAATTTGTTCAATAAGCTCGGTAAGTCTTAAATCTGACGAGCGTAACTTGAACACATTATCCATCAATCTTGCCCCTTTTAAGCTGTCATATTCTGGTGCAATTTTAATAATTTTTTGTCTCCAATTATTCGGGAGAAATGGTTTACAGGCTTTTATCCTGTTTTTTAGGATTTCAGACGTTTTTTCCAACTCTTTTGGCGGCATATAGTTATAAAATAATTATATTTGTGTCTAACAAAAAATGTTAAACACAAACCCATATTTTGGTGATTTGTTTCAGAGATAACTACTTAAAATTTTGCTTTTATTAAACTAATTAATGTGTTCCAATAAATAGGAAAAATCCGATTAAATGGAATATTTTATTGAAGTTTGACAAAGTCTGCTTTTGGCTAAAAGCTATACAAAACTATAATTTTATGAGTATAACTCAAAATAAAATCCAATAATTTGTTGATGAAAGTTAAAAATATTATTGATAAAAATCTGAAATGCTTTAAGATTTATACTATAAATTTCAAAAAGATACTATAAATGTTTAATACAGTTTTAAGTAAGCAACCATTCTTAACAAAACTCCATAATTGCTTAATGAATAACACACAAAATGAACAGAATTGAAGATAGAATAAGAGTACTTGTAGCCGAAAAAGGAATAACCCTTTTGCAATTAGCAACGCTGTCGAATATTACCGAAGCGACGCTACACGCTATTCTTAACAGAAATGATGCTAAATATTCACAATTGGATAGAATTGCAAATACCTTGAACGTAAGCGTGGCTTACTTAGTAGGTGAAACCTCGATAAAAGATATGTCTATATTACAAGAACCCAAAATGGGTTATGTAGCCATTAAAGCAGATGAAGTAATTGAAATGCAAAAAACAATTATAGAGCTACAAAGTAAGTTATTAGAAAATAAGTAACAGCTTTATTGAATAGTGTATCAAAAAGCTCAGGATTGTTATCTAATTCTGAGCTTTTTCGTGAATATTCTTGGATACTCCTTTCATAATATCTCATCGGTTAAATTTATCTTTTAATTTTAATAGAGGACTTTCAATAAACCTGAATGATAATTCACAGACTGCTACCGTTAGTAGTATTGCCGACGGATAAAGTAATAAATTGAAGATAGGATAACTCAAATTCTTTCCGAATAACCAGTGTATAGTATTTATACAAAGTACGATGATGGCAGGATGATAGATGTAAATCCCATAGGAGATTTTACCCAAATAGTGAATTATGGGTTGTTCGAGGTAAATAATTGAGTTAGGGTTACGGGCAACATTCAAGATGAAAAAACAGAAAAATATTCCGTAAAACTCCATATTAAAACCCGGCACATGAAAACTGTTCCACAACATCAGTATCAGAATAATATAAACGATTATCTGTACATCTTTTCTGAACAAAAAATGTAGGATTTTGTCTTTTTGGGCAAAAACTAAGTAAGCTCCTATGCCACCAATCATCATCGTCAGAATTCGGAATTGACTAAAAAACAATTCGTAGCCGTCTGTAATCTTTTGTTTAGTAGATTCATCTAAACTACTGATTTTGAACACATAAAGCCAAGTTAAGCACAGTACTGTACCCACTATCACAAAAACTTTCAAAAGTGTTTGTAGTGGCTTTTTGCTCTTGATAATCCAAGGCCAAAAGGCATAAAATTGTTCCTCTACGCCCACCGACCACGTTTGGGCACATAAGTACGGAGAACGAAAAAAAACAAAACCCAGATTAGGCAAAAACAATAAAAAGAAAGGCAGGCGTTTGAAAAAATCAGCGTCAAAATAGTATTGGTCACGCAGGGGTTCATTGAAAATAGGTATGACAGGAAACACAAAAAAACCTAAAATAACAATGATAAAATACAGGGGCCAAATGCGTAAAATCCGACGAATGTAAAAATCTTTGGTAGAAATATCCCCTCGGCGTTGCTTTTCACTCAGTAACAAATACGTAATCAAAAAACCACTTAACACGAAGAATAGCCCCACACCCAGCTTTCCCATATTCTTAATCAAGAAATGTCCATAATTATCTTCTAAGCCCATTAAATATTTTATTTGCTCGGTATGATGAATCAAAACAGAAAAGGCAGCAATAAAACGAACTCCGTTGAGATTAGGAAAATAAACTGGTTGATGTGGGTTTTGCATTATTTGGTTATCAGTACTTGTGTTCACAAATTTACAATCCGTAACTTTGATTTCAAATTTAACGTACAACTCAATGGAAAAACAAAAGAATAATCCGCTACACGGAGTAAAATTGGCGGATATATTAGAGCAATTAGTAGCTTTTTACGGTTGGGAAGATTTGGGTTCAAGAATTGACATTCGTTGTTTTAATATTGACCCAAGCATAAAATCAAGTTTGGCTTTTTTGAGGAAAACCCCTTGGGCAAGAGAAAAAGTAGAGTTACTGTATCTAAAAATGCTGAGGGATATAGCTAAGAAAAGTAAAGTCCATGAAGAGGGTTAGTTCTATAAGTTGCAAGATGCCTATACAACTTATAGAACTTTAAAATATCATAATAATTTAAGACCTAAAGTTAATTGCCACAAGTTACCTTTTTGGGTAAAATTAATATTAGAGGAACTCAAAGCTGAAATCTCTGAAAGACTACCTTCGTACCGTAAATCAAGAGACAGTGTGCCAATATCAACACCAGCACCCGCTTGATAACCGTAAGAGGCATTTTTGAACGAATCACCTACATTACTTGAGTATTTTTTGAGTGCCTCATCCAAACCGTTACTCGACACAATGAAAGATGCCATCGGGCCTGCATTTAAGCGAATAGGACCAAATCTGAAACCTACAAGTAAAGGAACGTCGATACTGGAATAGTCAATAGCAAACGTTTGAGAGGAAGAACCGCTGGTTGGTAAAATATTGATGTTACCACCTTTCGCCGAGAAAATTAATTCGGGTTGTACAAAAAACTTGTTCCCAAAACGAGCGTAAAGTCCGCCCACATAACCCGTCTTGGTGTCCAAACTTTGTTGAATGTTTACTCCTACCGACTTTGAACCATCCGTTTTCAGTTGGGCAAAGTTGATACCTCCTCTGATACCCAGTGTAAACTGCGAAAAAGACACATTTTGGTTGATAAAAAACAGAGAGAAAATAAGGATTAAGATTTTCTTGTTCATAATTATAAAATTTTATGTGATGGCAAGATAACGTGATATTATGGTTTGACGGTATCTGAATACTCAATTTTTTCGCATAATTTAGTATTCGGAAGAAGATATTTTACTTCAGAAAACGCCTTTATACGCTTATTTTCCAAATATTCTTCCGTACAAAATCTAACGAATAAAAATTTTATGGCAAAAGTAAAAACTTCTTTTTTCTGTCAAAACTGTGGTCATCAAGCTCCAAAATGGTTAGGAAAATGCCCTTCCTGCGGTGAGTGGAACACCTTTGTAGAAGAAGTTGTACAAAAAGATGAACCAACCAAAGGTTCTTGGAAAGTAAGCACCTCATTGAAAGTAGCCGCCAAACCGAGAGCTATTCAAGAAATAAATTATGAAGAACAACCCCGAATTTTGACAAAAGATGCAGAACTCAACCGAGTACTGGGTGGCGGCATTGTACTGGGGTCATTGGTATTAATTGGGGGTGAACCAGGCATCGGAAAATCTACCTTAATGTTACAAATTGCGTTGATGTTAGATAAATATCGAGTTTTGTACGTATCGGGTGAAGAATCAGAGCAACAAATAAAAATGCGGGCGGAAAGATTAGAAAATCAAAGTCAAAATTGTTTTATTCTCACCGAAACTCAAACCCAGAATATTTTTAAACAGATAGAAACTTTTGAACCTGATATTCTGATTATTGACTCTATTCAAACCCTACAATCTTCATTTGTGGAATCAGGGGCGGGTAGCGTATCGCAGGTAAAAGAATGTACCGCTGAACTTATGAAATTTGCCAAAGAATCAGGAACTCCAGTGTTTATGATTGGGCATATTACCAAAGATGGTTCATTGGCAGGCCCCAAAGTATTGGAACACATGGTGGATACCGTATTGCAATTTGAGGGCGACCGTCATTTGGCATACAGAATTTTGAGAACTACCAAAAATAGATTCGGAAGCACCTCAGAATTAGGCATTTACGAAATGTTGAATTCAGGATTACGGGAAGTTTCTAATCCGTCAGAAATACTAATTTCTCAACGAGATGAAGATTTTTCGGGAATCACCATCGGAGCAATGTTAGAAGGTAATCGTCCGTTACTAATCGAAACGCAGTCGTTGGTTTCTATTGCCACCTATGGTACTCCCCAAAGAAGTTCAACGGGTTTCGATGCCAAGCGTTTGAATATGTTATTGGCAGTTTTAGAAAAACGGGGTGGCTTTCGATTGGGTAATCAAGACGTATTTTTAAACATTGCAGGCGGGCTGAAAGTAGAAGACCCCGCCATTGATTTGGCTGTGTGTGCCTCAGTGGTTTCATCTTACGAAGACTTGAGTATTCCCTCTACCATCTGTTTTGCTGCTGAAGTTGGACTGGGTGGTGAAATTAGAGCCGTAAACCGTATTGAGCAAAGAATTTCAGAAGCCGAAAAATTAGGATTTAAAGAAATATGGATTTCAAAATACAATGCAAAAGGTTTAGATACCAGTCACTTCAAAATTAAAGTACGCATGGCGAGGATGCTTGAGGATGTGTTTATGCAAATTTTAAGGAAGTAGTTTTGGTCAAATTAACCATTGCCAATAGCCCGATAAAATTCTCATTTTATCGGGCTATTTCATTATAAAACGGAACTACAAACTATTTGGCATATAACCGGCTGACGAGGTTTCTTAACCGTCGTCAGAGTTAGTTTATTCCCCTGACGATGGTTGAAAATCCCGTCAGCAGTTAAATAATTCCGTCGTAAAATATATCGTTTTGCTTTTTTCTACTCAATTTCCATTCAATGATTTCTCTTTACTTGATTGAATAATTCTATCAGGTTATAAAACAATAATTCTTACCATTTGTGAATAGTTTGGCGTGATTATTGACAAACTCCTTCCGACAGGTAATATATTAACCTAAAAAATGGCTTTAAATCAGTGTATGAGCATTTTTCTTCATACTACTACGAGTTATAATCATTTTTGGACTGCCTAACATCCCATAAAAATATATCTTATGAAAGTAGTTGCTATTACAAATTATGTTTTAAAAACTTTATTTCTTTTTGCCCAATTTGAACTAAAAAAAATGTTTTTACCAATCCTCTTGGTAATAACTCATTCTTTCTCAGTATATGCTTCTGATGTTTTAGTTACTCCCAGAAATGTTAATGTCAAAAGTTTTTCAAGATATTCGGGAAAAAAAATAGATAGTTATACAAATAATGGGATTACGATTAGTACTTCCTTGAAGAGTTCTTATTGTACAGGAGAGGTTGCTACAATTGTTTGTGAAGCAAGTGGTAATTTTGATACAAATAATATTTTTACCGCTGAGCTTTCAAATGCAAATGGTAATTTTAGCAATCCCACTATTATTGGTAGTGTAAATAGTGCTTACACTGGCTCCAATACCATTACTATTGCTGTACCACTCAAAATACCCGCTGGAAACGGCTATCGAATTAGGATTAAAGCTTCAAGCCCTGCTACGGTATCACCCGATAATGGTACTGACATTCAAATTACCACACTTACTATTCCTAATATTCCAAGCACCACACAAAATATTTGTTTAGGACAAACTGCTGTACTTTCTGGTAGTTGTACACAAGGTAGCATAAAATGGTATGATGCCGAAATAGATGGCAACGAAATCAGTAGTACCAGTCTTTCTCCTACTATCACTACTGAATATTTTGCAGCTTGTAAAGATGTAGTATGCTCAAGTATGAGGGTAAAGCATACCGTCAATGTTAGTAATTTGAGTAGTATATTTGTACCAGCCTCGTTTTCTTCATGTCTGAACAGTAATGTCGAGTTAACCGTTATTACAGATGACGAGAATTTACAGTATAATTGGACAGGACCTAACGGATTTACGGCTACCTCTCAAGCACCAACTATTGACAACTTAACACCCGCCAAAGAAGGTATTTACACGGTAAATATCACTAACATTTCAAATTGTTCAGCTACGGCTACTACCAATGTTAGTATCGGTACATCGTTGCAAAGCCTGAATGTAATTGGTAACGTATCAGCGTGTTATAATGGTACGATTAGCCTAACGGCTTATGCTTCGGTTACATCAGGTATGACGTATTCATGGACGGGTTCTAATTCGTTTACTGCCACAGGGCAAAGCATGACCCGAGCTGCTTCCACGACTGATGCTGGTGGAAATATTGTAAAAAATGATGGTTTATATACCGTAGAAGCCTACAACCCTACTACAGGATGTTCGGGTATCACGTATGTTTATATCTCAGTAGGGAACAAACCTACGGTGCCAGCGTTGCCCCCAACGGGTAGCACTTGTGAAGGAGCAACCTATGTATTAGATTGGGCAATTGGAGGGGCAAATTTCAGAACTTACTCATGGACAGGACCTGATAATTTTACAAGTACCTCAACGGCACTATGTAACAATAATTTTACTTGTCTGAATGCCACAGCCAATGTACCGAATTTTTCGTCTGCTAAGGTTGGTGTTTATACTATAAATGCCAATTTTATTGATGATATAAATAATTCATGTGTTATTAGTGCCAGCACAAATGTAACACTCAAACCGAAACCAGATATTACTGTTAGCTCCAATTCCCCTATTTGTTTTGGAGAAACACTCAACCTAAGCACTACTTTTACCGATGCTACTTCTGGCATTAGTACCTACGCATGGGTAGGACCAAACGGATTTACTTCAAACCTCAGAAATCCATCCATCAATAATACAACCACAGCTGCTGATGGTATTTATAATTTAACCGCAATTGGTTTAAATGGCTGTACAGCTACTGCCAGCACTAATGTTCAAATTATTCAATCGTCCCCACCCGTTGTTTCATCGGTAGCCAATGTTGTTTTAGGCAATAGCATTACGCTAACTGCTTCGGGATGTAGTGGTACATTAAACTGGTTTAAAGCCTCTGATAATGAAGTTGTTGCAATGCCCGTTTCACCCACGACTGCCACGCAGTATTACGCCAAATGTAATATTTCGGGATGTATTAGTGATAAAAGTGGTAATGTTACCGTTACGATACTTCCGCCCGTTGCAATCAGTCAAAAAACGGGAGATTGGGAGGATAGAACCACTTGGAATATTAACCGTGTACCTTTGGGTATCGACTCCGTTATTATCTTAGCCAATCACGTAGTAACGATTCAAAATGTAGCTACTGCAAAATGGTTGTCATACGCTAATTTTGGAAGTTTAAGATTTGCTTCGGTAAATAGTAAATTAAACATTCTTGGCAATCCAATCACTATTCCGCCAATTATTGTGAGTAGTCCATCCCCCATTATATCTGGTATTTCCAATACGTTAAGCACCACCGCTGATGGTACAATTACTTGGTACAAAAATGGCGTGAATACAGGAAATACAGGGAATAGTTACACCATTACCAATCCAATGGAAGGAGATATCTGGACGGCAATCAGAACGGTAGATGGCATTGCCTCAAAGGTTAGTAACGCCATTACTGTATTACAAATACCGTCTGCACCAAGTATCAGTAGTAGCCCTTCGCCCATGATGACAGGCATAAGTACAACTTTATCTACCACTGCTACTGGTAATATCACATGGTTCAAGAATGGTGAGAACACAGGCATTACTGGCAGTAGCCACGTAGTAAGTAATCCAACATCAGGGGATGTTTGGACGGCAAAACAAACAGTAAACAGCTTAACATCAGATGTTAGTAATTCTATAACAGTGTATAGTGTTCCACCTGCTCCAACTATCAGTAGTATTCCTTCTCCCATGATTGCAGGAACAAGTACTACTCTATCAACTACTGCTACTGGTAATATTACATGGTTTAAAAATGGAACTAATACAGGCATTACAGGTAGTAGCCATGTGGTAAGTAATCCAACGGCAGGAGATGTGTGGACGGCAAAACAAACGGTAAACAGTTTAACATCAGATGTTAGTAATTCTATAACAGTACAATCAGCTACGCCATCGGGTGGTGTAGTGATTACAGAACCCAATAAACCACCTTATTACTTTTCGGATGGGCATCCACCCAGCCATTACGATAACAAGAATAATTTACCTGCCATCTTTATCAATCAACCCAGATACGACCCTGTGAATGACATGGTATGGTTGCAAAATGATAAAATAAAAATTGGTATCAACCTAAAAAGGGGAGGACAATTAGCATGGGCATCGTTAGTTAATGCCACTACTAATTTGGTGTATAATGGTTATGACGGTGGTTTTCAAGTAACCCTTGATGCTTATCAGAAAAAAGATGGCTATTCTCAGCAAGGTGAAGTAGCAGGTTCGGGCAATCCTGGAAATATGCCCACCAGCTACAACGTAACGCACGGAGGAGACTACTTAAATCATGCCGCCAGTTTGATAGATTATCATCAAGTACCAAATGGTTATTATGTAAAACTAAGACCCATTCATTATCCGATGAATGCCAAACATTCAGAAACATACATCGAGGCAACTTACACTATTATTGGGCGTTCGGTAAAAATTGACTACCGCTACACCAGTTTCAGAACCGACGGGCAATGGAGTGGTGCTGGTTTTGATGGTGCTGGAGCTCCTGCTTGTTTTATTGTGAGTACCCTCAATAAGTATAAAACTTACACAGGTAATTCACCGTGGACGTTTGCTCCTGTCAATGGCAATGTTCTTCCTATCATCAATAACGGGCAGAATCCTGCGGGTGTACAAGCAACGGAATATTGGGGAATGGTTTACAGTGACCAACATCCCGAATCGGGTATTGGGGTGTATAATGCTACTGATAGTGTAAATAGTACCTTTTTTACGTTCAAACAATGGCACGTTTACGCAGGGAATCCTCCTGGAACTGAGTTTGAAAATGGTTTTACTTTCTTCCAGCCTTTCATTAGTTTCAACAATATAGAAGGTAATAGAGGAAATTATGTAAAAGAC
>JALONS010000197.1 GCA_025454855.1 Arcicella sp.
AATTCTGTAAAGCTGATTATCCTCAGCGATAAAATAATTGGGAAAGCCTTCTAAATACCATTTGGGTGTTGGGGTTGCTGCCATAAAATAAAAATTTGATGTGTTACATTACAAAGTTAAATAAAAAACGCTATGTTTGTATTTAACAATGTTGCAGTATGTTAAATTGTTTTAAATTAATTGTTTAATGTGGTGCAGTATTGTTTTGGTAAATAAAAAAACTACAAAACTTTAGTATATTTACGAGTTGGTGGCAACCGCAGGACGAAATCTCATAGGAAAATTCTATTAAAAATATCATTGATTAAAGCATAAAATTTTTGACATTTAACCAAATTTACAAATTGAAATCAATAAAACTGAATAAATGACAAGTATTAATGATTTTTTGCATAACCAAGAAAAGGAAATAGATAAAAAAATTCCTTTTGGAAATCCTGACGCTTCAAGAGCAGTTAGCGTTGAAGATTTAGAGAAAGTCGGAAGTAAAGGTTTTGTAAAAATGCAAAACAAAAATAGTGGTATTTCTAACAATGGGACAGAGCATTTCAGAGTAATTGTTGGTAAAAAAGGTAGTGGAAAAACTTTGTATTTAAGAAGGTACTATATTCATTTAAAAAAAGAACAGAGTATTTATTCGGAAGATTTTGAGGTTGTAATTGAATATTTGAATCAAAAAAGACCTCAGACAGACCATATTTTGAAATTTTCTCAGTTGTTTAATGGGGAACTTTTGACAGAAAAGTGGAGAATTTTATGGCGTATTTCCATCATTAGGACAATTATTACCCATATTCTGCATAACAATAAATTAAGCGAATTAAAAAATAAACTGCCAAATGACTTTAAAAAGAAATATAAAAAAATATTATCAAAGGCTGAAAGACCAATAACTGTTTTTAGTCAAGTCATTGAAATTATTGACAACATAAATGATGGAAAAGGTTTTGATAAGTTTTCTAATTCCATTCTTTGGGATGAATTAGATTATGATTTAAGCCACATTATAAAAGAAGGAGTGCCATTGTATTTTTTTGTTGATGCTATTGATGAAGAATATCAGCACGCACCAATGTATTGGTTACGGGCTCAAAAAGGGTTATTTTATTCTTTAATGCAATTTTTAAGAGATACAAGTATTGGTGGAAAATTACATATCTTAATATCAATAAGAGACCATGTATATAGTTCAATTTTGGCATCTGAACATGAGACTCGGTACTTCGATTCATCTTATGTTACAATTTTACATTGGAATAGCGATTCAGCTAAATATTTATTGCTTGAAAAAATTAAGCATTTAGATAGCAATAACTTCGTTATTAAAGGTGAAAATATAATTGAAAATTGGCTGGGTACTAAATCTATAAGTAATACTAAAAGACAAGTAACCGAACCTATTTCGGACTATATAGTTAGACATACAAGAAGTATTCCAAGAGACATTGTTATTTTAGGCAACTCACTTTCAAATAGAATTTTAGAAATAAGAAGTTCGAGCAACGATTTTAGCAACTTTGAATCAGATTTAAAGAAAATAGTACATCATTACGCTAAAAGGTTTGCAAGGGAACAGGTGCAAATTTCGGCTAATCATTTGACTGCGAATCTGATGCCTTCGCAAGCATTTGATTTAGGTATACACAAAATGTACACCTCTGCATATACAGGCGACCAAGAATACTTAAATTTATCTACTTTATTTACTGATAAGATTAGGAAAATAATATGTTATATCGGCAAGGATAGATTTTCACAAGAAGATTTATTGATAGCAAAAGAATACGCAATAGAAGTTTTTGAGATTGGTACTGATTTGAATCTATTTGACGTACTTTGGCAAAACGGATTATTGGGATTTGATGTTGATGATACCTATTCAAAATTTTTCAGTGAGCGAACAAACGATTTTAAGCTACCATTAGACCAAAAAAGTTATGCTTTTCATTCAATACTAATAGATTTATATGAAGAGTTGCAACCTATTGGGAAACCTGTAAAAATGAAAACCTTTGATGCCAAATGAGAGTAGTGAAAGAAATACCTTGCAAAAGTTGGGACGACTTTAAAAGTAAATATAGTAAAGTTAAAAATAAAAAAGATTATATTTATAGAGGACAAAACGATGCAGATTGGATTTTAGAAACAAGTTTACAACGTTTCTTTAAGAAAGCTGGTATTTTAATACCATTTCCCTTGGGCGGTCTCAATCCAATTGATGAACTTTTAAACAAATATAAAAAACTAATAAATACTACTGAGAAAAACCACAAATATCAAATTAACGATGACTTTTGGGGTATCGGACAACATTATGGCTTACCAACGCCTTTTTTGGATTGGACAAAAACCATCTATAAGGCTGCCTTTTTTGCATTTTCCGATGAAGTTTTACAGACTAACACACATACCAACGTTGCTGTTTATGCTTTACAGATAAAAAACGTACATGATTTAGGGGGTAATTCAAATCTTCAAAATGCTATCAAATCAAATGGTGGAATAAAAATTTTCGAGCCATACGGTTTTAAACTTGTAAACCCAAATGAAAAACTGGATAATTTCAGAATAGATGCACAAGATGGTTTATTCACCCATATTGATGGTGTTAATAATTTATCATTAGATTTGGTAGACTTTTTTAACAAAAAAATCTATGATGTTTATCGTATGAATAAACCAATTATTTTGAAGTTTATCATACCAAGAAGTGAATATAAAAATGCTTTGTCAGACTTATATTCAATGTCAAAAATTGATTTCATTGGTATTTATCCTGATAGAGAAGGGTGTGCAAAACAGGCTAAACTTGAAACAATTTTAGATTTATAAGTAACTTTAAATGTTCAATTGGATACACCGTTTGCAAAAAGCGGCTGCACCCAACATGGATTTGTGGCAAGTGGGGGCTGACGGAAGTTATTGAACATAAGGAATTCTTTTGTACTTTTGTTTCGGCGTACGTAAATTTTGATTATCTGTAAGTAATTGAAAATCGGATATTTATATTGACACACGTTCGTGCGGATGAGTTTCAAATTTCCCACCTGACTACAAGCCTTTTTCATTGGTAGTAAAAATAATCTGGCTCAAACGTCCTCGCTTGAACCTTTTATTTTCTAAAAACTTCTTCCATTCCGCATAAAAATCCGTTAAATTTATTGAAAGTACCATACAGACCCAACCATAATTTTTATATGATTACAAAATGTGAGCAAGACGACTTTGAGGTCATCTGCGAAATTATAAATGATGCTTCAATTGCCTACAAAGGTGCAAAATCAAATAGCTGATGGGGTGGAGTTTTGGGGATACAAAGAAAATGACAAGCTCATCGGCGTAATGGGTATTCAGTTTAAAGGAGATGTTACGCTGATTCGTCACGCTTACGTTCGGACAAGTGAAAGAAGTAAAGGTATCGGTGGGCTTTTATTAAATCATCTGACCGCCATTGCTACTACGCCAATTCTGATTGGTACTTGGGCAGATGCAAAATGGGCAATTAGTTTTTATCTTAAAAATGGCTTTAGACTTTTAGACAGGAAAGAAATAAATATTTTGCTACCAAGATATTGGACTATTCCTGTTCGTCAGGTGGAAACATCAGTTGTATTAGCAAGTTCAAACTGGGAAAGTATCGGATAGATTTTGAATGTTGATGGTTAAACTGGTCAATAAATAATAAATGGTTAAACTTTTTGGAGGTTCATCTCCATTCCTCAATAATGTATTCACGAAATTATTTTTGTTTGTGACATTACTAAACGCTTGTGCCATACAAAAGGAGGCTGAATCAGTGGATGAAGATATTTTGTACACCATGCCCGACGAAACCGAATCCCACGAAGGAACGTGGTTGCAGTGGGTTCATGAATATCAATACGGGGTGTCGTATCGGAACAGACTTGACCAAACTTGGGTAGATATGACCAAAGAATTGGTTGCCAGTGAGAAAGTACATTTGATTGTTTACAACCTTGAGGAACAAAATAGGGTAACTAATCTTCTTAAAAAGGCGAATGTATCATTAACTAATGTTGATTTTACCATTCAAAAAACGGATGATGTTTGGGTAAGAGATAACGGACCAATTTTCGTTAGGGATAAACAAGGGAATTTGGTTATTGAGGATTGGGATTTTAATGGATGGGGGAAAAAAGCAGCATTTAATAACTGTAATGCTGTGCCTTCCAAAATTGCGAAAGACCAATCAAAAAGTTTGATAGACTTAAACGCAATAATGATAAATGAGGGCGGTAGCGTAGAAATTGATGGCAATGGCACTTTGATGGCTTGTAAAAGTTCCATTTTGAATGGCAATAGAAATCCAAATATGACTCAGAAACAAGCTGAGAATATCTTTACAAAATATTTAGGGATTCGTAATTTTATTTGGTTGGAAGGTCAGGCAGGACTTGAAATTACCGACCAGCATATTGATGGTTTTGCCAGATTTGGTAATTCCGAGACGATTGTCACGATGGAAAACAATGATTTGTTGAGATTTGAGGTGAAGCAATCAGACATAGATATTCTCTTGAAAGCTAAGAATAAAGATAATCAACCTTATCAGTTTGTTAAGCTACCCCTCACGCAAGACAACGTCATTACTACTTACGGGAAAAACTTGGGTTATCAAGGTTCATATTGTAATTATTACGTTGCCAATACAAAAGTATTAGTGCCTATTTACAACGACCCTAACGATGCCGTGGCTATCGCAAAGCTAAAAAAACTGTATCCTACCAGAACAGTTGTGGGTATTGATGTTAGGAATCTCTACGAAAACGGCGGGATGATTCATTGTGTTACTCAACAACAACCAAAGCCCTAACTACTCCGCACGAATAAGCACAACCGTTTTGCCAAAGATTGGTGAACCCACATAACCCCGCACGCTTAACGTATTTTCATTTTTTAAGGTCATTTTTCCAGAAACCGTCATACCACTGCGTGGGTCGCTCACTTGCCCACCCGACCATACGTTTTTACCCTCAAAGGTAAACTTTCTGAAAATCTGATAACCGAGCGTAGGTTTAACTTTCAAGTCCTCTTTTGTACCTTTAGATGCCAACCAAATTATTTTGCCAAAATACTGATTATCAGTTTTGTAGATTTGAATTTTAGAGGTTTTGTCATCCGTAAACCAAATGCCAACAATTTTCTCGGCTTCATCATTTACGGGTTTAGCAAGTAGATTGAACTTGAAGGTGAACGTACTAAAACTAACGAATATAAGGCTGCAAACAATTAATTTAAGATTTTTCATGGGTAAATTTTTGTAAATAAATCTGATAAATTTTAAAGCAAAACAAAGCAGCTAATACACCAATACCAGCCCCCGCTAATACATCAAGTGGGTAATGTACACCCACGTATATACGACTGTACGATACGATTATTGCCCACAAAAAGAATATTTTAATGAATTTATAATCTGACTGAAACAGTAAAAATAAGCAAGTTGCTAAGGTAAAAGAATTGGCAGCGTGCGAAGAACAAAATCCAAATTGTCCCCCACAATTGCCCACCACGTGTACAAGATGTTGAATGAGTGGGTCGTGGCAAGGTCTGAGACGAGCCACCAAGGGTTTTAATAAACCCGAACAAACTTGGTCTGAAACAACCACGCTCAGAATAATCATCAACAAAATGGCTATTGAGCGGGTTTTGAAACGCCAAATGATAGTACCAATAATGAGGGCATACATCGGAAACCACTCGTTTTTACCCGAAATCCATGCCATGATGGGGTCAAGGGAATCAGTATGTAAAGCATTGAGCCACAAAAAGGCTTGGGTATCTAATTGATTTATCATCAAAAATTCATTTTGTTTCGCACTCTTTCAATGGTTTGTTTGGCAATGATAGCAGCTTTAGCTTCTCCCTCTTGCAATTTTTGCTCAAGTTCCGAAATATGATTCATGTAATACTCGAATTTCTCTCTTTCTGCGGCAAATTCCCTTACCAAAACGGCATGGAGGGCATTTTTGGCATGACCATACCCGTAACCGCCCGCCAAATAATTGCTCCTCATTTCTGCTATCTCTGCTGGCTTAGCCACTAAAGAATACAATTTGAAAACGTTATCTGTGTCTGGATTTTTTGGTTCTTCTAATGGCGTAGCATCCGTGACAACCTTTTTTACAACTTTCAACAACTCCTTTTCATTCAAGAAGATATCAATATAATTGTTGAGTGATTTACTCATTTTTTGTCCATCAATCCCTGGAATAGTCATCACCGTTTCATCAATTTTAGCATCGGGTAAAACCAATGCGTCTTCTCCGTATTGTCGGTTGAACGCTCCGCCCAAGTCACGAGTCATTTCCAAATGTTGGCGTTGGTCTTTTCCTACGGGTACAAGATGGGCATCATAGAGCATAATATCTGCCGCCTGAAGCACTGGATAAGTAAAAAGTCCAGCGTTTACATCCGCTAATTTTTCAGACTTATCCTTAAAACTGTGAGCATTCGCCAACATTGGGAAAGGCGTAAAGCAATTCAGATACCACATTAATTCAGTGTGATACCCTGCTAATTTAGATTGACGGTAAAAATAGTTTTTGTCGGCATCAAATCCACAAGCCAACCAAGCTGCCGCAATGGCATACGTATTTTCTTTGAGTTTTGCACCGTCTTTGAGGGATGTAAGTGTATGTAAATCAGCAATGAATAAAAATGATTCGTTGTCAGGATTTTTAGAAAGTTGAATGGCGGGTTTAATTGCCCCTAAAATATTGCCTAAGTGAGGTCTGCCCGAGGCTTGAATGCCAGTAAGGATTCGCATAATTGAGTATTTTCTATTTCAGAATATTATTTTACTACAAAATTGACTAAATTATGTCAATCCATCAAATCAAGAACAGGAGAATTTATGTAACTTCACAAACAAAGTGTTAAAAGCAACCTTCCATCATCACTATTTGTCTTAGTTTAAAGATTATGTCTATTTCAATCCAATCATTTGAATTTTTAAGAGATTTAAAAAATAACAACAACCGAGAATGGTTTCATGCTAATAAAAAAAGGTATGACACGGTAAAAGCTAATTTTGAAGAAACCATCAAAGAATTGATAAGTTCAATCGGGGAGTTTGAAAATATGACGGGTGTACAGGTAAAAGATTGTAATTACAGGATTGCTCGGGATGTCAGATTTTCATTGAATAAAGACCCCTATAAAACTTGGTTATCCGCCAGTTTTTCGGAAGGCGGCAGGAAGTCAGGAAGAATGGACTATTATCTGCATATTCAAGAGAATGAGTCGTTTTTGGGTGGAGGGATGTACTCGCCAACACCCGAACAATTAGCCAAACTTCGTCAAGAAATTGATTACAATGCACAGGAATTAAAACAAATTATATACAATACAGACTTTGTAAAAGTTTTTGGAGAGGCGGAGGGGGAAGCCGTGAAATCTGCCCCCAAAGGTTATTCAAAAGACCATCCTGAAATCGAATTGTTGAGGAAAAAGCAATTGTTTTTCTGGCATAAATTTTCAAATGAAGAGGTTTGTTCTCCAGATTTTGTCAAAAACGTAACCGAAACGTGTAGAACTTTAAAACCCTTTTTAGATTTCTTGAATCATGTTTTTTTCGAGAATCACGAAGGGGACTTTGAACTGTAATTATCCCAACTGCATAACTACCATTAATCTGTGCCATGAAATATTCTCAACTATCAAATTACCTTTTAGTTCTATTGCTTTCCATCTTTTTATGGAACTGTGCCTCTGAAATTCCAGCCCTGAAAAGCCCAGAGAGTTCCAAGAAAGACATCTTAACTTTCAAATTTTTAGATTTTAGTCCAGCAGTAGATGGAGACATTGATACCGCTGCCCGCACGGTCAAGTTAAGAGTTCCAGTAGCTACCAAAGTCACTGCTTTGGTGCCAACCATCACTTTATCCGCCTCGGCAAAAGCTACACCTGCATCGCTTATCCCCCAAAATTTTACCGTACCCGTTACATACATAGTTACGGCAGCAGATTGTACCAAAAGGGCATACGCCGTATCGGTCGATGTAGCCCGAACCACTGACCCTGAAATAATTGGAATTGAAACGCTTTCTATCAAAACCACCGAATCTTTCTTTGTGTATGGCAAAAACTTTACTCGGGCAACACCACTTTTTTATCTGACTTCTAAATTGACGGGTAAAATTTATAACCTCAACACAGTAGCAGGAACGCTGAAAGCCACCGAAGCGAAGGTACAAGTACCTTTTGATGTACCCGTGGGTTTGTACTCAATAAGTGTAAACGTTGCAGGAAGAGTGTTTAAATATCGAACCTTAGATTTGAAAGTAACAGGAACAGGAAAAGAGTTGATTATCAATAGAATGACTAAACTTTCATACATCAGAGGCGATAATTTAATTATTACTGGAAATAATATCAAAGCTACAAAAATTCAAATTCGTTTTGTGCCACAGATTGCCTCAAGCACCCAAACGAAAGATGCTTTATTGAATACTGCTGGTACAGAAATTAGTTACAAAATTGAAACGACTTTTCCAGTACCAAATCGCTGGTCGGTAACAGTTTTATTAGACGGTGTAGCCTATGCTTTACCCGACTTGATTACTATTACTGCAAGGTGACATTCAGGAAAATAAATTAAAAAGCGACTTAACCAGTCGCTTTTTTTGGACTTATTTTTGCTCGAAATACTGAAAATTAACGCCATAAAATTAATATTTCTATCAAAATGAAACGATTTTTACTCTACAGTCTTCTCATCCTTTTCCTTTGTAGCTGTGCTACCCAAAAGCCAATCGCTTCAGCTGTTAATCCTTCCACTATCAAAAATGTGATGATTGTACCTCCTATCAATAAAATTATCGTTTTACACGCTCAAAATGATGAGGTTGTTGAGGGGGAAGATTATTTTGAAGAAGTTCAAAGTAGTAGTGTAAAAGCGATAAAGCTATTTTTCGATAGCTATAAAATTGAGTATGATGAGCTGTCAGCTAATATAAGAGAAGAGAGTATATTATCCACAGAAATAGCGGAATATTATATTAAAATGGACGGACCAGATAGAAAAAATGCAATGGTTGGAGATGTTAAGTTTAACTACCAAGCCAATCGAGTATTTTTTTGATAGATGCGGAACAAAAAAATATTGCCATGTATTCCAAAAAAACCGCAGAAATTGACCCAACTAATATAGGAATGTTGCAACGACAAATATTCAATGGTTTAGAGGAATATTGGGTTGGACACTCTGCGAAATCAAATGGAGTGAAAAAGGATTAATTACGAAAAATCAAACTTTTCTAACAAAAGCGACTCAATTAGGTCGCTTTTATGTTTTCTTTGTAGTACGAATCCGAACATCGGACAACAAACATCGAGTAAATATGCAATTCTCCCACTTACACTGTCATACTCAATACTCACTTCTGGATGGAGCTTCCAAAATTTCAGGACTTTTTGCCAAAGCGAAAGCGGATAATATGCCCGCCGTTGCCATCACTGACCACGGTAATATGTTCGGAGCTTTTCAGTTTGTAGCAGAAGCTCAAAAACACGAAGGGGTAAAACCCATTGTTGGCTGTGAGTTTTATGTGGTTGAAGACCGTCATAAAAGACAATTTTCAAAAGACCAAAAGGATAAACGTTACCACCAGTTGATGTTGGCAAAAAATGCAGAAGGCTATGCTAACTTGGTGAAAATGTGTTCGTTAGGCTACATAGAAGGTTTGTACGGAAAATACCCACGCATTGATAAAGAACTGATTTTAAAATATCATAAAGGTTTGATTGCTACCACCTGTTGCATTGGTGCATCGGTTCCACAAGCCATTTTGAGGCACGGAGAGGAGGCAGCGGAGAAAGAGTTTAAGTGGTGGTTGGATATTTTTGGGGAAGATTATTACGTGGAGGTTCAAAATCATGAGATTCCAGACCAATTGCGTTGCAATGAAGTGTTGTTACGTTTTGCCAAGAAATATAATGTGAAAGTAATTGCGTCAAATGATTCTCATTATCTTGACCAAACCGATGCCAATGCCCATGATATTCTTTTGTGCATTAACACGGGGGAGAAACAGGCTACACCCACTTACAAAGACATTGATGATGATTCGGCAACCTCTACCAAAGGCAAGCGTTTTGCCTTTTACAATGACCAATTTTATTTCAAGACTACTGCTGAAATGACCAAACTCTGGAATCACATTCCCGAGGCAATTGATAACACCAATGAAATTGTGGGGAAGGTGGATACTTTAAAGTTGAAACAAGATATTATGTTGCCTAATTATGAAATTCCTGCGGGTTTTGCCACGCAAGATGATTACTTGGAACATATTACTTGGGAAGGTGCCAGAAAACGCTACGGAGACAAATGGGAAACGCCCGAAGTAAAAGAGCGTATTGGTTTTGAATTGCATACCATCCGAACGATGGGTTTTGCGGGTTACTTTCTGATTGTAGGAGATTTTATTCAAGCAGGACGTGATTTGGGCGTTTTTGTGGGACCTGGACGTGGTTCGGCGGCGGGTTCGGTGGTAGCTTATTGCATCGGAATTACCAATATTGACCCCATTAAATATAATTTACTTTTTGAACGTTTCTTGAATCCTGACCGTAAATCAATGCCCGATATTGATACGGATTTCGACGATGAAGGGCGACAAAAAGTGATTGATTATGTAGTTGAAAAATACGGTAAACAGCAAGTTGCCCATATTGTAACTTACGGTACGATGGCAGCCAAAATGTCGATTAAAGACGTGGCTCGGGTGATGGATTTACCCTTAAATGAATCTAACGAGTTAGCCAAATTAGTCCCCGATAAACCAGGTACGAGCTTAAACCGTGTAATGAATGCACCATTGGTGGGAGAAAAGTCCTTGGCTGAAAAAGAACAATTACAATCTGATGATATTGAAAATGTAAAGAAACTACGTGATATTCGTCGTGAAGGCTCTTTACGTTCAAAAGTTTTAGAAGAAGCCCTGATTCTTGAGGGGTCGGTGCGAGGAACGGGAATTCATGCGGCTGGTATCATCATTGCCCCGAAAGATTTATCGGAAATTTTGCCCGTTGCTACTTCCAAAGAGGTAAACTTGCTCATTACGCAATTTGAGGGGAAAATTATTGAAGATGCAGGAGTAATTAAAATGGACTTTTTGGGACTGAAAACGCTTTCAATT
>JALONS010000021.1 GCA_025454855.1 Arcicella sp.
GCATTTTTTAACGGGGGATGGTCAGGAACAGGAATAACGGCTTGGCATGAATCTGCCAATGATAGCACTGCCACACCATTCAATTACTACACCATGCCAAGAGGAATGCCTTACGGAAATTTTAGGGCAGCTCTTCATTTTTACATTAATCAATTTGGGGTAAGGGCAGTTTTGTGGCATCAAGGGGAAACAGACAATCAGGCGGAAACATCCAGAACTACCTACGGTAGTTATTTGAAAAATGTTATTACCAAAAGTAGGCAACATTCAGGGAAAAATAATTTAACATGGGTTGTTTCTCGGGCTTCGAGGTACAAAGGTTTTCAGCAAGGGTCTGGCAACCTGTCATTGATGCCCAAAATGATGTAATAGGCGTTAATGGTAATACTCAGAACAACTATATAAATGGCGTATTTGAGGGTCCAGAAACTGATAATTTAATTGGACCTAATATTCGTACTTCCGACTCAATTCATTTTATAGGGGGTGGACACCGTATTTTAGCCAGTGTATGGTCACAGAAGTTGAATACAAATTTTTTCAATAATTCTACTCCTTATTTACCAACTCCTCCTCCACTTATCACTACTGAATGTAATGGAATATCAAATCTTTTAATGAAAGCACCCAGTGGACAACACACCTATTTGTGGACAAACAATAATGAGGTTACGAATAATTTATCAACATCTACAAGTTATTCCGCTTCATCGGGGAGTTATCGAGTAAAGACTACGGATGCCTTGGGCAATATTTTAATCTCTCCTCAAGTATCTGTCCCCAGTAATTTTGCAGGTTTAATTCCAATAACTTCCTTTGGCTCAGGAACTTGGCACGATAATAATACTTGGGTTTGTGGTAGAATACCAACATCAATTGATTTGGTAACAATCAATACTAATCATGAAGTTATTGTGGGAAATGGACTAACTGCACGCTTTAAAAGATTGGAGCTAAAGGGTACCTTAAGATTTTTCTCAACAGGGAGGTTACAAAATATAATATCAAATAGTGAGGGTAATTAATGCTTTTACATAATTATTTTCTTCCATTATTTTAAATGTTGCCTTGTCTTTAAAATTTAGTTGTAAACGTTTTTCTAAATTCTTAAGTCCAACGCCTTTGGGTGAAAAAACAGGTTGTAACTGACCCGTATTCATCACACTAAGCACAAATAAATCATGATTGATATATGATTTAATGATTATTTCTCCCCCTAATTTGTGCTGACTAATGCTGTGCTTTATAGCATTTTCTACTAAAAGCTGTAATGACATCGGAGGAATTTTGATATTTAAAGTTTCTTTGGCAACATCAAAGGAGTAATTCAGTCTTTTTTCATATCTAATTTTTTCTAAAAAAAGATAGTCTTTCACAAAATCTATCTCTGTTTCAAGGCTTACCAATTGCTCATTTCCTATGGTCAAAGAGGTACGAAGCAGTTGGGATAATTCTGTAAGAGCATGGCGTGCCAAGTGAGGGTCAGTAAGAGTGAGTGCTTTGATGCTATTGATAGCATTAAACAAAAAATGTGGATTGAGCTGATTTTTGAGGTTTGCTAACTCTGCTGTTTTTAAGGCTGTTTCTGATTGTGCTAAGGCAATGGCTCTGAATTGGGCTTCTGAATTACTGATTAATAAATGATAAAACAAAAACCAGATTCCAACGTAACGGGTAGACTCAATAAAAAACTGGAAATAATCGTATACCTCCAAAGGCAAGCCCTGACTGGGTTTACGGTATCTTTGAAAACCAAAGTAATAGTCTAATAAGAAAATGGCTAAACCCGTTAGGAGTACACCAGATATAGCGAAGAAAATGGTTTTTGTATTATTTCTAAATTTTCTGAGAAAAAAATGTGCATATAGATGGGTGCATCCCAAACAAATTATAAAACTTAAAGCCAGATAGCTAAATCGAATACTTGGATTTTGAAAATATTTTGTAGTTGGGTCTCTCAGAAAAAACGTAGTAAACAACCAACAAGACAACTGCATTATCCAGTATAATTTTTGGGAAATGTAATTCATGACGGTCAATGAAATTAGGTTGGTGTTGAAATTAATATAAAACCATTAAAAGCCAATATTTACTAATAAAGGTTGGAAAATCTGTTGATTTTTATCAGGTAAATAGATAAATCTGCAACCAATTTCAAATTGTTGTGAAAAACGCATGAAGTGAAATTGAGAGGTAAAATCAAAACCAATTGAAGTAAAACTGGATTGATTAGAACCTCTATACGTTAGTTGCTTTCCATCTTTAAATTCTGTCCAATTATAATCGGTATAGCCTTTGGCATAGTCTAAAAAAATATTGGTTTTAAATCTTTTTAGATATAAAACCCTTCCCAAATTCCAGTCTGGGTCAAATAAAGGTAAGCGATATTCTACCGAACCAACCGCCAAATTTTCGTAAGAACGATACAAATGCCCTCTTGGAAAGAGTATGGGGCTGCCAAAAACGTATAATTTATCATTGGGTGCTCCAATAGCATTTTTAAAACCATTTTGGGTTTGAATCCCGCCTCGAAGTTGTAAGCTATGATGTCGCAAAACACCCGGAAAAAATAAACTCCCTTGCATTGCTAACACCCCCGCATCTACATCACCCCCGAAAGGCATATTTCTAAGATAAAAACTAAAAGCCTGTGCAAACTTAGGAGCAATGTCTCGGGGAGACCTCTTCAATTGTCTTATATAAGAGAAGGAATAAATCATTGAATTAAGATTCCCATTAAAGCTCAAAGAAGATGTTCTATTTTTTAAATCATAGCCTGAAATTTGAGTAAGAGCTGCACTCAAACCCAAATTAATCGTTTGAAGGTACTTACTTCTGGTCAGGGTAAGGGGTAATCCCAACCCAACTACTATTTGTTGTTGCCTCCAAGTATCACTCACTAAGGTATCAAAAGGGGCTTGCTTATCGATGTAAAACTCAGCCTGACGCTCACCATTAGTATAATTCAAACTAATGGTCGGATACCAACCTGCATAGGTTAAATTAGCATAATACTGCCCTCTATTTTCGTTAGCATTGTAGGTATAACCCGTTGAAATAGTGGTGGTACTCAATAAATCTTTTGAAGAAATCCCCAAATTTAAGCTATTAGCATCTAATGAATTTAACACCAAACCCCAAGTATAAGGATTCAAAATATTAGCTTTACTGTATTTCCTTATGGGGAATTGAGTAGTTGGAATATTTTGTAGTAAATTTTCCCCTGCTTCTTTCAAAACCATCTGACCGAAAAACTGAACTGGTTTATTGATGGTTTCATCGAAAGAAAGAAATGTTGATGAGTCAAAAGGCATAATAGCTACATTATGCCCATTAATAGTAAAATCGTTAAAATAAAGATGCTTATTATCCGCTGATAAACATGGATTGAAAGCTCCAAACTTGCGATTGGTTACTTGAAATCGTTGCTTTTTTTCAAGGTCATAAGCAAAAATATTATCAACTCCTGTTATACCCGAATTGAATAAGATAAAATTCTCAATTTTGACTGGATGCGAAATATTTTCCTCTTTAGATGATACAAAAACAGTTTCTTCTCTACCAGTCTCAGCCTCAATTTTTACGATACTTTTACGATTATCCAATAACTTCACAGCGTAGATGACTGAATTACCATCCCATCTCGGCTGGGTGTACAGAGCATTGGAAGGATTCGGAATTCTAAAAAATTCTCGCCCATTGACTGTTTCTAATATCACTAAGGAACATTTATCATTCGTAGAATTTTCAACCGCTACAATTTTATTGCCGTCACCTGAAAGTGCTGCCGACAAAAATTTAGATTTATGCGTAACACTTGAAAGTCGGTTAGAATTGAAGTCATACAATTTGATAGCTGAAAAATTCTTTTGGTCCCAACGTGGGTCATAATTAAATTCAGTCCAAACCACCTTTGAACCCGAAACCGACAACATTTTCGAATCATTCAAAATACCAAGTTCTAATACTTTTTCTTCATTTTGTAAGGTGTCTAAAATCACTAATTGCTGAATATCTGAAAGCCCCGATTTAATTGCCAAAACTCTTCCATCTGCCAATATTTGGGGGTAATGGTAATTGGTAAAATAGGAATTGGAGGTTGTTTTAAGTGTCTTGGCTGGCGTTTCTTTCAGTTCACTGATTTGACTTGTCCATTGGTCTTTTATATTTTTGAATGTCTCATTGTAAAGACGTTCAGTGGTTAATTTAGTTTTTTGTTTGATATTACTCGAAAATGAAAAAGGATAAAAAGGTTTTCGATAAGAGTCCTCTAAAATCTTTCCCCAAATATCATTACCGAAGTTATTTTTCAAATGAGTAGTCATAAAATAACCACTTACGTAATGGTTGGGGATAAAATCTCGGAATGAACCACACACGGCTTTCGCATAAGAAAACTGCTTTCCACTGAGCAGTTGTGTCCTGAGAGCCATGTCAAACGTAGGAATACGCCCTCTACCAGAAGAAGTTAGCGAAGATTCTATCCCAACGGCATCTCCTTCCCAAAACCAATTAGGTACAGAAACTCCTGTTACAACTGCCAAACCATTATTGCCAAATAAATGATAGAATAGTTTACTAAAACCTGTTAAGGCTTTATCATATTGAACGACATGACGAAATTCATGAACAGCCAAAAGGTCTAACCAGTTGTTTGTACCCAGTAACGTATAGTCTTGGGGTGGTGTGAGAAAAAACTCAGACCTGCGGGGCAAAATCGTTACAAAACCATTGGAATCGGTATTTTGATTTTGAATAATAATCGATATAGGGCGTGGTGATTTACCGAGTGAGCTACTCACGGGGAGGTACACCTTTTCTAATACATTGGCTGTTCTATTGGCGGTTGGTGCTATTGCAGAGGGGAAAATTAATCTGAAGTGAGGTGTATTAATTTGTGACCATCTCAATGAGGAAGGATTTTGTGTAAAACCTCCAACGATGGACAAAATGTATATAATGATAGATAGAGGTAATTTTTGTTTCATAAGGATAGTAATAAAAAAAGAAAATTCCCTTCATTTCAATTAGTGAAACGAAAGGAATTTTTATGAAAAATACACCTTATTTTTTCTTTTCTTTCGGAGAAAACATAATGGACATTCGTTTTCCTTCTAATCTTGGCATTTCATCCGCTTTTCCAAATTCTTCTAAACCTTTTGCAAAATTTAGTAGAAGAATTTCACCTCTTTCTTTAAAGACGATAGAACGACCTACAAAGTGTACGTAGGCTTTCACTTTTGCTCCTTCTTTCAAGAAATTGATGGCATGCTTCAGTTTGAAATTAAAGTCATGGTCATCCGTATTGGGACCAAAACGAATTTCCTTCAAAACGGTTTTAGCGGCATTAGCTTTAATTTCTTTTTGTTTCTTTTTCTGCTCGTATTTAAACTTCGCATAGTCAGTAACTCTACAAACTGGCGGAACAGCCTTCGGAGAAATTTCAACTAAATCAAGTCCTTGTTGTTGGGCAATTTCAAGGGCTTTCTTGAAATCCATGATTCCTTGTTCAACGTTTTGTCCTACTAAGCGTACTTCATTAACGCCTTTGATAAGTCCATTGATTCTGTAAGGTTCTTCTTCTCTACGATTACTCTTAAAATTGTTGTTGGGGCGTAACGCCATATTCTATAAATGATTGGTTTTAAATGAATTGTAAAAAGGTCTAAATGACTAATTTAATTAATTAACTGCAAATTACTCAAAAAAGTTACAATTATTGTTTTTAAGAGCAGTTATCGTAATTAATTCATCACAAAAAGTAGAAATTGTAGCAAATAAGTAATCCACTACGCTTTTTCTTACGAAAACTAATGCAAAAAAAGAGAAATTGCAAGTCTATGACCGAACAATATTCTTGTTTATTTCTTCTTGAGCAATTTTAATAAATTCCTCGATGGGCATCATGCCTAAATCACCTTCTCCTTTTTTACGAACCGAAACCATACCTTGCTCTGACTCTTTCTCCCCGACAATCAGCATGAATGGCAATTTATTCACTTCCGCATCCCGAATCTTTCTACCGATTTTTTCATCACGGTGGTCAATATAGCCTCTTAGGTCTTGTTCTTGTAATCTCAAAAATACTTCATTGGCATAATCTTCATATTTCTCCGAAATTGGTAAAACGGCTAATTGCTCTGGTGATAGCCAAAGTGGGAAATTCCCTGCGGTATTTTCAATCAAAATTGCCACAAATCGCTCTAATGAGCCAAATGGTGCTCGGTGAATCATCACTGGGCGGTGCTTTTGATTGTCAGAACCCGTATATTCCAACTCAAAACGTTGGGGCAACTGATAATCCACTTGGATAGTTCCTAATTGCCACTTACGTCCCAAAGCATCTTTTACCATAAAGTCTAATTTAGGACCATAGAAAGCTGCCTCACCCAATTCAACCACGGTAGGAAGTCCTTTCGCTTCGGCTGATTTAATAATGGCGGCTTCAGCTTTTTCCCAATCCTCATCTTTACCGATGTATTTTTCTTTATCCTCAGGGTCACGCAAAGACACTTGGGCTGAATAATTATCAAAACCAAGCGCTTTGAAAACATATAATACCAAGTCGATAACTTTCATAAATTCCTCCTCTACCTGGTCGGGACGGCAAAAGATATGGGCATCATCTTGCGTAAATCCTCGTACACGAGTCAGACCGTGTAATTCACCCGATTGTTCATAACGATAAACTGTACCAAATTCTGCTAAACGCAAGGGCAAATCACGGTAAGACCGTGGTTTGGTTTTATAAATTTCGCAGTGGTGAGGGCAATTCATTGGTTTGAGCAAAAACTCTTCATCTTCATCGGGTGTATGAATAGGTTGAAAAGAATCCTTACCGTATTTGGCGTAATGCCCAGAAGTTACGTATAACTCTTTTGAACCAATATGTGGCGTAATTACGGGAGAATAGCCTGCTCTTACTTGGGCTCTTTTCAAAAAGTTTTCGAGGCGTTCTCGTAACATGGTACCTTTTGGCAACCACAGTGGCAAGCCCATACCAACCTTTTCTGAAAAAGCGAATAACTCTAATTCTTTGCCTAATTTACGGTGGTCACGTTTTTTGGCTTCTTCTAACAAAGCCAAATACTCTTCTAACTCTTTTTGTTTTGGAAAAGTAACCGCATAAACCCGAGTCATTTGTTTTCTGGAAATATCCCCTCGCCAGTATGCTCCAGCTACGCTCATTAACTTAACCGCTTTAATAAACCCAGTATTGGGGATATGAGGTCCACGACATAAATCCGTAAAATTACCTTGTTGATAAAAAGTAATTGAACCGTCTTCTAAACCTTCAATTAATTCTAATTTATATTCATCACCTTTCTCTTGAAAATACTTTACAGCCTCTGCTTTTGCAACCGCAGTTCTTTGGTATTCGTTTTTCTGACGAGCCAATTCCAGCATTTTGTCTTCAATTTTCTTGAAATCTTCTGAGCTTAGAGTTTTATCACCCATGTCAATATCGTAATAAAAACCCGTTTCAATAGCAGGACCAATACCGAATTTAGTTCCTGAGTACAGAGCTTCAATGGCTTCTGCCATCAAGTGAGCGGATGAATGCCAAAACGTTGCTTTGCCGTCTAAGTCATTCCACGTAAGCAATTGAAAATCAGCATCTTCATTAATTGGCAATGAGGCATCAACTACTTTACCATCTACTTTTGCCGCTAATACATTACGGGCTAAGCCTTCCGAAATACTAAGGGCGATGTCCATCCCAGTTGTTCCCTGAGCATACTCTCTGACATTCCCATCTGGCAATTTTATTTTAATCATTATTATGGTTGTTTATGAAGCTATTTTTCTGACATTCAAGGCTTTACAACTAACCTCAATGCCAGATACTTCGATGTATGAATTTTAATTTATTCCTTTAGATTGAATCGGTTTAAGCAAATTGGTATCAACCGAAGAACGTTTGGGCATCTCAAATTTTGGGTACGCTGCGGTGTCATATTTTAAATCAAAATTCGGGATATACTCCCCATAAATTTGTTTGCGTTGAACCCTTGAAATTCCGCCGATTGCACGATAGTCTTGATTGTTTTCTGCCACAATCTGGTTATATATCTCTTCAGCTTTCTCGTATTCACCAGTGTATTCCAAACATTGTGCCACGTAATATTTTATATCTGGATATTTTGCATCGTGTTTCAAGGTACGTTCAAAATACGGTAACGCCAATCTAAAGGCTTTGGTCTTGAAATAAATCATGCCCGCACTAAAACTGGCTTGAACCAAGTTAGTGTCCAACTTGATAGCCTTGTTATAACACAAAACGGCACTGTCTAATTTCCAAGCTCGTTGATAAGTATTCCCCCTTTGAAAGTACAGAGACGCACTTTTGGGATGATATTTCAACGCCTCCAAACTGTACAATAGAGCCATGTCATATTCTCTTAAATTTGTATGCACTTGTATTAGTTTCAAATAAGCAGGTAGAAAACTGGGTTTTAGCCCTAATGCTTGTTGGTAAAGAGCAAGTGCTGTAGCCGTATCAGCAGTTTTTGCCGCAATTTCCCCCTGATAAAAATACGTCTCACCGTTATTGGGTGAAATTTGGAGAGCTTTTCTGAGGTAAGCCCTTGCTTTGCCGTATTGTCTTAACTGTTGGTATAAGTCACCCAAAAGTGTAAATAACTCAGGCGATTCAATGTTTAAAACTTCGGCTTTTGAAGCTGCCTCTAAGGCTAACTGTGGTTGGTCTGAAGCTCTCAATATCAACGCTTTAGCCTGAAAATAATTCCCAACATTGGGTTTGATACTAATGGCATTATTAATGTCATCAAGTGCCTCCTTTATTTTATCGTTTTCGAGATAAAGCAATGACCGTTTGTAGTAATTTTCGGATGAACTGGGGGAAGCATCAATCGCATCGGTCAAAAAGGCAATCGCTGCTTCTCGGCGTGCTTTTTCGGTTACTTCTGGAACTGGAGGAATAGCAATTCCTTTCTTTGATTCGCTAATACAGGAAGCAAAAAACCAAAGGATGGAAAAAAAATATATAAAACTGCGAAGAATCTTGATGTTCATTACCCAAAATTACAAAGTTCACAACAATTTAACAGAATGAAGGAGATGAATTATGTTTTTACCCGATTATTTTGTATTCCAAAATATTTATAAGTAGCTTTGTATCAATTTATTAACCGCTATAATTTCACCAACCACAAATGAAAAAAATTTACTATTTCGTGATTTTTTTAATTGTGTTAAAAGCCTTAGAGGTATTTGCCAATTAAAAAACTAAAGAGCATGGTGTCCTTACCCATGCTCTTTTTTTATCTACTGACAAAACACCAAATGGTGATAGTGTAAAGTCATGTTACCCCACCCAACGAATTAATCAACTCGCTTATAACTACAACCCGTTTTACACACTGGCAAAACGATAAAAAACACCCAACGGTAATTTTTTATTGAAAGAATCCTTCAAATAAAGCTCTCCAAATTCATGATTTTGGGCTTGTTCAAACGAGCATTTTACTAAATTCTCAACAATCAATGAAGAGAAACCCATTGAATACATATTGAGAATCAAAAAATAGTTTTCTTTATCTAAAATCTGAGCAACGGTTTTGAGTAATTCATTGATTTGTTCTTCTAAAATCCACTTTTCACCATCAGGTCCCCGACCGTAAGCGGGCGGGTCAAGAATAATTCCTTGATAGATATTCCCTCTCTTGGCTTCTCTTTTTACAAATTTCAAAGCATCTTCCACCACCCAACGAATATTTTCGAGATTACTGGCTTCCATGTTTTCTCTCGACCATGAAATGACTTGTTTAATCGAATCTACGTGTGTAATATCTGCCCCTGCTTGCTTGGCTGCAATGGATGCCCCACCTGTGTAGGCAAACAAATTCAAGATTTTGGGAGTAGCTACGGGTAGTTTTTTTATTTTATCTTGGATAAAATCCCAGTTTGAAGCCTGTTCGGGGAATATGCCGACGTGTTTAAAAGAAGATAGTGCTAATTTAAAGTTCAGATTCAAAAAATCGGTTTTGTAATTCATAAACCAACGTTCTTCCATACCTTTTTTCAAAATCCACTCTCCTTTTTCTTGTGAAGAACCTTTGTCTTTTTTAAAAACCGCATTGGCAGTACGTTCCCATTCCGATTCGGGCATTGATTTATCCCACGCCGCTTGTGGTTCGGGGCGACGTAAAAAATACTTTCCAAATTTTTCTAATTTCTCGAAACCTCCCGAATCAATTAACTGATATTCTTTCCAGTTTTTGGGTGTTTCGGTTTGTATAGTGTTGTTAATCATATCTCAAAGTTATTGAGAATTTGGGTGACAAAAAAATGCTTTACATGATTTTGGATTTTACTGTAAATGAGAAAGAAGTCACTCTGTTGTAAGAATGACTTCTTTCAAGAAGCTCTAAATCGTTTCACTAAAACGAAACTTTATTCAAATAAAATACATTTCGCTTTCCACCTTCTTGGTCGTTCGCAATTTTCTGATAGCCCGAAGCGATGAAATAATTATTATACCAAAAATCTATATTATCAGAAGTGGTTTGCTTTACTTTATCTCCGTCTAATTGAGTGTCAATCGGGCGGGGTTGGGTGTTTTCTACTACTTTCTCTGCTTTGATAACTTTGGTGAAAATTTGCCCTTTGTTACTGTACGATAAGGTTATTTCGTCTCCCTTGATGGAGGCTTTTACTTTTTCTGAGAGTTTTGGTTCTTTCACGTCTTTCATTTCAATACTGTTGTCCCACAAAAGATTTCCTTTTTCATCAAAGGCTGCTATGATGGCGTGGGTATATATCCAACCATCAAAAACTTGATTATTGTTAAAATTTCTATTTCCCCAGCCCCACGGTGAATAATAAGAACTAAAAGGCGAGTATAACCCGTAATTGCCCCAGCCCCAACGATACGGATTATAAAAGGTATTGTAGGGACTTCCCCAAGAATTCCAACCGTTACCAAACCCGTAAGGATTGAAATTATTATAACGATAATCAGCGTAAAATGCCTCTGCCACCATAATGTATTTATCATCTTGTTTGATAATATCATGTACCAATAAACGATAATCCAAACGTAAATCTTCGCCTTTTTCTTTCTTGTCTTGAATTTTACGTTCTTGGCGTTCACGCTGGCGTTCAGACATGAAATTAAAGAAGTTTTTAAATTCCGTAAAACTGTGAAACTTTACATCAACTACCTCATTATCAATCAATTTTGTAAAGTAAATTCCTTGAGAAGTCGGTCCTCTGGAAGAACCAATGGAGTTCTTATGACCATACGTTCCGAACATAACTTCGGTTGAATCCGAAACCAAATTCAAACGACCATTCATCATGGCGTATTGATTATCAGGGTTCATTACCACCTGTGAAATTTGCTTACCATCTTCATTAAAAGACTTTAAAACCAACTGATAGTTCTTCCCTTTCGTACCCACAGCGTAGGTTACATTCACCAAATCGGAAGTGGTATCTAATTCCATCGACTGGATTTCCGCTTGATTCTTTAAGGCACTTGGTAGAACTTTTGTTTTGCGTTCTTGGAGATTAGTAAACAGAATAACTGGTTGAGAATTAACAACCCCACCAATAAAAACAGAAGCATTAAGTGCCTGAAAATCAGAAACCTCCATCCTATCCACTGACATAATCTGGTATTTTTCAATAAATCCTGGACCGATATTTACCTTGACAATTTCATAGACATTACTACGGTAGCGGCTGAACAATAAATATAGATTTTTGCCATCGTAAGCGTGCTTTACATAGTCAAGACTGGCATCAATTGTTCCATTGATTGACCATAATTTTTCTAAATTTATATCATAGCGGGTAAGGGTAAAATTTGATTTATTGATTTGGTTCAATACCAAAACCCCTTGTTCGTTGATAGGAATAGTAAATAGTTCCGTACTGTTAGATGGTACAGGAATTTCAAGCCTTTTCACGCTTTGGGCATTCGAGATATACAGGGTAAAAATCCCGAAAAACATAAGAAAGTTGCGAAAAAGAAGTTTCTTCATGTATAATTTATTGATTAGGAGTGTATTATGATTACATTTTATTCGTGAGCTAAGCCGACAATTATATCAAACTCTTCGGGTCGAATTGCCGTAACGGAAAGTCGCATTTGTTTGATTAAGCCTATATCCTTCAATCGTTCATCGGCTTTAATTTGTTTGAGCGTAACCGTTTTGGGAAATTTTTCAACGGGTATCAAATCTACCACTACCCAACGGTTGTCGTCAGTGGTGGGGTCTTGGTAAGCCTCTTTTACAATTTTTGCTAAACCAACTACTTCCAAGCCTTCATTTGAGTGATAAAAGAGAACTAAATCATCAACTTTCATTGCTTTCAAATTGTTTCGAGCTTGATAGTTCCTTACACCGTCCCAAGTGCCTACACCTTGATTAACGAAATCATCCCAAGAATATTTGAATGGTTCAGATTTTACGAGCCAATAATTCATTACAGCCTTTAAAGTTTAAATAGTGGAGTTTTGAGTATCTTTATTTTTGTATCTAAGATGTTTATACGTTACTGAGAATTTCGTATAATTTTTGTAAACCTTCGCTTCCACCTGCTTGGATGTAAGTCATATTTTTAGTCAGGGTTATATCTGGTTTCTTAGGGTCAATGATATAAATTGGTACTTTTTCACCTACATAATCAACCAAACCAGCCGCTGGATAAACCTGCATAGATGTGCCAACAACTACAAAAATATCCGCTTCGGCGGCTAATTCTACCGCATTAATGATTTCTGGAACGTCTTCCCCAAACCATACAATGTGCGGACGCATTTGTGTACCATCCTCAGCCATTTCTCCCAGCTCAATTGAACGATAGCCAATATCATAAATCTTCTCTTTATCCTTTGAACCTCTCGCTTGAGTGAGTAGTCCGTGCAGATGCAAAACGGAAGTTGAACCACCCCTTTCGTGTAAATCATCCACATTTTGAGTGATAATTCTGACGTTGAAGTATGCTTCTAATTTAGCTAAAATGCGATGTCCTTCGTTGGGTTCAACGGTTGGAAGTTGTTCTCTTCGCTGATTATAAAACCTTTGTACCAAAGCAGGGTCTTTTGCCCAACCTTGCGGGGTTGCCACGTCTTGAATCGAATGATTTTCCCATAATCCGTTGGAATCTCGGAAAGTAGCAATTCCACTTTCGGCTGAAATACCCGCTCCTGTTAGCACTACTAATGTTTTTTTCATGTACATTAAGACTTAAAAAAGGCACAAGGGAAAGATAAATAAAGTTTCAAAATATATTTGATAGTCTTCATTCATCATACCGTTGTGCCAAAACATTTAACCAAAAATATTATTTCTTTCTGCCTTTCGATGGTGCAGGGGCTTCTTCTCCCAAACGAAGACAATCCTCTAAGGTCAGGTCTTCAGGTTTCATCTCTTTTGGAATTTTCACGTTGCGTTTTCCAATCTGAATATAGGGGCCATACATACCATTCAAAACCTTCACTGTCTCATTTTCAGGGAATTCCTTTAAAAACTTGTTGGCTTCTGCATTACGTTTGGCATTAATGAGTTCAATTGCACGGTCTTTAGAAACGCTTTCTAAACTTTCTCCTCTTCCTAAAGAATAGAATTTTCCTGCGTGTTTTACATAAGGTCCAAATTTCCCTTTTCCAGTGGTGATGGGTTCACCCTCAAAAGTTCCAATGGCACTTCCTGCATCTTCTCTGCGTTTATCCAATAGAATTTCAATGGCTCTGGCTTCCGAAACAATAAACGGGTCTTCATCTTTCGGAAGGCTTGTAAACTTATCATCGTGCTTAATGTAAGGTCCCATTTTACCCGCTCCAATAATCATGGGTTTGTCTTCAAAAAAGCCCACTTCACGGGGCAATTTTGGCAATTCCATCAACTGTAAGGCTTCTTCAAGCGTGATTGTACCAATCAATTGGTCTTTTTTAAGATTATAAAATACGGGTTTCTCCTCATCTTTACTATCTCCTGCCTGTACATAAGGACCAAACTTACCCAACTTTACCGAAATGGTTTTACCCGTTTTAGGGTCAATACCCAACTCACGAGATGAGCCAACAGTGCTTCTATCAACACCTTTACTGTCTTCAATGGTTTGGTGGAAATCTTTGTAGAAATTACCAATCATCTGCGACCACTCTATTTTGCCTTTGGCAATTTCATCAAATTCATCTTCCACATCGGCAGTGAATTTAAAATCAACGACTTCCGTAAAATTATCCACCAAAAAGTCATTTACTACCATACCCACTGAGGTAGGGAATAGCTTCGCTTTTTCTGTTCCGTAGGTTTCTTTGCCCACTTTTTCAGAAATTTTATCATCCTTCAAAATCATTTCTTTGAAAGAACGTTCTTTGCCTTCTCGGTCTTCTTTTACTACATATTCACGCTTGATAATAGTTGAAATGGTAGGTGCATACGTAGAAGGACGACCAATTCCTTTTTCTTCCAAGGCTTTTACTAAACTGGCTTCGGTATAACGAGCGGGCGGACGAGAAAAACGTTCCGTTCCCTTCATTAAATCCAAATTTAAAATTTGCCCGATAGTTAGCGGAGGTAGCATTTTTGAGTTTTCTTCATCCTCCTCATCGTCTTTACCTTCCAAATACACTTTCAAAAAACCTTCAAACTTAATAACTTCTCCTTGAGCAATTAATTCTTCGGGGGTGGTTGAAATACTTACCGTTGCGGTAGTTCTTTCTAACTGAGCATCCGCCATTTGAGAGGCAATAGCCCGTTTCCAGATTAACTCATACAAACGTTTTTCTTTAATATCCGAACCAGCAGTATTAGCACTAAAGTCGGTTGGTCTGATGGCTTCGTGAGCTTCTTGAGCATTTTCATCTTTCGTTTTGTACTGTCTATTCTGTACAAAATTGGCTCCGTAAGCATTAGTAATGGCTGCCGTAGCGTTTTGGATGGCATCTTCAGATAAACTGGTGGAGTCAGTTCTCATATAAGAAATCTTACCAGCTTCGTAAAGTTTCTGAGCATATGACATCGTTGAAGCCACTGAATATCCTAATTTCCGAGAAGCCTCTTGTTGTAAAGTAGAAGTCGTAAATGGTGGTGCGGGCGATTTCCTGGCAGGTTTCGTCTCTAAATTCTTGATTTTAAATTCTGCCCCGATACACTTTTCTAAAAATGCTTTGGCTTGTGCTTCGGTCTCAAAGTTTTTGGGTAATTCTGCTTGCAAAACTTTACCACCCGTCAAGTTGAACAAAGCTACAATTTTGAAAGAAGATTTTGAATCAAATGCTTCTATCTCACGCTCTCTTTCTACAATAATTCTAACCGCAACCGACTGTACCCTACCAGCAGAAAGTCCTTTTTTTACCTTCGACCACAAAACGGGAGATAATTCAAAACCAATGAGACGGTCGAGAACCCTCCTTGCCTGTTGAGCATTCACCAAATCAATATCAATCGTTCTCGGATTCTGAATCGCATTTTGAATAGCTTTTTTGGTGATTTCTCTAAAAACGATTCTTTTTGTATTGTCTTTTAAACCCAAAGCCTCTTTCAAGTGCCAAGAGATAGATTCTCCTTCACGGTCATCATCCGTTGCTAACCAAACCTCTTCCGAAGATTTAGCTAATGCCTTTAATTCATTGACTATTTTTATTTTATCAGGCGAGATAATATAAGTAGGTTTAAAGCCATTTTTAACATCAATAGCATCATTTTCTTTGGGCAAATCTCGCACGTGTCCGAAGGAAGATTTTACGGTAAAATCCTTTCCTAAATATCCCTCAATGGTCTTTGCCTTCGCTGGGGATTCTACTATTACTAAGTTTTTCGACATATCTTGTTCAAAGGTAACTTGGCGTTACAATCGCCAAATATAGAAAATCATTTGTATAAAAACCGAATCTTCTCTTTGGTTTTAACTCAAAATTCACACCAAGAGTTTCTAATATTAACAAATTTCAGCAAGAAACAAGCTGATTATTAGCTAAATGATAGATGTTTAAACGGTTAAATATTTTTAGAGTATGGGTTAGCACTACCAATTAACTGTTATGATAAATACTTGGAAAAAAGAATCGGTTATGGGTTTAAAATTTCGACTGAGTATATTTTTCACAAACTCTTCTAAACTTTTGGATAGCAAAAAGCCTGAGTGTATGCTCAGGCTTTTCTATCATCATTTTAACGATTAATACTATTTCACCAATTTGATGTGTGAGGGCGAAAACTTAGTTAAGTTAATACCTTTAACTGCTTTTACGTATTCTTCAATCGTTGGAGTTCTACCAAGAACCGTTGAAAGTACAACCACTGGCGTAGATGAAAGTAATGATTCACCTTTTTTACCTTCTGTATCTTCTACCACACGACCTTGGAACAATCGAGTAGAAGTTGCCATTACGGTATCACCTTTAGCTGCTTTCTCTTGATTACCCATGCAAAGGTTACAACCAGGGCGTTCTAAATACAACATTTTCTCGTAAGATGTACGTGCTGCCGATTTAGGGGCATTATCGTCAAATTCAAAACCAGAGTATTTCTGTAATACTTCCCAGTCGCCTTCCGCTTTTAATTCATCCACAATGTTATAAGTTGGCGGAGCTACTACTAACGGAGCTTGGAACTCAACTTTACCATTTTGAGCTTCGATATTTTTCAACATTTGAGCCAAAATTTTCATATCGCCTTTGTGAACCATACAAGAACCGATAAAGCCGAGGTCAACTTTTTTGTCACCACCATAGTAAGATAATGGTCTGATGGTATCGTGGGTATATCTTTTAGATACATCAGCGTTGTTTACGTCTGGGTCAGCAATCATCGGTTCGGCAATAACATCTAAATCAACCACCACCTCAGCATAATATTTAGCGTTTGCATCTGGTCGGAGAGCTGGTTTTTCACCCGATTGAATTTCAGCAATTCTCTTGTTAGCCTTGTCAATCAATCCTTGCAGCACTTGGTTTTTATTGTCCATGCCTTTGTCAATCATAATCTGGATTCTGCTCTTCGCAATTTCCAATGATTCGATTAACGTTGCATCTTCTGAAATACAGATAGATGCTTTTGCTTTCATTTCTGCCGTCCAGTCGGTGAAAGTAAATGCTTGGTCAGCCGTTAACGTTCCGATGTGTACTTCAATTACTCTACCTTGGAATACGTTTTCACCACCATACTGTTGGAGCATCTGAGCTTGCGTAGCATGAACAACATCACGGAAGTCCATGTATTCTTTCATTGTACCTTTGAAGGTTACTTTCACCGAATCAGGAATTGGCATAGAAGCCTCACCCGTAGCCAATGCCAAAGCAACTGTACCAGAGTCAGCACCGAACGCCACACCTTTTGACATACGTGTGTGCGAGTCACCACCAATAATGATTGCCCAATCATCAACTGTAATATCATTCAATACTTTATGAATTACGTCGGTCATTGAGTGATAAACACCTTGAGGGTCACGAGCCGTAATCAAACCAAATTCGTTCATGAATTTCATCAACTTTGGAATATTAGCTTGTGCTTTTTTATCCCAAACTGAAGCTGTATGACAACCCGACTGATAAGCACCATCTACTAAGGTTGAGATAGTTGTTGCCGCCATTGATTCTAATTCTTGAGCTGTCATCAACCCCGTAGTATCTTGAGAGCCTACGATATTTACAATAACACGAACGTCAGAACCAGCATGTAAAGTTTTACCTGGGGTTACTCCTACTGCATTTCTATTAAAGATTTTTTCAACGGCTGTAAGTCCTTGTCCTTCGATGGATACTTCTTTGGACGGTGCAAATACTGGAGCAATGGCAATGCCTAACAACTGAGAAGCGAACGTTTGGATTTTCTTACCAAATACGATGGCGTAAGAACCACCCGCTTTGATAAATTCCATTTTTTGCGGAGTGAAAGAACGAGAAATATCAATCAACTCTTGGTCGCCATTGTATAATTTTTTCGTTTTTGTATTGATTGTCAATACTGTTCCTGTCGCTACTGAATAGGCTTGTTCAAGCACTGGTTCGTTATTTTCATCACGAACTACGTTTCCATCAGCATCTACTTTCTTCACCCAGTTTTTAAGGTCGATACCAATACCACCCGTTACATCAACCGTAGTAAGGAAGATGGGAGAAATACCATTTGTACCACCAACAATTGGAGCATAATTTACAAACGGAACGTAAGGACTTGCTTGCTTACCTGTCCAGAGTGCCACGTTGTTTACACCCGACATTCTTGAAGAACCTACTCCCATTGTACCTTTTTCAGCAATTAACATCACCGATTTGTCTGGGTGTTGAGCTTTCAAGGCTTCAATTTCTGCCTGAGCAGCAGGAGAAATCATACATTTTCCGTGTAATTCACGGTCTGAACGAGAGTGTGCTTGATTACCAGGAGAAAGTAAATCAGTTGAAATATCTCCTTCACCTGCAATGAATGTAACCACTTTAATTTCTTCGGCTACTTCTGGAAGTTTCGTAAAGAACTCTGCTTTTGCATAGCTTTCAACGATTTCTTTAGCAGTGGTATTACCACTGTTGAAAGCATCTTTCAGACGTTTTAAATCTGCGTCGTACAAATAAACTTGCGTTTTCAATACATCGCCTGCTTGCTTCGCAATCGTAGCGTCAGCACCGAAGGCTAAATCTAATAATACCTCGATTGAAGGACCACCTTTCATGTGAGACAACAATTCAAAAGCAAAATCTGGCGTAATTTCTTTTACAACCGACTGACCAAGTATAATCTCCTTTAAAAACTTAGCCTTTGCACCAGCCGCTGGAGTAGTACCTGGCAAAGTGTTGTAGATAAAAAATTGGAGTGAGTCTACACGATTTGCATTGTTCAAATCTTTAATTTGCTCAATGATTTCGCTCACCAATTCAGCACTGTCAATTGGCTTAGGATGAAGTCCTTGCGTTTTTCTTTCTTCGATTTCTTTAAGGTAATCGTTGTAAAAGTTCATATTAAATTATTTACAGTTATTATTGTATTTTTCTTTGAAAATTTTCAGCTTCAAAAACTTTTCGTTTGAATAAATTTAAGTTTTTCTGTGAAAAAGATTGTTTCACAAATTTATATAAAGCAAGCTCGAATTAAAAATTTTTTAAAGAATAGCCGTTTTAAGCATATATTTTCTTTGTTTTGTTTTATTTTTATTTATGCTATTCTACCATTTTGATTTGAAAGGCAGGTTTTAAATTTATATCATAAAAAGCAGAATATAGTTGATATAATTACTGTTATAGTAAGTACATTCACGGTCGAAAAAGAACCTAAAACCCTTATATCTTGTTGTAAACGTATAGACAAACTGAGCAGTAACTCTCATAATTTAATTTAAAACTTACTAACTATTAACTAAAAACTTATCATGGCTTTTGACATAGAAATGATTAAAGCGGTTTACGAAAGAATGCCTTCACGTATAGAAGCGGCTCGTAAATTAGTTGGCAGACCGCTTACCTTAACAGAAAAAATTCTTTATTCGCATTTGTGGGAAGGAACACCAACTTCAACTTTTGAAAGAGGTAAATCTTACGTTGATTTCGCTCCCGACCGTGTAGCGATGCAAGATGCAACGGCTCAAATGGCGTTGTTACAATTCATGCAAGCGGGTCGCCCGAAAGTGGCAGTACCTTCAACAGTTCACTGTGACCACCTGATAGAGGCGAAAGTCGAATCAAAAACCGACCTTTCGGTAGCAGTAGATAAAAATAAAGAAGTGTATGATTTCCTTTCTTCGGTTTCGGATAAATATGGTTTGGGTTTCTGGAAACCAGGTGCGGGTATTATCCACCAAGTAGTTTTAGAAAACTATGCTTTCCCAGGGGGTATGATGATTGGTACGGACTCGCATACGGTAAACGCAGGTGGTTTGGGGATGATTGCTATTGGTGTGGGTGGTGCTGATGCTTGCGACGTAATGGCAGGTTTGGCTTGGGAGTTAAAATTTCCGAAGTTAATCGGTGTGAAATTGACGGGTAAATTAAACGGTTGGACTTCTGCTAAAGACGTAATCTTGAAAGTAGCAGGTATTTTAACTGTGAAAGGCGGAACTGGTGCAATAGTTGAATATTTTGGTGAAGGCGTTACCTCTATGTCATGTACTGGAAAAGGGACAATCGCCAATATGGGTGCCGAAATCGGAGCAACTACTTCAACTTTTGGTTATGATGAATCAATGGCTCGTTACTTAGCTTCAACAGGACGTGCTGATGTGGCTGAATTAGCCAACGGAATCAAAGAACACTTAACGGCTGACCCCGAAGTGTATGCCGACCCAGCCTCTTATTTCGACCAAGTGATTGAAATTGATTTGAATACTTTAGAACCCCACCTAAACGGTCCTTTCACGCCCGATTTGGCTACGCCTATTTCTAAAATGAAAGAATTAGCCGAGAAGAACGGTTGGCCCACTAAAGTAGAAGTTGGTTTGATTGGTTCGTGTACCAACTCATCTTACGAAGATATTTCTCGTGCAGCTTCTTTGGCAAAACAGGTTGCCCAAAAAGGCTTAAAAACAAAAGCAGAATATACAATTACTCCAGGTTCTGAACAGGTACGTTATACCATCGAGCGTGACGGTTTTATTGATACTTTCAACGAAATTGGCGGTAAAGTATTCTCTAATGCTTGTGGACCTTGTATTGGTCAGTGGGCAAGAGCAGGGGCTGAAAAAGGCGAAAAAAATACCATTGTACACTCATTCAACCGCAACTTTGCCAAACGTGCCGACGGAAACCCGAATACCTACGCTTTTGTGGCTTCTCCTGAAATTGTAACGGCTTTGGCTATTGCGGGTGATTTGACTTTCAACCCTCTTACGGATTATTTAACCAACGAAGCAGGCGATAAAGTGATGTTGGATGCTCCGACGGGCGATGAATTACCGAAAAAAGGATTTACCGTGGAAGACGCAGGCTATCAAGCTCCAGCGGTTGATGGTTCGGGAGTAGTAGTAAAAGTTTCGCCAACGTCTGACCGTCTTCAGTTGCTTGACCCGTTTGCGGCTTGGGAAGGAATGGACTTAACGGGATTGAAATTATTAATCAAAGCGAAAGGTAAGTGTACAACTGACCATATTTCAATGGCGGGTCCTTGGTTGAAATACCGTGGTCATTTGGATAATATCTCAAATAATATGTTGATTGGAGCGGTGAATTTCTTCAATGAAAAAACTGATAACGTCAAAAACCAATTGACTGGCGTTTACGGGCCTGTTCCAGCTACGCAACGTGCATACAAAGCGGCGGGAATTGGTACAATTGTGGTGGGCGACCAAAACTACGGTGAAGGTTCATCTCGTGAACACGCTGCGATGGAACCCCGTCATTTAGGCGTTCGTGCGGTATTGGTGAAATCTTTTGCTCGGATTCACGAAACAAACTTGAAAAAACAAGGTATGTTAGCTTTAACATTTGCCAACGAAGCCGACTACGACAAAATTCAAGAAGATGATACCATTGACATCAAAGGTTTGACAACATTCGCTCCGAATACTCCATTGACGATTGTGCTTAACCATGCAGATGGCACCACAGATGAAATTTTAGCAAACCATACCTACAACGACCAACAAGTGGAATGGTTTAAAGCAGGTGGAGCGTTAAATATTATTCGTGCTAACGTTGGAAAATAATTTCGATGTTTGAGGTCAGTTTTTCGATGTTCGGAAAGTATAAAATGCCCTTGACGAAAGTTGAGGGTATTTTTTCGTTTAGAGAATAACATAAATTTTATTAATTAAACTACTAAAGAGCGAAATTTTGTCGTGCAAATTTGGTTTTCAGCAATCAACAACTTAGTTTTACTTTTAATGAATTCATGCCTTCTAACAAAATACAAATTAGCTGGTTTCCAACATTTTGGATTACAACCCACACATTCAATAAAAATAAAAAAATGTAAACCTAAGTATAAACCTTCAACTATCTATTTATTCTTTCAAGTTAATGCAAAAATCTAAATTAACCAAAATTCAATTCTATATCAATAATGGATAATAACACTCTCGTTACAGGTAAAAAATACATAAAAGATATTTTCAGTCCAGAACAATTCTACAATATTCCTGAATATCAACGTCCATATGTTTGGGGCGAAGAACAAATAATAGCATTGTTAGAAGATGTTGGCAAAGCAATGGATAATGATATTAATAAAGAATATTTTTTAGGGTGTATGATTTGGAATACGAGAGTTGAACGAAGTGCAAAAAATATTGAGTATACCTATCAAGACATATTAGATGGTCAACAAAGATTTATAACATTGTATCTATTGCACAGTGTTATTCGTGATATTTCAACACAAGAAAAACTCAGAGAAAATGTGCAAAAAAGATTAGTTCAAGAGGCTGATGATTTCAATAATATTCCGTCAAGAAATAGAATTGAATTCGAAATCAGAGATGATAAAGATTTTTTGGATAGCTTCGTGATTACTGAAAATGGTACTAATGAAATAAAAAGACTTGAAGAAATCATTGATAGTTCTAAATCGGGTTCATCAATTATTAATATGGCTAAAGGCATTTTAATAATGAAAAAATGGTGGAAGGAACGTTTTAATGAAAATGTAGGACAAGAAGAAAAATATTTATCTGATTTTTACAGGTATTTATCGACAAAAGTCTTGGCACTTTATCTTGCCACTCCAAACAACCTTGATGATGCCTATAATTTATTTACTGTGCTAAATAGTAGAGGCTTACAACTACAAGTTAGCGATATTTTAAGGGCTCAAAACTTAAGAGTCATCGAAAACCCTGAATTAAGAAAATTATATGCTACGAAATGGTCCGATTTTGAAAATTCAATAGCAGCACCCTATCGAGGCTTTGACGATTTTCTATGGTCACTGGTATTTATTAAAATGAAATATCGTAGCGATGAAAATAAGAGTTTAACTAAAGCTTTTGAGTTTATGTTCAAAAGGAACATGCTCAATAAAGGAACGGAAACTTTAGATTTTGTCGGCAAATATGTAAAGCATTATGAAGCAATTACAAATGGTAGTATCACAAATAGAGAAAGTATAAATTTATTTAGCAATTTGAATATCATACTCACAAGTGTATTTGGAAGTCAATATTTAACACCACTTATGCACTTTCGTGAATCGTTCGGAGATATTCAGATTATTGAATTTATGATTAAACTTGATAATCTATTTTCAATGGGTTGGTTATTAGGTAGAAGGCAATCTTTGACAAGAACATTTATTATTTTAAGAAGAATTGACATTTATTCAGAGTTGGCTAAGAAAAAAGAAATTACAGTTCAGGAAGCTGTTGACGATTTCCTGAATGATAATTGCTTGAGATATGACTTCTATGATGAAGAAATTTCATCTGAAAAACCATTAGATATTGAAGATTTTCGAGAGTGTTTGACTGGTGAAAAATGGGGTAGTTTTTCAGGAACAAGAGTAAATAAAACACGCTATTTACTCTTGAAAATGGATTTACTCATGAGCAATCCCGCTACAGTTTTACAGTACAATAAAGATTCATCTTCAATCGAACACCTTATGCCTCAAAGAATTGAAGACACTGAATGGAATATAGAAATTAGTAAGCATAAAGAATGGGTACATAGATTAGGAAACTTAGTTTTAATTGATAAAAATAAAAATGCTTCATTAAGTAATAAACTATTTTCTGAAAAAAGGGTAAAATATCAAGGTGCAATTGAGACGAGAGCAAATACAAACTATATATTTATTTCAAACTCAGAATGGGACATTGAAAATATTATGGATAATCACACCCGAACTATTAATCTTTTGATGCAATATTATGAAGGAAATTCTTTAAAAACATTTTTACAATTGAAGCGTAACTTAAACAATTCATCAACGTTTTAAGTATCACAAATCACCCTGTCCCTGATGTTCCGAAGGACAATCTCGAACATTTGATAAAAAGGATTTCTAATCCGCTACAAAAACAAAAAAGCTCTTAAATTAATTTTTGAGAGCTTTTTTGTAAATTGATAAAAAATCAAGTATCCTTCAATGATTCAAAGAAAAACTTCACTTTCAGAAAATGTTATAGCTTTTTGTCGCTTTTTGCGTGAACACGCTTTCGTAGTGGGTGTGCCAGAAGAGGCTTTAGCTTTGGAGGCGTTGAGTTTTATTCCGTTTGAAGATAAAAGTAACTTTAAAAACGCACTGAGAACTATTTTAGTAAAAAATGTGCAAAATCTACCAAAATTTGACCGTCTATTTGATGATTACTGGAAGGAATTAGAAAAAGCTCTTGATGCCAAAATCAAAGACACGAATAAACAAGGACGCAGAAAACAGTCTCCCCAAGAAGCTACTTTTAACAACTTAAAATCGTGGCTCAGTGGTTCTAAAAGTGATGAAGAACAAGCATTGGCAGCTTATTCGGTGGGTCAAAACTTGCATGAAAAAGATTTTTCTACCATCCCCGACGATGAAATGGAAGCAGTGATGCAGGTTATTAAAGAAATCTCAAAATCCTTAGCTGCCAGTACAAAAAGAAGACAGCAAAGAACTAACAAACATCAACAATTGGATATTAGGAATTCTATCCGAAAGAATATGAAATACGGTGGTGAATTCATGGAGATTTGCTACCAAAAGCCAAAAAAAAATCGTTTAAAACTGGTGATGATTTGCGATGTGAGCAAATCGATGGATTTATATTCCAGTTTTCTGATTCAGTTTATGTACGCTTTTCAATCGGTTTACAAGCAGATTGAAACGTTTGTGTTTAGTCATACTCTTTCACGCATCACCCACGATTTAAAGAATAAAACCTTTCATGAAGCTCTCAGAGAACTCGCCAGTAAAAAAACAGGGTGGTCGGGCGGTACAGAAATTGGGCTTTCTTTGCAGGCTTTCAATGACCATTATGCTTTTCAAATGCTTGATAAACAAACCATTACTCTAATCTTATCAGATGGTTGGGACACAGGAAACGCTGATATTTTGGCTGAGAATATCCAAAAAATTCAGCAAAAATCGAAGAAAACGATTTGGTTAAACCCCTTGGCAGGTCATAAAAATTATGCTCCAACTACGCAAGGCATGAGCGTTGCGATGCCCTACATTGATATTTTTGCCTCAGCACATAACGTGGAGAGTCTAAGAATGGTTGGTAGGTTTATCTAAGTGCCTCCACTACTTCTCGCACGTATTTAATTGTAAAATCAATCTCTGCTTCGGTGGTATATTTTCCCAAACTAAAACGAATAGAAGCGTAGGCTAATTCATCACTTAATCCAATGGATTTAAGAACGTAAGAAGGTTCAACCGAAGCCGAAGTACAGGCAGAACCACTGGAAACGGCAATATCTCTGAATGACATCAACAGGTTTTCACCATCAACCCCACCAAAAGAAATATTGGTAAGATTGGGTAAACGATTCGTAGGATTTCCGTTCACTTGGGTATTTGATACATTTTGAAGAATACCTTGTTCTAATTTATCCCTCAAAACTGAAAGTTTTTGATTTTCAAACAGAAGCGAATTTCTCGCCAATTCACAGGCTTTCCCTAAACCCACAATTCCCGCAACGTTGAGTGTACCTGAACGAAAACCACGCTCGTGTTTACCGCCATCCATTTGAGCCATTAAATGAGTAGCAGGAGATTTTTTTTTGAGATACAAAGCCCCTACTCCTTTCGGAGCATATAGTTTATGCCCCGACAAACTCAGAGCATCAATATTCATTTCATTTACATTTACCGAAATTTTCCCGAGTGCTTGAGTCGCATCCGTATGAAAACAAATATTTTTCTCCTTCGCCCAAGCACCGATTGCTTGAATGGGTTGAATCGTCCCAATTTCGTTATTGGCAAACATTACCGTAATCAGAAAAGTATCTTCTCTGGTAGCTTTTTGTACTTGTTCAAGTGTGATATTGCCAACATTATCGGGTTTGAGATAGGAAACCTCTGCTCCTAACTTTTCGAGGTGCTTACAAACATCTAATACCGCTTTGTGTTCGGTTTCTGCGGTAATAATATGCCTTTTTAACGGAAAACTACTTTCAAATAAACCTTTGATAATAAGATTATTAGACTCGGTAGCTCCACTGGTAAAAACAATTTCTTTCGTCTCCGCTCCAATCAAATCAGCTACTTGTTGGCGGGCAGTTTCAACCGCTTCTTGGGCCGTCCAACCGTACAAATGAGAACGGGAAGCTGCATTACCAAAGTTTTCGGAAAAGAAAGGTAACAAACAGTCTAAAACCTGTTTATCAACGGGTGTAGTGGCATTATAATCAAGGTAAATCGGTAATTTCATAAAGGTAGGACAGGTTTTCAACCTGTCAAGCAAAGAATAATTTATGGTTTGAAATGTATCTATTTACGAACATTAAACAGGTTGAAAACCTGTTATACATTAACAAAAAAAGTGGTGTAAACGTTTGTTCACACCACTTTTCAGGAAATAAAGTTTGATTACTTTCCTCCGAACAAACCACCAAGCAAACCGCCTAAACCACCTGCTTGTTGTTGTTGTCCGCCACCGCCCATAAATTTACCAGCAATGTTCATGATGTCACCCATATCTACTTTGCCGTCTGCCATTACACCCATAATGTCACTCATGTTGAAAGATGAGTCGTTGGGGTCGTTAGTTTTAGAAATCATTGAACCTAAAACACCAGGTAAAACCTGAGAAACGATTCCAGAAGCGGCACTATTACCTAAACCGAATTTTTGCATCAAACCACCGATGGCCTGTTGAGCAATACCCGCTACAATTGGGTTTGACATTAAGCTCGAACCACCAGTTCCTGCCTGACCGCCTAAAAGACCAGCCAAACCAGCCAAACCACCTTGCCCAGCTTGTGCTTGTTGTTGCATTCCACCCGTAATTGCCCCTAAAATAGTTTGCATTGCGTCATTATTATGCTCGTTGGGAATTGCAGGGTTTTGTACGATTGCATCCTGAGAGTGGTCTTGAATTAGACCCATTAGTTGTTCTAACATAGTTGTTACAGTTAATATGTAATGGTTTTATTATTTTAATTGCAATAAT
>JALONS010000198.1 GCA_025454855.1 Arcicella sp.
AAAGCCCAAAAAGTAAGGAGACTTATCAAAGAATTTACGGATAATTTACTACAACAATATGATTTTTTAGTTTGCCCAACTACGCCCACAACGGCTTATAAATTAGGTGAAAAAACTGCCGACCCGATTCAAATGTACTTAGGAGATTTATTTACGGTGCAAGCAAATGTAGTAGGTTTACCCGCTATTTCTATTCCAAACGGTGTAGATGAAGAAGGTTTGCCCATCGGCTTTCAAATTATGGCAGGAGCTTTCAAAGAGGCTGAATTATTAGCATTTGCCAAACAGATAACCGAATAACTTTATTTTCAGGTTATCCATTAAAGGTTAGAATTTTAAAATATTTTCTCTATTTTTGTAAGATACTTTTATCATTAACCACTTAACCCACAGATACTTAATTCCTTGCTTTATGAAATTCGCCACCATTCGCTCATACATTTTTAGCTCACTGATATTGGTTAGTGCGTCTATGAATGCCCAAGTTACTGGAAGTAGTCCCGAACAAACTGTTCCCACAACCACTACTGATACTACTGCCACCCAACCAATTGTTTTAGAGCAAACGTGGTTGATTGACCCCAATATTGTACAACCTCGATTGCAGGCATTACAAAAAGAAATCCCGCTTACTTACAATGCTACTACGCACCAATTTGTGGAGTATTTTGCGTATCGTAAGCCTTCGTTTACCAAAACGATGTTGGAGCGGAAGGGCGTTTTTTTCCCTATCTATGAAAAATATTTGAAAAAATATGGTCTTCCAGATGAGCTGAAATACCTTTCTCTGATAGAGTCAGGATTGAACCCCAAAGTGATTTCAAGAGCGGGAGCGGGTGGTTTGTGGCAATTCATGCCCAAAACTGCCAGAGTTGATTTTGGATTAAGAATTGATGAATACGTAGATGAACGCTTTGACCCAGAAAAAGCAACTGAAGCCGCTTGCCGATATATGCGTCAGCTTTATAATATTTTTGGCGATTGGCACTTGGTTTTGGCAGCCTACAATACTGGACCGGGTAATGTAAGAAGAGCCATTCGTAGATGTAATGGTGGACAAACATTTTGGGCTATTTATAACTGCCTACCCCGTGAAACTCGTGGATACGTACCACAATATATCGGGATGGTTTACATGATTAACCACGCTGATTCTCATGATATTTTTCCAGAGAATATAGAAACAGCCGTTGCTCATGACACGATTCATGTAAACTCATATCTGGATTTGGATAAATTAGCGAGCTTGAGCTCTATCAATTTAGAAGAAATTCAAAAGCTAAACCCTCACATTCTTACGCATATTTTACCAGGTCATACTCGTAATTTTGCCTTGCGTTTACCCAAAACAGACATTGCTTTCTTCAAAGCTAATCGTCAAGCTATTTTAGATTCCGCTACAAAAATTCCTCCTGTATTTATTGAGCCAATTCCTCAACCAACGGAAGTTTTAGCCAGTACCGAAGAAAAGCCAATCATTATCACTACGCCAGTAATGGGTGCTACTGTTGCCTCTACCACTGAACCTAAAATGGTAGTAGAGCAAGAGATTATCGAAGACGATATCGAAGACGTTGTTATCAACAAAAAACCTAAGAAGAAGTACTACATTGTTCGTAAAAAAGATAACCTGACGGAAATTGCCGAAAAGTTTGATGTGGAAGTTTATGATATTAAAGTGTGGAATCGTTTACATAAATCAACTATTCAACCTGGTCAGAAATTAGTAATTTATAAAGAAACTGCCGTTACCAGTCAAGTAAAATACGCTCGTAATAACCATCGTGAGAAAGACTCCGTAAAAAAAGGTAGAACTCGTTTCCACAACGTACAAGACGGCGATACACTATGGAATATCTCGCAACGTTACGGAGGAATTTCAATTGATAAATTAAAGAAATTGAACGGTATTAAAGGAAATGTGGTAAAAGCAGGAATGAAAATCAGAGTTTCATAAATAAACTTAAATTATCTTACTAAAAAGTCTGTACAAATGAACTTGTACAGACTTTTTAATTTTATATCATTGAAAACATAGTAGGTTTTGTATTTTTGTTAAAAATCAAATTAAAAGAATAACGATGAACGAAAACAGTAAAAAATTCCTCTACGAATATCTCAATAATGCCTCGCCAACTGGCTTTGAATCGTCAGGGCAACAGATTTGGTTAGATTACCTCAAGCCTTATATCGACGAAACCATCATTGATGTTTACGGAACAGCCGTAGGCGTCATCAAAGGCAGTAGTGATTATAAAGTGGTCATTGAAGCTCATGCCGATGAAATTTCGTGGTTTGTTAATTATATTGATGATAACGGCTACATTTTCGTGAGAAGAAACGGTGGTTCAGATGCCGTCATTGCACCATCAATGCGTTGTAATCTACACACCAAGAAAGGAATCGTGGAAGGTGTTTTTGGTTATCCTGCTATCCACGTTAGAGATGTTTCTAAGGATAAAGCTCCTACGGTAAATGATATTTTCATTGATTTAGGTGCCGCCAATAAAAAGGAAGTTGAAGAAATGGGCGTACACGTAGGAACGGTCGTAACCTTCACGGATGGACTAACCGAATTAAATAACCGCTATTTTGTGGGGCGTGCCTTGGATAACCGAATGGGCGGTTTTATGATTGCGGAGGTGGCAAGGATGTTAAAAGAAAACAATCAAAGGCTACCTTTTACCCTTTACGTTGTAAATGCTGTACAAGAGGAAATTGGATTGAGAGGAGCGGAAATGATTGTAAGAAGATTAAAACCAGATTTGGCAATCATCACGGATGTTACTCATGATACTCAATCACCGATGTACAATAAAAAAGAACAAGGTGATTTGAAATGTGGGAATGGTCCTGTTATTTGTTATGGACCTGCGGTGCAAAATAATGTTCGTGATTTCATCATTGAAGTAGCGGAGCAAAACGAAATAGCCATTCAGCGTCAGGCAGTATCACGCTCTACGGGTACCGACACCGATTCTTTTGCGTACGCTACTGAAGGCGTTGCGTCAGCATTGATTTCTTTGCCGTTGAAATATATGCACACGACCGTTGAGACTGTACATAAAGAGGATGTCCAAAAAGTAATTGATTTGATTTATCAAACTTTATTAGCCTTGAAAGGCAATGAAGACTGGCGATATATTAAGTAATTACGGACATGGAAGCACAAAGTTTCAAAACGATGAGTTATTCGTGAGAGCTTTGTGCTTTTATATTCAACCGATTGAGGTTGGCAAAAAACAAACAATGTGAATTGTTAATTTCCAGAAATTTACTCATTCGCTTTTTCACAAGCCGCTTTTCGATTAGTATATTTCTCTGAATTCAACCGCTCAAAATTATGCAAAATACACTTTCTGTTTCTTCCTTCAATCTCATTCTTTACGCCGCCCAGCAAAAAGGGGCAGATTATCATTTACTATGCGAGAAGGTTGGTTTGACACAGGAAGTACTGCAAAATCCTGATAATCGTTTACCCATTAAAAAAGCTCAGACATTATGGAAAGAAGCTATCGTCATGACGGGAGACGATTTTTTGCCACTGCACATCGGGGAAATGGTTAATACGATTTCAGTCGGTATTTTGGCGTATGTAATGATGCACTGCCCTACACTGGGAAGAGCTTTAGAGAAATTGTGCCAATACCAAGATATTGTTTGCGATGCCAGTAAAACCTCACTGATTATCAAAGATGGATTGGTTTATCTTACCGTATCTGAACCCAGTGAAGACATTTTTAACCCTCGCTATGCCTACGAATCTACCCTATCCATCTATTATTCAACCATCAATGATATGATTGGTCAGGTCATTCCGTTACAAGCCGTTCATTTTGATTACCCTGCCTACACGAATGATTTTTCAGCATACAAGCAAATATTTAAAGACGTACCCATCATATTTGATAGTCAATTTTCGGGATTAGTCTTTGAGCAAAAATACCTTGAAAGCGTCATCCTAAATGCAAACCCTAACTTATTTACCTTGTTTGAGGTTCACGCCAACCACATTTTACAACATCTTCAACCCAATGAATCTTTAAAAGAAAAGATTAAAAAAGAAATTCTTCAAGGCTTGAAAGGTGAAGAACCTACATTGTCAAATATTGCTAAAAATTTGGGGATTGGTATTCGTTCTATTCAATTAAAACTAAAAGAAGAAGGAGTTACTTTTCAGCAACTCCTCGATGAAATCCGTAAAAATTTAGCGACCCAACATCTCAAAGAAGCCCAACTTAGCACCACTGACATCGCTTACCTCTTGGGATATTCAGAACCGAGCGTTTTCTTTCGTTCTTTCAAAAAATGGACTGGTCAAACGCCAACGGTTTATCGGAAAAGTTTTCAGATGGTGGCATAAACTATTTTTTACCCACTTTTCCTAAATGCGTATTATTAAAACTATCTTCATACTTCAAGCCGTACCCTGCAAATCTATCCATCGCCGCATGAGCAAACAAAATAGTTCCAATTAATTGCACTGATTGATTTCCCCAATAAAAACCTACCACAAAAAATGTAATACCAATGGCTTTGTGATGGAAGAAATTGTACGTCCAAGCCCCAATACGTGGATTTATTAAATAGCCTATCATACCCATATCAGGTGTGAGTATTAGCAGTGGGAAATACCACCACGCAAAATCCAGATGACTGAAAATAAATATTCCTACTAAAAATTCCGCTAACTCTTCGAGTTTAATCATTGTTTTCATTTCTTTTCTTGGTTTTATAAACCTCAATCATTAAACATTCATGAGGGATGACATTAAAGCAACATTTATCCAATCAATCAGTACAAATGGCTCATATTTTCAAATCATTGAGCCGAAATAAATACTAACTGACATTGATAATACAAAGATGAATGATAAATCAAAAACAAGAAATGACCAAAAACGTATTAAAATTGACCAATCACGAAATTAGCAACGCTGAATTTCATGTATTCTAAGAAGAATTTTGATTAAAATTTAAAAAATATTTGGATATGTAAATTTTGGCACGCATATTGTAATCAAATTAAACGTCAGCAAAACATACCGCCAGATGTAATGATGATATGTAACCATTAGTGTTTAAGAAGACCCACTAATTCATTCATATTTAGATTGTAATCTATTCGATTATCTCTCATTCATTCCTCTCGGCAAGTCATTCCAGACGTTATTTTCCTGATAGTTAAACTGAAATAGTAATAGTTTTTTCATAGATTTTTTATGGGTTAGGGTTATCAGAAAAGTCGTTGGTACTGCTGGCGACTTTTTTAAAAACTTTAAACGCAAGCATTGGAAAACTAAAAGATATAGTAAAATATTTTTTATGGGTTAGGGTTATCGGAAAAGTCGTGGGCGTTGCCAACGACTTTTTTCATTTTTTGTCGCTTCTTTCTGAATATATCTTAAAAAATCCCCAAAATCTAATAAATTTGTTATTCGTACTTAACCAACCTATTGCTACTTTCTTATATGCGACGAAGAAAAATACGCCGTAAAACTCATATTTGCCCTAATTGCGAGACCGTTCTTGACCGTGATGAAAATTACTGCCACGTTTGCGGACAAGAAAATCATAATCTGAATGCACCAATGAAAGACCTTCTGATGGAAATCATTGGTAGTTTTACCTTCTTTGAAACTAAATTTATAGAAACCGCTCGTTACATTTTTACTCACCCTGGTAAATTGACTTTAGATTTTAACTCGGGTAAACGAGCAAGGTATATGCACCCCGTGCGGATGTATTTTTGGGTAAGTGCAATTCTATTTTTTACATTTGGTTTAAATCTTTTTCAAGAAAAAGATAAACGTGACGCTGCCGTCAATAACGCTCGCAGAGAATCCAAAAGCTATGATGAGGGGAAAAAGTTTGGTAGAGATGTGGTTAAAATTGTGAAATCAGGAAACGATAAAGAAGAAAAACAAGCAAAAAATAGTCCCATTGAAGATATAAAGAGAGGTTGGAAAGATGCCGAGAAAGAAGATTCTCTCAAGAGAAAAAAACAAAAAGATTATTATTATTTAGGAACGACAAAAAGGCTTGTCATTCAAAAGGATTCTATTGTTTATTATCATGGCTTATCAGATGCTCAATTAGATTCAGTTTTGGATGCTAAACATTTTAATCCCTATTTTATTTTTAAGAAGCCCATCAAAAATAGTATTGAAAAAGAGTATGAAAACTATTTGAATGAAAAATATCAAGTTCCCGTTGAATTTGATAAAAGAGAGGAACTTCTCAGCACCATGCCTACGCTTATGTTTATCATGTTACCGTTGGCAGCGTTCATTTTATGGTTTTTTGAAAGACGTACCAAATGGAAATTTTATTTCCAACATCTTGTCTTTACACTAAATACGCATTCGGCTCTGTATTTAATGTTTGCTTTCTTGGATATCGTTACTGAAATAATAGAATGGAGCATCAATAAGCCACTACCTTCATCGGTAAATACGGTATTGGCGGTATCTTTATTGATAGTAAGTTTTGGTTATTTTTTACTTTCTCTGAAAAACGTTTATCAACAAACTTGGTTGAAAACTATCATCAAGTTCTTTTTATTAACGTTTACCTATTCAGTCTTTTTTTTGATATTATTCCTAACGTTTTCTATTGTGGGACTAATAAAGATTTAATCAAATTAATGTATGGTTTTTGAACAATATTTAGAACAAAAAAATATAGATTCTGAAAAGTTTTTGTGGGAAAATCCCGAGTCTTTTCAAGAATTAAAAGTTGTTTATAATCAGATGCACCCCGAGAGTTTTACGGCTCAAAAAAAGTTTTTGATTAATAAATTACGGAGAAAATATCAACTGAAAACTTTTTAAAAACTCTTGGGTTGTTTCTTATATGCAACGAATTTAGGTTTTCCAGAGGAATACCACCCAAGTTGTTGATTTTCAACTATTGGCTTTTTATTTCCCAAAATCCATTTCCGTTTAGTAACACTTCATCAAAATAAACCCAATTATGAATGTAAAAATTGCCGAATCTTGGAAAGAACGTCTCTCAGACGAATTTGAGAAACCTTATTTTGCCAATTTGGTAGAATTCATCAAAAATGAATACGCCACCAACAAAATATATCCACCAGGCAAACTTATTTTTAATGCTTTTGATAAATGCTCTTTTGATGAAACTAAAGTAGTTATCTTGGGACAAGACCCGTACCATGGTGTCAATCAAGCCAATGGGTTATCATTCTCGGTGAATGATGGTATTACTCCTCCCCCGTCTTTAATTAACATTTTCAAAGAACTTAAAGATGACTTGGACATTCCTATGCCAAAATCTGGGAATTTGGAACGTTGGGCAGAACAAGGCGTTTTATTATTGAACTCAACCCTAACCGTAAGAGCTAACGAAGCTGGTTCGCATCAGAAAAAAGGTTGGGAAACTTTCACGGATGCCGTTATTAGGGTCATCTCTGAACAAAAACAAGACGTTGTGTTTATGCTTTGGGGCAAATACGCCCAAGATAAAGGAGCAGTAATTAATGCTGATAAACACCTAATTCTAAAAGCCAAACACCCATCGCCAATGGCTGCCAATTATGGTGGTTGGTTTGGCACAAAACATTTCTCACAAGCGAATAATTTCCTCATGTCAAAGGGATTAACTCCCATCAATTGGTAAAATGCAAAAAGGCTATTTATATTTCGTTTTCCTTCTATTGAGCCATTGGGCTTATACACAACCATTTATCAAAGAAATTGAAGCCTTTGAAAAGGACGACTCTTTACATAAACCCGCTACTGGACAAGTTTTATTGGTGGGGAGTTCTACGTTTCGTCTATGGAAAACTTCAAAAGAAGACTTAGCAGGCTACCCCATCATCAATCGGGGTTTTGGAGGCTCGCAGATGAGTGATGTAAATTTTTATTTCGATAGAATTGTCTCTAAATACCAGCCTAAACTTATTTTGGTTTACGAAGGCGACAATGATTTAGCGGCAGGAAAAACGCCCGAAACTATTTTA
>JALONS010000199.1 GCA_025454855.1 Arcicella sp.
CCAAAAATAGCCCTCAATTACACGAGATATTTTCAAAAGGTGAAGCCGTTTATTTTACAGAACAAGAAACTGAATTCATTAATCAAACGTATCAAACGTGTGAAAGTATTTCAATTGATTATGCCATTATGGAAAAGGCTGACAATGTTCAAATGGTACTGGGTAATATTGGCTGGTCTGATTTGGGAACGTGGAAGTCACTCTATGAAGTTTCAGATAAGGATGATAATGATAATGTGATAGATGGCGAAACCATGCTTTATGGAGTAACTAATAGTATTATAAAAACCCCTAAAGACCGCTTGGTAGTAGTTCAAGGTTTAGATGGGTATATCGTTGCTGAGTACGACAATGTGCTAATGATTTGTGAGAAAGAACAAGAGCAATTCGTGAAAAACTTTGTGGCAGACGCTGGAAAGAAAGGAAGTGAATATATTTGATTAAATGATAGAGTTCAGAGTACAAATAAGACATTAAGATTTATATTTTAAATTCTATTATTTGTACTCTAAACTCTATCATCTATACTCTAAACTCTTTTATATAAAGCCTATTCGGCTGCAATATCCATCAACTGACGAATCTGCGTAATAATTTCTACATTATCAGGACAGTCAATATCTTGCCCAACTATCTGATAACCAGTTAATAGAATTCTTGAATTAGGAAACTCCTTTGCTAACTTATAAACATATTTTTGCACCTCACTCTGCCCTGGCACTGAAGTAATGACCGTAAAAATAAAATCTGGTTTGTGTACATCATACGCAAATGCCAATTCATTAAATGGCAAACTCTGTCCTAAATAAATCACCTTGTTCTGTCTTGAACGCACAATATAATTAGCAAATAACAAACTGATTTCGTGCATTTCTCCCTCTGGTAAATACAACAAATATTTTTTAGCTCCAAGACGTAAAGATGGTAACTGCCCATCAATGGCTACGATGAGTTTCTGACGTATCAAATTAGAAATGAAATGCTCTTGTGCTGGTCCTATAGACCCCGTAATCCACAATGTACCTATTCTGCTCAAAAATGGATAAATGATATTAACCATCATGTTCTCGAAACCAAACTGTAGAGTGTTGGTACTCACAATTTTTTCAAATCGCTCTTCATCCAAATCCAACATCGCAATGGTAAGGGCGTGAATTTGGTCTGGATAATTGAGCTGCTTATCCGAAATTAAAATAACTTCTTTCGACATCTCTTCGGAAGACATCTTCGAAATCTCTGAAATCTTGTACCCATGGTCTTTCAATAGAGAAATATTCAAGACTAATTTCAAATCTTTATCATCGTAGGTACGTATGTTTGTATCCGTACGGTCTGGTTTCAGGATGTCATATCGCTGTTCCCAGATTCGGAGAGTATGAGCCTTGATGCCCGAAAGCTGTTCAAGGTCTTTGATTGAATAATTGCTCATGGCTTGTTTCTATAGTCAGATTTCGACACAAATCATTTTAAAATTTCACTTCTTATAAAAACTTAAAATTGTTACTGTTAAGCGTAAAAAATTAAAATATAAAAAAATTAGGACACAATATAATGGTTACGCAAGAACATTCCAAAATAATTATTTGGAATCTCCCATAAAGCCACAACGTTATGTTTAATAAAAGGTTTTAAAAATTAAACAAATTTTATTTTGTTTAAAAAAATAAAAAATAAAGATTGATGATTAGGAAGAATAAAAACTGTAATAACAACAACAGCGGAGCTAAAGGATTGTTTCTCAGAAACTTACCATTTAAGAACAGATAAGACAATACGAAAGATAAAAGAAACCACGCTTGATAGTTTTGGGCAGGGATTTGTTCTTGATACCAGTGCCAAAAATCTAAACGAATAGCTACTGGTTCAATCAGTAAATCAAGTGTTACCATCAATGTTGCTGAAAAAAGTGCTTTCAACCATGTGGGAGTATCAACAGATTTTAGGAGTAATTTCTTACTAATAATTTTCGTGGATGTTTGTGTAACCACTGATGAACAATACACCAATAGCAACCAATTAGCCCCAATAACCAATGGCACACCTAACAATTTTGTTCCCAAAGTATGCCCATACCAATAATGCCCAAAGATAACGCCCGTATTTACGCCCAATACTTCTACAAAAAATCCACAGAAGAAGATGAGTAAAGAGATGATGATGAATGACTTATTGAAATCTTGATGAAAAAATAAAAGTAACAATAAAGAGATCCACAAATTAAAAGCAGATAACAACTTAAAATAAGGCTGTGTAACTGGTAGTAATAATCCTATCGTTCCCGAGATATACATCAGTATCATTACCGTAGAGCAAACTTTACGATAATCAATAGCAATAGATGTTCTATATTGAGAAATATTCATATAATTAAAACAGGTAAAAAGCTATTTAGTTTGAAAATAAATAAAAAAAGCCTTGTCTTTCGACAAGGCTTTTGGCAGGAAGATGGGGCTCGAACCCACGACCCTCGGTACCACAAACCGATGCTCTAACCGACTGAGCTACATCCTGCGTGTGTTTTGGGACTGCAAAGGTAGTTAATTACGGATAATTAACAATGAATAGTTGAGAAAAAATTTAAAATTCCATACATCCAAACCAATAATGGGCGTTCCTTTTACTTCAGCAATATCCATCAAAGGGTTATCTTGGTTTGGGGTAGAAGTGATAGCCAATGAGCCATCCGCTTTTACAACTAACCACGCCCAACCTGAACCGAAACGTCCAATTCCTGCTTTTTTAAACTCCGCTTTGAAGTTATCAAATGAACCAAAAGCAACATCAATAGCTGTGGCTAAAGTACCCACGGGTGAACCACCCGCATTTGGTGCAAGGATATTCCAGAAAAAAGTATGATTCCAGTGTCCGCCACCATTGTTACGAACTGGTGCGGGAAGTTTACTAATGCCAGCTAACAATTCTTCGATTGTCTTTCCTTCTAAATCTGTACCTGCTACGGCAGCGTTCAGATTGGTTACATAAGCATTGTGATGACGGTCATGGTGAATTTCCATGGTCAAAGCATCGAAATGAGGCTCTAAAGCATCATTTGCGTAAGGTAATGGGTCTAAGACGAAAGCCATTTTTTTTGAGTTTAAATTGCTATAAGCTATAAGCAATAGGCTTTTAGCTTTTAACTTAAATTTAGGATTAATGTCGGTTGGAAATACCGAAAATATTGAAAGTACGAAATGCTTATAGCTTACAGCATAAAGCCTCTCGCAAAAAAAACTACGAAAAAGCTAATTAAGTTCTAAGATTAGTAAAAAAACGTTTTAAAATTTCTTCGCAATCTGCCCGAAGTACGCCCGTTGTGAGTTTAGTTTTGGGGTGAAGGATAGAAGGTTGAACCCTCTGACAACCTCGCTTTTCATCGGATGCTCCCCAAACGATTCGCCCGATTTGTGACCAGAAAATTGCTCCTCCACACATCACACAGGGTTCGAGGGTAACATACAACGTACAGTCTTTTAAATATTTAGCTCCTAATTTATGACTGGCGGCAGTGAGAGCCAACATTTCGGCGTGGGCGGTAATATCTTGGAGTTTTTCGGTTTGGTTATAACCTTTGGCAATGATTTGATTCTGACAAACCACCAAAGCCCCTACGGGAATTTCGCCGGCAAAGTGCATGAAGTATTCGTCAGAAAACATTTAAGGAGTCTTTTTTATTCTGACTACCGATTAGACGGGTTTTACGAACTGTCTTTTAAAGAAAACTTTGGTTAAAGTTTTCTCAACATTGCACAACTAAATTTTTATCCGTGAAAATCTGTTTAATCCGAATAATCAGTATTCTAATATTATTTTATTTCACATACGCTTGATTCCGCAAATAAAAATCCACCAAAACCAACGCTGCCATCGCTTCTACAATAGGAACAGCTCTGGGTACTACACAAGGGTCGTGGCGACCTTTACCCGAAACCGTAACGGAGTTTCCTTCGGCATCTACGCTTTCTTGGTCTTGCATAATAGTAGCTACGGGTTTAAAGGCAACTCTAAAATAAATGTCCTCTCCGTTTGAAATTCCTCCTTGAATACCCCCCGAGTAATTAGTTTTGGTTCTTACTTTTCCATTTTCATCCACGTACATTTCATCATTATGTTCTGAACCGTACATTTCAACGCCATCAAATCCACTACCGTATTCAAACCCTTTTACCGCATTGATACTCAACATGGCTTTGCCTAATTCTGCATGGAGTTTATCAAACACGGGTTCACCTAAGCCTACGGGCGTACCCGTAATGACGCAATTAACTACTCCCCCAATTGAATCTCCTTTTTTACGAGTTTCATCAATCAGCTCAAACATTTGTTGTGCCATTGCTTGGTCTGGACAACGCACGGCGTTTTCCTCAGCCGAGGCAATATCTAATTGCTGATAAGGAGTGGTTAATTTTAATTTACCAACTTGCGAAACATAAGATTGGATTTCAACGCCTTGTTGTTTGAGAATCAACTTGGCAATTGCTCCTGCTGCCACTCGTGCAATAGTTTCACGGGCAGAACTACGCCCACCACCCCGATAATCACGATTTCCGTATTTAGCAGTATAGGTATAATCTGCATGCGAAGGGCGGAACTGTTGAGCAATATGCGAATAATCTTTAGAACGCTGGTCGCCATTTCTTACAATCAACGAGATGGGCGTTCCTGTGGTTTTACCTTCAAAAATACCTGATAATACTTCAAACTCATCGGCTTCTCGGCGTTGGGTTGTAATGCGGGATTGCCCTGGTTTTCGGCGGTCTAATTCTGACTGTATAAATGATGAATCAAAATCAATCCCCGATGGACAACCGTCTATAATGACACCCACGCCAACTCCGTGAGATTCTCCGAAAGTGCTGATTTTGAATAATTTACCGTATGTACTGCTCATTTTTAAGGGTTGGAAGTTAGGGATTAGGGGTTGGAAATTAGGGATTGAGGGTTGGAGATTAGGGATTTAGGATTAAAGACAATTTTTAAAATCTCTAATTTCCAGTTGTCATCCACATGCTCCAATCAACTACTCCCCAAATCTTAACCTCTCAGCCCCATCTCTACTTTCGATTTGGAATTAATATATATATCATCCCGATTAACATAATGACAATCAGGATATTAGCTTCATCTTTTAGAATTTTCTTAAAATTACTAACTTCTTCCGAAGAGTCGGTAAGTGCCAAGCCATCGTAAGCAGAAAGCTGCTCGGTAGGAGTATCTGCCGTTTGAATAGTTTGCCCCGAAACAGTCAAGGTCAAGGTAGATTTTAACGTATCATAGCGGGCAGTTTTGACATTAAAATAAATCCACTGAAAATACTTATCTAATGCAAAGTTACCAGCCCGTTTGGGAATTATCTGAAAAGTGAAAGATTTTGTCATGATTATTTTTCCACTTTGTGGGTCAGATAATTCCTCTGCAACTGGTGGGAAAAAATCAAAAATACTGTCATTTTTCACCTGTGGGAGCTTAATATTATAACCATCACCTGTAATTTGCAAACGGTATTCCACTGATTTACCCGTATTAATTTTATTTTTATTTAGATTTTCACGCCAAGTAAATTGCCCAACCGATACTTCATTTTTAAGCGGATGCGGTGGCAATTCTTTTGCTTTTATCGTGAATGCCCGAGAAGCAAAGGATGTAAATCCAGCTTTTTTTGCCCCATTTTTTTCGAGTGTGTTCTTTAGCAATCTAAGCGATACCGAAGGGAAAACAATGGCTTTAGTATTGAGTGGATAAAAAGTAGCTTGGTAAAATTTGTACTGCACATATTTTTTACCATTGATAGTAACTTGGCTCTGTTGGGTTTCGGTTATTCCAAAGGTTTCTTCCCAGCAGTTTTCAGGTTTTATCTTCTTGGTTATTTCTGGAATCTGAATTTCATTGTGGTCAAATTGAATATCAGCCGTATTATTATCAGCCACATAAAATGCCAATGTTACCGTGAAACCCTCCCCTACGTAAGGATTAGTTTTGGAGGCATTCAACGCTAAGAAGGCATCTTCTTTTGTATTGATATTAGCCAATTCGGCGTTATTGCCCTCTATAAAATCCGTAAAATCTTCTTTATTGTCTTGATTATCGGGTGTTTTAGCTCCAGCAGCTTCAGGATTATTCGTTTCTTTTTTATCAGCACTCGGCTTGGTCACTTTTACCGTGAATGCCTCTGATTTCAAATCTTCACCGTTCACATTCACTTTAAAGGCAGGAACTTTTAAACTGCCCTCCTTTTTAGGGGCATAGTTTTGAGTAATGGTACACGTTACTACGGGCTGCCCACTCACAAATGACCGAGCGGTGGATTTAGAAAAACCTCGCTTAGAAAAATTAGGTAAATCAGGAAATTTACACTCTGGGCTGGGTGATTCGCCCAAGAATTTAACTACTACTGTTACAATGAAGGGGTCATCAAGCGAAATATTTTTCTCTCCAATTATCAAGGACACGTCGTTATTTTGTTGGGCTTTGGTCGAGCAACACAACAAAAAACAAAAAAATATTAGAATATTTATATAATATTTCTTAAATTTCACCGTTCAATTAGGTATTCTTTTGATAAATTTTATACTTAAAATTCAAGTATTGGGGTTAAATGTTATAAGTATTTAATACTAATTTAATCGTTAATGCTTGTAAATCAGAACTTTATATTTTATTTTTATGTAAATCTTAAAAGTTTTTTTGCCAAAAGTACACAGTGCTATTATCCAATTTTTTAAAATGACTAATAGTTGAATTATTGAACTAATCCATCCTTCTTAAAACACGTTTAAAACTATGACAACTTTAGATTACGTCAAAGTTATACTTGAAAAAGTTAGTTTTGATGCAAAATTATTCGAGAAAGAGTTAAGAAAGGCTATCAAGACCTTACTAATTGAAGAAATTAAAGAATTACGTGCGTGGTGTTCCGAACAATTTGGTAGAATGTACAATCAAGTTATTGAAAAATGTTTTAATAAAATGCGAAGAAAAAAAGTGGTTATGGTAGCATAAATGATTGATTCTTTGAGTAAAAGCCTTCTCCACCGAGAAGGCTTTTATTGTTAATATACCTTTTTGTAGGCGGCTCCATCCACCACAATTTTACCAATAATTTCTTTCATGATTTCAGACGTACCGCCCGCAATAGTACCTACACGAGCGTCTCGATAAATCCGACAAATGGGGTAGTCCTCAATGTAGCCAAACCCACCAAAAAACTGTAAGCATCCATCTGCCACTCTTTTCGCAAGTTCTGAAGTAAAGAGTTTTGCCATCGAACATTCTTTTACTACTACTTCGCCCTGCGTAAATTTCCAACAAGTTGAATAAACAAATTCACGGGCAATATCTACTTCTGTTGCCATCTCAGCTATTTTATGACGAATAGCTTGGTACTTGGCAATGGGTTTTCCAAAGGCTTCTCGTTCGTGAAGATACTGTATGGTTAAATCTAAACTTAACTCTGCCCCAGCTACTGCCATAATGGCTGCCACGAGGCGTTCGAGTTGGAGGCTTTCCATGAGGTAATAAAAACCTGCGTTTTCTTGTCCGATTAGATGCTCTACGGGTACTCTTACGTTGTCAAATCGAATTTCAGCCGTGTCGGAGCTATGCCAACCCATTTTATTAAGTTTGGTACGGCTAACGCCTTCAGTATCTAAATCAACTACTATCAAACTCACGCCGTTTGCCCCAGCAGCGGTATTTGTTTTGCAAGTAAGCGTGATAAAATCACCGTAAGTACCGTTAGTAATAAAAGTTTTTGAACCATTAATGACATAAAAATCACCCTCCCGCACCGCAGTAGTGAGAATAGCCGAAACGTCTGAACCTGCATTGGGTTCTGTAATACCCAATGCGGCAATCTTTTCGCCAGCGATGGCGGGTGCAAGGTACTTTTCTTTCAAAAACGGACTACCAATTTTAGCAATGTGATTGATTGCCATAAATTGGTGTACACTCACCGCCGTAGAAAAACCACCCATCGTTGAGCGGGCAATTTCTTCTAAAAAAACCACCGAATACCACAAATCGGCATTCATACCGCCGTAATCTTCCGAAAAATTAATGCCCATATAGCCTAAATCACCCATTTTTTTGAATACCGACTTGGGAATTTGCCGCTCGGTTTCCCACTTTTCAGTGTTGGGGATAACCTCTTTTTCAATAAACTGCCGAACGGATTGTCGGAAAAGCTGGTGGTCTTGATTGAAATATTGTGATAACATACGTTTGTGATAAAGTTTTTTCTAAGTTCTGAATAAACTTCTGATTAACAAAAGATTAAGTAAAACAAAAATGTTTGACGTTCCGTTATTTTTCAAAGATTTCTCCTTAATTTAGATAGAAATATCAGACAGCGAATTGAGCAAAAAAATAATGAATATCCAAGTAATTTAACCTGTGCTTCGGCACGTAAATAAACAATTATGGGTCGGAAAGTTTTAGTTTTAAATCAAGATTACAGTGCCTTAACGGTGTGTTCTATTCCCAAAGCATTTTTGTTGGTATTTCTAAAAAAAGCTGATTTGGTGGCAGAGTCTGCCTCTGAACAACTACGAAGTGTGTCTCAGTCTTTTCCCATGCCTTCAGTTATTCGTTTACATCGGTATGTTTATTTGCCCTACAAAGGTGTGATGTTATCTCGGCAAAATATCTTTAGAAGAGATAGTAGTCAGTGTCAATACTGTGGAAAAACAGATGATTTAACGCTCGACCACGTTTTGCCAAAATCAAGGGGAGGTAAAACCTCTTGGGATAATCTCACTACGGCTTGCAAGCGTTGTAATTCACGCAAGGGAGACCTCACGCCCGAAGAGGCACAAATGCCCTTGAAAGTAAAACCTTATAAACCTTCGTTTGTGATGTTTCTCCGAGATTTTGGTGGCAGTATTGAAGATAGCTGGTTGCCATTTTTGGGTAAGAAAAAAGAGCGGGCGTTTGTGGAATAATCAGGTCTGAAATTCATAAGTCGGAAGTAATGGAAGTGAAAATGCTTTGTATTTTCACTTCCATTACTTCCGACTACGTTTTACAATTTTACTCGTTGTCCTGAGGCTGCTGCTTTTTTGGTAGCTTCCACAATGATAATGTCACGAAGTCCCTCTTCACCTGGTACAATGAGTGGCGTATTGTTCATTAATGCCATACAATCTTCATCTAATTGTTTGGGTTGTTGCGTTTTCAAAGGAAAATTAATGATTGTACCGTTCGACATACTCCCTTGATTCCCCGAATATCCCGATTGGGGTTCCATTTTCAACCACCCTTTTTCATAGCTGACGTTGAGATAGTTCATATTAATACCGAAACTCGTCATACAAGATGCCACTGCTCCGCTCGGAAACTCCAATTGAAACATCATGGTTTCTTCTACTTCTTTGTAAATTTCGGGGCGAGTAGTTGAGGCTTGAGCAGTAACCGCAATAGGTTCTTCGCCCGTTGCTAATCTTGCTCCTTGTAAAGCATACACACCCATATCGCCCATACAGCCACCACCCAGAGCTTTATTCTGTTTCCAGTGGTTGGTTCTACCATCAAAATAACCCGCAGCAGATGTTACCATTTTTACTTTACCAAATGGTTTTTCTTTAGCTACTTTCATGTATGCCTGAATGTTAGGGTCGTGCTGACAACGATAGCCGATTGATAAATTAACCTTGTTGTCTTTACAGACTTTTATCATGGCTTCACATTCGGCGGCGGTCATTGCCATCGGTTTTTCACAGAAAACGTGTTTGCCCGTTTTAGCAGCTTTCTGTGTGTATTCAAGGTGCATAGAAGGTGGCAAAACAATATAAATGACATCAATATCTGGATTATTAGCTATCTGACTGAAATTTTGATAGTTGTAAATATTCTTATCAGGAATATTGTATTTTTTCTTCCATGCTTCTGCTTTTGCGGGTGTACCTGTCACAATTCCTGCGAGATAACACTTTTCGGTAGCCTGTAAAGCAGGAGCTAAAATATCGGTGCTGTAATAACCCAAGCCGACTAAGGCAATTCCTAATTTTTCTTTTTTAGGCTTGGTGGAAGCCCATAGGCTATTAGGCAAAAAAATACTACTGGCTGTGCCAATGGCTACATTTTTAAGGACTTCACGACGAGAAAACATGGTCAATAGAATGTTAAAGGGTTGATAATCAAAATAAAATGCTCGGCAAATACGTGTTATTTACCGAGCATTAAATTATAAAAATATCTTTGAAAGTCTATCCTTTTCTCTTGTACAGTGGAACTGTACTACACGGCTCACCAAACATTAATGATTGTACCACTGGCTGAAGTAATCGAGTAATTTCTACGTAAGCTGCCGTTGGTACAGGGACTTTTGAACAACCTTTAACTACTACTCTCGCTCCTCTGACCGTTTCAACATCTACTTTATTGAGAGCGTCGAAAAATAGTTTATTTTCTAATTCTTCCAAAGTGCCAAAAACTACCAAATTAGCTACGGGTTGAAGTTTAAGGGTTAATAACATATACGCCCAAGTGGGAACAATAGCATCTTCCGAACAAGTAATAGCGATATTTTTGCCTGCGTATTGTGTCCAATCGTGATTTTTGAGGAATTCTCTGAAGTCTTTTTCTTTCAGAATCATTCCCATAAATAGATTATCTTTAAGGTCATAGACTACTCGCTCACCTCGGTGATAGAGGTCTTCTAAGTCAAACGTTATTAGTCCGCTATTGGCTACTTTATTGATGATTAATTCTTCTTGCATTTGATGTAAGGAGCAAAACAACAAAGGCACAGAGGCACAAAGTTTTACTCCGTTTTAAATTCTGTCTTTTAAACTCCAACACTTTGCTCTTCTGTACCTTCGTGCCTCTGTGCCTTTTTAGCCTGTGTTCCCACAAAATCCTTTAGGTAAAAAGGCTCGAAGGTTACTACGTTTTCAAATAACGAATTTTCGTAAGATTTGGTTGCCAAAATACCAATAGTTTTGGCAGATGGTGTGATTTCTATTTGAGGAAAGATTGCGTTTGGATGCGTGATTTTCTCCTGACATTTTGCCGAACCATCACCTATAAATACAATTTTGTGTAGTGCCAAAAGTTCTGAAAAAGAGGTTTCATCAATGATTTTCGCCTCAGTTGATGAAACCACATTCCCCTCATTATCAAATACTTGACAATATACTTCCATACGTCTGGCATCAATCATGGGGCATAGCAAATGTGTTTCGTCGTATAATCCTTTCAATTGGGCTGCCATTGCCTCTAATGTGTTTACAGATATTAGAGGTTTGTCCAATGCAAAACAAAAACCCTTAGCCGTGGATACCCCAATACGCAAACCCGTGTAAGAACCCGGTCCTTTTGCCACGGCAATGGCATCTAATTGATTGAGGCCAAAACCTCCGTTTTTCACCACATTTTCACATAGAATGGTAAGCATTCCAGAGTGCGATTTTTCAGTAAATAATTCGCTAATGGTCAGCAATTTGCCTTCTTGATGAAGGGCTACTGAACAAACTTTCGTGGA
>JALONS010000467.1 GCA_025454855.1 Arcicella sp.
AATACTTTTTTCATTTCTCTTCTAATGTATTTATCCAGACCGTAATTATCATCAATGTGCAAGAAACCTCCGCTGATTAAATATTTTCTTAAATTTAACGCTTCAGATTCTGTAAATACTACGTTACCATGGCCCGTTAAATGAACGAATGGATAAGTAAATAATTCTGGACTTGAAGGCTCCACAATATCTTCTTCGGGTGAAATATTCGTGCGAAGATTACTATTGCAAAATTTAATTAAGTTTCCCAACGATGTTTTGTTACAGTACCAGTCACCTCCGCCACCGTATTTCATTTTAGCAATCTTGAAAGAACTTTGAGCCATTAACAGTGAAGAGTTAGCAGATAACAGTAAACAGTTACCAGTTAGCAATAAAAGGTAACATACTGACTTAATTTTAATTGATGATAACTTAATTTTCATATTTTCGGATAACTATTAATTGTTTTCTGATACCTCTTGATTGATAACTGCTAAGGTATGACAGGCTACTAAACCAGCAGTTTCAGTTCTCAATCTACTGCTACCCAATGTTACGGGTTGAAAACCTTTTTCAATGGATTGTTTTATTTCCTCATTTGAAAAATCTCCTTCGGGTCCAATCAAAACGGCATATTTCTCGTTCGGTTTAGCAACGTGTTGTATCAACTTACGGTCGCCCTCTTCCAAATGGGCAATCATTTTGAATGTTTCGGAATAGTCTTTTTTCAAAAATTCCTTCCAAGAAATCATTTCATTGATTTTTGGCAAATAGGCTTTCAATGATTGTTTCATGGCTCCAATGGCAATTTTTTCAATTCTTGCGATTTTTACCTCTTTTCTCTCAGAATAACGACTTTGGATAAAAGAAATTTCATCGATACCGATTTCAACACATTTTTCAACCATCCACTCAATTCTGTCTAAATTTTTGGTTGGAGATATGATTAAATGAGTGTAAAAATTATTTAATCCAAACTGCTGTTGTTCCTCCGTAATTTTTACTTCACATTTCTTTTCGTGTGCTACTTTTACTTGACATTTGTAAAACCCACCCTTCCCATCAACAACATGAAGCAAATCTCCTGCCGAAAGCCTTAAAACCTTGATGGCGTGTCGTGATTCTTCCTCATTTAGTTTTAAGGTTTCCTTGATTTTGGGTTCGTAAAATATGTTCATTAATATTAGTTGTTCGTATTTCGATGTTCAATGTTCAGGAGCAAATTCACTAATAGTTAGCATTACTGTTAAAAACTAAGTTTACAGAAATCCAAATATCGAAAAACGAGCATCGAACATCGAGTTAAAGATTCTCCTCATACCGTATTTTACCATTTTTCAAACATTTCATGGCTTGGGTAATGCCAGAAATAGTAAGTGGAAACATTCTGTTATCAGACCAATCTCTGATAATTTTAATACTTTGTGTGTATTGCCAGTAATTTGAAGCCGTTGGGTTCAACCAAACCAAATGCGGGAAGTGACTACTTAATTTTTGTAACCATGTTAGCCCCGATTCTTCATTGTAATGCTCAATACTACCTCGGGGCGAAGTGATTTCATAAGTAGCCATTGATGCGTCTCCTACCAAAACAACTTTCCAATCTTGATTATACTTGTGCAGAACGTCCCACGTTGAAATTCGGTCTCCTCTCCTTTCATTGTCTTTCCAAAGCGTTTCGTAAACACAATTATGGAAATAGAGATGCTCTAAATTTTTGAATTGATATTTTGCCGCTGAAAATAGTTCAGAACACAGTTCTATGTAATCATCCATTGAACCGCCTACATCCAATAACAAAAGTACTTTTACTTTATTTTTTTTGGTGGCTTGCATTTTAATATCCAATAACCCTGCATTCCGAGAGGTCTCCTGAATTGTTCCCTCTAAATCAAGTTCATCTTCAATACCTTCACGGGTAAGAATTCTTAATCTCCGCAATGCCATTTTGATGTTTCTCGTGTTGAGTTCGAGGTCATCATCGTAATTTTTAAACTCACGGTCTTCCCAAACTTTTATGGCACTTCGTTGTCCGCCAGATTTAGCTGCTCTTCAAATAATTCTTTTAATCTTTCAAGCAATTTATCCAACCCTCCCATAGCTTCAATTTTTGCTTTTTCTTCTTCAGAAAACTCTCTTTGCACTTGATTCATTAGCCAATCCTCGGGAATTAGGGCAAATAATTCTTCTCCAATTTTTGAAACATCCTTAAAATACTGTCCAAAAAGTACGTCAAAACGGTCTAAAAAAATTTCATTTTTAACAAAAACAGTCTTACTTAAATAATAAAAATCAGTGGTATCATATTCCACAACATCTTTGTCTAAGGCATCCAAAAGCGTTAGATATTCCGTAATTGTTACTGGAAGTTTGTTATTTTTTAAGTACAAAAAGAAGTCGAGAAACATAAGTTGTTAGTAAATTTTGTATTTTTTCCCTCTGAAAACCCAATACCAAAGCGAATTACAAAGTACAATTATGAAAACCGATTCAATCACTGATATTATCAAAAAACCGTTTGTCTGAGTTTTTGAGGTTTGTAGAATGAGTTTATCATTTTCTTCCATGTACCAAACTCTAACAGAATCATTGAGGGAAAGTTTTTCATCATTCATATCATAAAAGAATTGTATTGGTAAAAAACCTTTT
>JALONS010000022.1 GCA_025454855.1 Arcicella sp.
TTTAGCATTTTTAGATATGGATTAGACCACCTAATAAAAGCATTAACCTTTGATAATCACATAATTAAAGGTTACTTACAACTTTTGACACGTACTTAGAAAAAAAATACTCCTTTTTTATGAGCTGAACCCCCAATAAAAATATCATCCAGTCCATCATTATTTACATCCCCAACGGCAATACTTGCTCCCAATTCTGAATGCTTATGAGGAAGTGTATGTTGAATCAAGAAATCATTGTATTCATTTTCTTCCGACTGCCAGTTTAAACCGTATTGATTAGATACTTCCTCAAAAGTAAAAACGGGCGTTGAGGGAATTTGTGAGGTAGGAGGGGAAGCATTGTGTTCAGAAATGGTTAAGACCTTATCGGTACTAATATTTTTAATAACTTGTTGATTACCAGAGCTCCAAATGATTTTTAAACTATCAATAATAGTGATGTTTCCCAGCCCAAAGTGAATAAAATCTTCCACGGTAGATTTATAACCTCTAATAGTTTGGTGTTCCGCTATTTGAGCATTACCCCGATAAAAGATAGAAACTTTAGCTCCATAACCATTTTTGTTTAATTGTTCCCCCTGTAATTTTAACCGTAAAAAATGGTTGTTGGTTTGGTCTTTTTTTGCTTTGTCCATCAAGGTATTTTTATACACAAAAGCCTCATCATCAATATTATTCATGACCAAATCTAAATCACCATCGTTATCAAAATCGGCATAAGCTGTTCCATTGGTATAAGAAGGTTCTTCCAATCCGAACGACTGGGCAACGTTTTCAAATTGAAGATTCCCCTTATTTTTAAAGAGGAAATTAGGCTTTTTTACGCCCGTTAGTTTCGCAAAAGCCTCTTGCATCTTTTTGGCTCTTTCGGCAGGGTTTCCAAAAACCTCATCGTCGCCACGATACACTATAAAATCTAAATCAGTGACATCTAAGCGATAACCGTTGGTAATCAATAAATCACGCAGTTTATCATTGTCAAAATATCTGAGCCTTGTATCAAATTCTTTATAACCCTAATATTTTTTGTAAAATCTCTCATATTCTGTATGGTTCAAAGAGGTTATTTTCTGAAAACAGCACTTGACTTTCATGGAGTAATAATTCAACGGAAGCGAAATACTTGTTGAGGTACTTATAGTTTTTGGAACAGCTTTGCTATTTAGGCTACTGATGATACGAATTGGGCTGATTTGACGGCTGTTATCTTTAAGATATTTTACAAGTTTGGACGAAGGTTTGAATCTACAACTTGGAAGGGACGTGAACGTAAAGAATTTAATCTCTGAGCGAAAGTAAAAGTAAAGCAGATTTGCCAACTCTACGGGATGAGAATGCTGCAAAATAAAATAAGGACAGGAGAAGCCCCCGCCCTTATCTGTTTAACCTCTAAACCTATTTAACTATGAAAATTGATACAAATATATATTTTTTTATTATTAAGTATCTGTTAAATGCAAGGATTTTTACTGCATTATTTGATGAGTATCTCTTTTAAGTGATAAAAAATGAAAATTAATGTATGTACATATAAATTATTATGTTCGCATACTATTATTGTATCACTTAAAATTAAGAATCTCTACGAAGTACCGTTGCTGAGGCTTGAGCTACTGGGAACAAAACCATGTCTGCTACTACTACATGAGGAGGTCTGGTTACAGCAAAAGCAATCGTTTCAGCGACATCTTGGGCAGTGAGAGGGACAAAACCTTTGTAAACGGCTTCGGCTCTTTTATCGTCTCCTTTAAAACGGACTAATGAAAATTCTGTCTCAACGGCTCCCGGGGCTACATTGGTTACTTTAATCCCATACGGGTTTAAGTCTAACCTCATTCCTTCAGAAATGGCTTCCACAGCGGCTTTAGAAGCACAGTAAACATTTCCGTTTGGATAAGTTCCCTTTCCTGCAATGGAACTGATATTAACAATGTGTCCTTTTTGGCGAGCAATCATCCAAGGCATTATTACTTTTGAAACGTACAAAAGACCCTTTACGTTTCCGTCCATCATGGCATCCCAATCGTCCGTGTTTCCATCTTGAATGGGGCTGAGTCCGTGGGCATTCCCTGCATTGTTGATTAATATGTCAATGGCTCTCAATTCTTCTGGAAGGGTAGAGAGTGCTTTTTCTACTTCTTGACGATTTCGCACGTCGAAGATTAAAATATTAACTTTTACTTTTTCCGAAAGGATTTGTTGGATTTCATAGAGACGTTCCAAACGTCTGCCGCATAAAATAAGATTTATACCTAAATCGGCGAAGGCTTCGGCAGTCGCTTTCCCAATTCCAGACGTAGCACCAGTTATGAGAGCAAGTTTTGACATGATTTTACGGTAAAGGGTGAACGGTAAAGGGTGAACTGAACGGGTTTAATGGTAACAAAGAAGGAAGATAGTTGAAGTTACTTTTCTCAAATTCGTTTACCGTGAACCGTTTACCCTAATCCATAGAATTTATTTGATAGGTGAAAAATCAGTAGGCATCATGTATTCAGACTTTACAAAAACAGTTAGCGAGCCACCCGCTTTTTCTTCTGAGGCTTTTCTGACGGCTTGCCATTCGGCACTTCCCCCAAATGCTTTGAAAGATGCTAATCCTGCTTCTTTTGTTTTATGAGTCAAAAAATAAATGAGCATATCATCTGAACCTTGTTCTTTGTCAGTAGGAGTCCAGTAGATGATGTTGGTCATCCCGTAGTTTTCAAATAATTTAACGGTATGGTCTCTAAAACGTGACAAAAGATTAGGCAAATGGTCAGTTGTGGCTTTATAAGTACGTAGTTCAAACACTCTATCACCTACTGACTTCAAATTATTAGGTGAAAAATCGGTCGTTTTCAAGAAAACACTTTCAACTTTTGCTACCAGCGTTCCTTCTTTCTCTGATTCAGCTTTTACTTTCTTCCACTCTTTATCATCAAAAAAATCTTTCCATGATTTTTCTCTTGCTTCACGAGACGGATACGACATCAAATACACCAATTTATTGTCTTTGTTATCCAAAGGAATCCAGAAACCCTCTGCTCGCATATTGTGCTTATAGAAAAGTTTTAGGGAATGCTGTCTGAAGCGATTTAATAAATTCTCCATTTTTCCTTCGGGTACATAATAGGTACGTAGCTCATACAAACGTGAATTAGCGTCTGATTGTGCTTTCAATGCTACGTTGGCAAGTAGTAAAATGAACGAAAATAACAATAGCTTTTTCATAAATATAGTTTTGATGATTGTTTGATTAAAATTATTGAATACCGATAATTTCTACCCTACGATTCTTCTTTTTATTGTCTTCGGTATCGTTAGGAGCTACTGGTTTTGTACCTCCGTAGCCTTTATAGAATAGTCGGTCTTCATTAATACCTTTACTCACTAAATAATTCAAGATAACTTTAGCTCTATTTTCTGAAAGGGCTAAATTCAATCTTTGGTCGCCAATATTATCAGTATGTCCGCCAATTTCTATCTTTGTTTGGGGGTTAGCTTTCATCATTGATACTACTTTATCCAATTCAGGATACGATTCTTTTTGCATAATAAAACTACTTTGCTCAAAGTAAACGTTGTTCAGCGTAATGGCTTTTCCTTTTTCAATTTTCTCAAAACTCTTACTGGTCGGCAATTTTTCTTTCGGATTAGCCGTGCTTGCCGTTAAAGTTGTTGGCTTGGCTACTACGGGTTCTTTGGTACGTATAAGCGAAATATCCCTTTTTCGGTCTGAATTAGGGTCTATTCTGTTAATGTATTTAGCGTAGCCCTGAGCGTCTATTTCAAGTCGATAACTGGCAACGGGACTTAGTTCAGAAGAATATTCTTCCCCATTTTTTGAAACCACCAATTCTTGATTTGAATTAATATCAATCAACTTAATCGTACACTTTTCGACGGTTTTACGTGTTTGTGAGTCTTTGATAGTAAACGTAAATTTACTGTCATCTTTAGTAAGCCAAGAGGCAATCATGGCTTTTTCACCTTTCATACTACTATCGGGCGTTAATTTACCTTCGTAGGGCTTATAACCCGCCGCCATGATTTCGATAAGATAATTCGTCTTTTCGGTTAGTACTACTGCCATTTGTTCACGTAGGGCATCCGTTTTTCCCGAAGCCACCACTTCGCCACTGGCATCGTGTACAGTAAAGTTTGCAGAGATTTTATTCTTTTTACGAGCATCAATGGCGTATAAAAATAAATTATACTTCCTCAATGAACGCATTTTTATATCTTTATTTACATCATTAATACTTGCTGTGAATCTACTCTCATAATCATCATAACCTGCCAATTTAGCTTTAATCAAGTATTCATGCCCTGGTTTTAAATCTGCACTGCATTCACCATTAGGCAAGGTAATCATGGCGGCAACAGGTTTGTTGTTCATGGCATCAATGAGGCTGTAAAATACTTCTCTGATGGGTTTATTGGTGTTAGCATCGTATGCTTTCAAACTGAGTACCGAGAAATTTCTCGACATCGTTACGGTGTGCTTTTGGGGTTTCCCTAACGTTTTGTAGCTCACCTTTTCATTTTTCACGTAGTAACCTTTCACGAAAGTTTCTAAATTGAAGTTATCTTCTTCGTAAAGGTCTAATTTGAACTCGGGTGTGTTTTCAGAAGTTTTGCCCTGTAACATCTGTGAGGTCTTAGCGGGTGTAATCTTGAATACAGCGTCTAAAACTTTTCCACTCGTAGAATCAACTGCCGTGAAAATCAAGGCTGATGCCTGTGGTTTAGGCGTAAGTACACAGATTAATTCGTTTTTAGCTAATTTCGATACTTCTTGTTCAAACTTCTCGTAACCTTCTGCCTCAATGCTTACTCGGTATTTATTTTCGGGCAATAAACTAACGGTAGCATTGCCTGCGGGTAATTTTACTATATCAACTTTATTGGTTTTTGTGGTTAAATCGGTAATGCTCAGGTCTTCGATTTTTACAGTTTCGTTAGTTACCTTATTTACTGCTTTAATATCCACCACAAAAAGGGCTTTTTCTAACCGAATTTCAAAGGCATATTTTTTATCAATGCTGAAATCCGCCATATTGAAAGTACTCTGCTTAGGTTTATAACCTTCAGCGGAGGTTTCTACGGTAAATATTTCCCTTTCTGCCACTTTCACATTCCCGTCCGACTCATCTTTAAAAGAAAACGTTTTTTGTTCTTTTTCTAACTTTACACTAAAGGTAGCTTTCACGGGTTTGCTCGTGTTACCGTCCATTACCATAAAATTGACAGGCAAACGTTTCTTTCTCAACAGCGTAAAATTGATGGCATCTCCAGCAGGAGCTTTATCAATTTTTTCTTTTATTTCAATATAATCTTCCGCCTTGATAGCTATTTCGTAAAATCCAGAGCGTTTTATATTAGCCGAAAAATCGTTGGTTTTATTTTTAGTACCTTGTTTTACTTCGGCGGTTTTTAAATCGGTAATTTTAATGGATGCTTCCTTGATAGGCTTTTGCGTTTCAGCATCAAGTACTTTTATCAGTAAGGGGTATCGGTCAGTTACTAATTTCACTCTATACTCATCTCTTTCACCGAGTTTTATATTATTAATTTCTAATAATGTTCTTGCCGTAGCAAACCCTTCCGAAGTCACTTCAACTTTCAAATTATCATTTTGAATCAGGCTTACAGGAAAGTACTCTTTGGCTTTAATATTAACTCCTTTGTAAACTTTTCCCGTTTTTTCCGAAGTAATAGTGAAAGTAGCATCAATTGGCTCGTCCTTCTCTAAGTCATAAGCGATAAGATTAGCAGTATATACTTTCTTAGGAATTAATTTGACAATTAATTCTTTCAGATTATCGGTTTTGGTGATGGTCTGCTCGTTATCCTCACAAAACTCAGAAGAGATAACAATTTTATATTGGTTGCCCGTAAGCAAGTTAGTGCCGCATTCGCCCGTCTCTGGATTAACCTTCACTTGGGCTACCTGATTGGTAGCAACTTCCGTGATGGTTACTTTGGTATCTTTCAACAGTTCATTAGTGCCTCCGTCGAAGGCTTTTACCACAAAATTGGAAGAAATGGGGTCTAATTTAATGATGCTTACGGCTAACAATTCGCTCTTGTCGTCCACTCTCAGTGAAAGACTGGAGTTTTTGTAGCCTTTCATGGATGCTTCTATCGAATAGTCTTCCTTCAAACGAAAACTACCTTGATTTTGGAGTGTTTGAGGATTGTACTGTAAAGCAATGGATTGTCCAGAAGTAACCTCTTTGGCTTCAAAATTGGCTGGTAATGTAAGATTAGTTTGGGCATCAATTGCCAAGAAGCTCAATTTGTACATTTCGCTACTTTTGGATTGTCCACCCAGAGGAATCAGTCTGAAATCTTGTTCAAAGACTTCACAATCAGAATTTTCTGATAAATCTACCACTACTTTTTTACGGTAAAAGCCAGCCTCACTGATTTCAAAAAGATATTTGCCTTTGGGTTTCAGTACGGCCGAATAGCGTCCATCTAAACTATTGGACGTGAATTCGGCAATAATATTATTGGGAGTATTCAGTTCAGAAACCATTACTTTAGCGGCTAAAGCCACATTAGAACTGGAGTCTGTCACGTATCCTTGTACCGTTGCAGCGGCATCAATCGGAATATTTGCCGTAAAAATATCACCATCTTGTACGTAATACATCACATCTCCGCAAGCGGGTACTGCCACAAACTGGTCTGCTCCAGAGGTGTTCAAAAAATCTAAAGCAACGGCTTCCGTCCAATTACCATTGGGTTGAAGCTCGCATTTATAAATATCAAAATTACCCTGTCCGTCTTTTCGGATGGATGAAAACATGAGTGTTTTGCCATCGGGCATGATTCTCGGAGCTTTTTCACAAATCACATTGACAGGACTCGGTAGCTCAACGGGTGTTTGCCATTTGCCATCGTTGCCACGTTCTGCCCTCATGATTCGGTAGCAACGTTGTTGAGCATCTTTTTTATCTCCTAAAATAAATTTAGCTCGAGCGAAGTATAAATACTTACCATCGGCGGATAAAGAGGGGTAGCCTTCGTAATCAACGGTATTGACTGGACTTCCCAAGTTCATGGGAGCAGACCAACCGCCCTTTTCACGGATTGAGTAGTAAATGTCTTCGTGTCCGTCGGAGTCTTTTCCGTTGGCAGAGAAAAACAGTAAATTTCCATCGTAACTTACGCAAGGACCTCCCAACGGAGCTTTTTCAAAAAAAGTAGTAGTAATTTTAGGAATGGCAGTAGGAACAGACCATACCTTTCCATTCATGTGTGATTCAAATAATTTCCAATCTCCCTGACGGTCTGATTCAAAAATTAAAGTTTTGCCATCGGCACTTACTGATGGAGCATATTCCGTAAATTTAGCGGTATTGATGGGGGCAGGCATTGCTTTCTCATTTTGTGAGAAAACCACGTTTGTACCAAAATAGAGAATGATAATAATTGGTAATATGCAACGATTGTAATGAGCTAAACTCATTTTGGGAAGACTAAAAACAAGATTTTCTTCAATCAATTTTTTAAAACTGGTTGTCAATGTCTGAAAGCCAATTGCAAAGTTTTTGTAAAAAGATATATTTATGTTAGTGGTACTGTTTTTCATGGGCTAATTATAAAATACAAAATTACTCATTTTTAATGATTCATCCATCTAAATTTTTATCCATTTAATTTATTTACAGATAGTAGTTAAGATATTGAAATTCAGTTGCTTGTGTGTTTTTATTTGCAGAGTGTCATGTCTTCATTTGTAGAAAGAGTTCATTCATGTAATTGAAGACAAAACTGAAGTAAACATTTTCTTGATTATTTTGCGTTTTCAAGAGTGAAATTCTGAAACGCAAAAGTAAATAAAGTATCACTTTTAAATCAATTTTCAAACTAAATGAAATATCTTATCGTAGGTTTAGGAAACATCGGTCCTGAATATTTATTGACACGGCATAATGTAGGTTTTATGGTGCTTGACAGAATGGCGGGTAGTTTTGAGACTAAATTTTCGGTGGAACGTCTCGCTTATTACGCAGAAATCAAGCATAAGGGTAAACAAATTCATTTTATAAAGCCCACAACCTACATGAACCTGAGTGGTAAGGCGGTTAATTATTGGATGCAGACATTAAAAATAGAGAAAGACAATATTTTGGTGATTACAGATGATATTGCTTTGCCCTACGGAAAATTACGAATGAAAGGAAAAGGCTCGCACGGAGGGCATAATGGATTGAGAAATATCCAAGAAGTTTTGAATACGCCTGAATACCCAAGATTAAGATTTGGTGTAGGAGATGACTTCGGCAAGGGGAGGCAAGCAGAGTATGTTTTGGGTAATTTTGCAGGGGAACAATTAGAGCAATTACCACCGTATCTCGACCGTGCCTCAGACATGGTTCTGAGCTTCTGTTTGCAGGGCTTAGATAAGACTATGAACGCTTTTAATCAGTAATTGTACTATTTTAATATTTTGGCTATTGTATAAAAAAGGTACAAAAAAAATTTTTGCAAACCTTTAGTACCTTCTACAAAAGAAAATTTGGTTATTTACCCCCATAATTAGAAGAATCAACATATTTAATGCTGATTATTAGGTATTTACAATTGTTTGGTTTCAGACATTTGCAAGAAAAATTTGGAAAGTCGAAAAATATTGCAGAACTTTGCATCGTTAAAGTAGTAAAAAAATAGTTAGATAATTCTAAGAAAGATTTTTAAAAATATTTTCAAAATAGTGTGACTTACGAAATACTTTAACGTTTAAAAGATATAACAGACAAACAGAAAAAAGTGGAACTTTTTGGATAGACGAAATGTTAATCTGTTGTAGAAAATTACAAGTTGTGCGGAGTGAAAAATGTAGAAGTTGATAACATTAAATTTAGAGATTTTTCATAGTTAAGCAAGCGTTGCCCGACAAATGTTGCCCAATAGCTTTAGAGATAAGACAGCGAAGAAAGGGTAAATGAAATTGATAACATTAGTTTTAGAGATTTTTCATAGTTAAATAGGTTTAGAGGTAAGACGGGAAAGGGCGTTTCCTTTGGAGACGCCACTTTTTTAAAAGTAATCAATTCGAGGATAGAGTTATAGACGTTGTGGTATTTGATTATTTATTTTAAATAGATTAGTGCAGTTATTTTTCATAGTTAAGCAAACGTTGCCCGATAGCTTTACAGGTAAGACGGGAAAGCATTAATTGGGCGCTTTAGATAGATTAGTGCAGTTATTTTTCATAGTTAAGCAAACGTTGCCCGATAGCTTTACAGGTAAGACGGAAAAGCATTAATTGGGCGTTTTAGATAGATTAGTGCAGTTATTTTTCATAGTTAAATAGGTTTAGAGGTAAGACGGGAAAGGGCGTTTCCTTTGGAGACGCCACTTTTTGAAAACCAATCATTTCAAGGTTGAGGTTATGGATGATGAAATATTTGATTGGTTGTTAAATTTGAAATTTTCATAGTTAAGCAAGCGTTGCCCGATAGCTTTAGAGGTAAGACAGAAAGGGAGAAATTGGGTACTTTAGAGATAAATTTTTCATAGTTAAATAGGTTTAGAGGTAAGACGGGAAAGGGCATCGCTTTTAGTGATGTCCTTTTTACTTTGGTTTGATTTCTATAAAAAAGCCTGAAGCTAACAGTATCAGGCTTTAAGGAATATTAATTTATGGTAACAAATCTTTAAATCATTTGACAATTTTGGTTATCAAAGTTGATGACACTAAATCACCTTTGCGATATGTTTCGGTTTTGATGATGCCCACGTTTGGAGAAAACCATTCAATTGTTTGCATACTGATGTTAAAAATCGCTTTCACGTTCTGATTACTCGATATTTTATAACACTCAAAAGTGCCTGCGGGCGTGGTAATGTTTTCTTTTCCTTCTACTTTACGGTCGGTTACTCTCAGATTCATACTCATTATTTTCATGCCTCCCGTGTAGGTGTCAGCCACAAATTCATTATCAGGTAAACTACTCCCAACACTCAAATTAGTCGGATAATACAACGTAGCATCGTTAGTTTTTACTTCCATGTCTTTCATGTTCATGCTTTTGGCTTGTTCGCCAGGAAGCATTGCCCGCATATCTACCGCAAACTTCTTACCATCACATTTGTACGTTCCTTCGGCGGTAGTAAGTTCTTTTCCTTTTTCATTAAAAACCTTAGAGTTTACTTTTGCTTCCGTACCATTACTTGAAATAACCTTATAGATTACTTTGCCAGAAGAATTACCTTTCTTATCATACATCGACATCTCAACTTCGGCGTTGTTAGTCATTAATAAATATCCGCAAGATTGAGCTTCAGTAAGTGTGATTGTGATAAAGGAAAAAAGAAGTACGAACCATATTTTTTTCATAATGTATCTTTGAATTAAAATATTTTTGGGGAATTAGTTGAACAATGATTTCTGATAGTTATGATGTGTTCAAAAGTTTTATTTGGTTTTCATCGAAAAAACAAAATATCTCTTCGCATCTTCTTACTTTTCTTGTCTTGATACAGGAAAAGTAACAAAAGAAAATCAAGAAATCCTGAAACTCGCCTACGGCTCAGACAGCAGGATTTCGTAAAATTGCTTACGCATAAACGCAATATGCTGTGAATGAATTACTTGCAAAAAATAAATATACTCTAATTCGGAACTTTGCTCATTCAAAGATAGGATAAGTTTGTGAAAATAAAATCCATGACAAGTGATGAATTAGTGAACGGTTATTTTATTGATTATACGGTACTTATAAAATTCAAAGCAACGAGAATTCAGAAAAAAAACCTTAGCGTCTGAGCTAAGGTTTTAAGCTTTTTCCAGTAAAATAGTGTACAAAGATTAATTTTCAGTGATTATGTGCTATCTCTAATTATTAACGTTAGTATCTAAATGCTGACCATCGTTTTAAGTTATAATCTTTTTTTCAAAACTTCATACAACACTACACCTGTGGCTACTGATACGTTTAATGAACCAACTTTACCCGCCATCGGAATAGTGGCTAATTCATCAACTGAACGAAGTAGCTCTTCCGAAATTCCGTCTTCTTCAGAACCCATAATGATTGCCGTTGGTATCGTAAAATCAATGTCGTAAATATTCTTAGATAGTTTTTCAGAACAAGCAACTACTTGAATACCTGAGTTTTGCAAAAATTTTACAGTCATCAAAAGGTTATCTTCACGGCAAACGGGAAGAAAATTTAACGCTCCTGATGAAGTCTTCATGGCATCAGCATTAATTTGTGCTGCTCCCTTTGTAGGAATAACCACGCCATGTACACCTGTACACTCAGCGGTACGGGCAATTGCTCCAAAATTTCGCACATCTGTAATGCGGTCGAGGATTAAAATAAGTGGCACTTCTCCTTTTTCGTACACATCCGCTACCACATTTTCGAGTTTTGCGTAATTAATGGCAGAAACGAATGCGATAACGCCTTGATGATTTTTGCGAGTGATACGGTCTAATTTTTCGGTAGGAACTTTCTGAACGGGTACGCCTCTCAAACGAGCAAATTCTAATACTTCTAAACTACCCAATTCACGCTGCACTAAAATCTTATCTATTTCTTTGCCTGCTCTGAGTGTTTCCAGTACCGATTGAACCCCAAAAACAATATCTTTATTATCCGTTTTAGGAGCTTGATTAAAGTAGTTATAAAATGGTTTTTTATTCCCTCCCGATTTCTTAAAACCTTCAGGTTTGTTTTCTTCTGACATATCTACGAATGGTAAATTAAATAATTATACTACAAAGGTCGTAAAGATTTCCCTGTCTTTTGTATGTTTTAGTCTTTTTGATAGGATAATAAAAAGCAAAACCCTTGAATCCGCCAATTCAAGGGTTTTTATAATTTTTTATGGACTTAGGATTATTTAAAATCTTCTTAGGCAATTTTTGTCTTCCTTACGTTTTTGATTCTTTGTGGAAAATTTTAATTCAAGTCATTACCGCCATAATTCTTCAAATTAAAACTCTCCTCGAATCGTGTCTTGCAACTTCATTACCGCCATAATTCCGTTGTTTGACATTACAAAATTAACATACGTTCATGAATGAAAAAACATTTGACATATAAATTTTCCAAGAATTACACAAAAACAGAAATATGCCTGATAACTCTAAAAAATTTAGTGCGAATTTTTTAGAGTTAGCGTTCAACCCATTAAAATCTGATTTAAAACATGATTTTAAGATATTCTACTCCGTTTATTGTGAGATTTATATTATAATCGTAGATAATTCATTAAGATTACAGAATTTTATTTGTTGTAATATTTTGAGAAAATGAGCTGGATTTCGCATACAATTTTCTACTTCTGACCTTCTTTTTTTAGTCTTTGCGTAAAGTAGTAAAAATAAAGACTCGGTGCATAGCTCCGAGCCTTTACGCAATCCGCCTAAGTAGTTATCTTTCGGGATGGCATCCCGCAAGCACTGATGGGCTTGAATATTTTTGAGGACTATTACTATTTGAAAACAATTATCCTAAATGGTAATGGTCGCATTACTTTCCGTTTGCTTCATTTGGTTTTACATAAATGCAAAAAGACAACACTCCACCTTCTTATCTCTGCGAAGCAAACAATGAAAGGTTGAAATCTTGTCTCATGGTACTTGGCGGAAAAGTTTTAAAAATTAATGATTAAAAAGGCAACTAAGTGGCGGCTCAGTTACCCTAAAAAACGTAGTTGGCGGACTACATTCAAAAGTGAATAAGTAAAATGGCGGTTTCACCTATTCAAGTATCTTGATTCTGTATTTGTTACAAACACAAAATGACACAATGATTCGTTTTGAACCGTCAGAACAAACGCCGAGAAAAATATAAGGATTAAAACAAAGAGGAAAAAGTATGCAAAGCCACTTAGACAGGAGCAAAGTTCTTTTCTCATCCTAACATTTGGCGGAATGTTGCTGAGTGATAATAATATCTCAAAGATTATGCCAGAAAGCTCTTTTTAAAGGAAAATTGAAGATAAAAAAATGGAAGTTTTTAGAAATGTGCGGGTTAGCAAAAAACCTGTTTTGTGGGTGTAAGCCTCGGAAACGACACGAAAATTAAATTCACGCTGATTTTTTGAAATGTTATCATTTGTCAAGTTTCATGCCAAATAAAAGAAAACCCCAAAGTTTTTCAACAATGGGGCAATTTTCATGGTTTCGGGTTATCCCGTTAGCTAATCTGCTTAACAACTTCTTAGACAAATTACGATTCTGAGTATTGTGCCGCCACACAATTTTTGAATCATTATTTTTAATGTTTTTGGGTTTGAATTGGTTAGCGTTTCCTTCCGCCAAAGGATTTGCTAACCAATTCTATTACTTATTCCAGAAGTCTTTTCCTCTTTCATAAGTAGGTTGTATTATTCTGTATCCAATGTTTTAACGGTGGTATTTCAGGAAAGTCACACCTCCTTTTCAAGATTTTTTTATATAATTTTTCGTAGAAAATACCATCATGCTTTTGGTATCGGTTATTGTGTTTTTTTTACAGTCAGCACAAAACTGGCATGAAAAATCATTGAAAATATTTTTTTATTTTTTTTCGTACAGCCATTTTTTTAGTTCTCGCCCGTAAAAAAATTGATAAGGCGAAGCCATGACTTCAAATAGTTTTTGGAAAAATCGCCCAATTTGGAACAATTTGGAGGGATAAATATTTTTTTTGTTGTGTAAGATACCCTCAATCATTGCCAAAGCAACTTCGTTGGGGGTGTGAGCTGGAAAAGGAGTAGGAGGGACTTGTGTAGCTTTTGGATTGGCGTTATGAAAGAAATTGGTTTTGGTAGCAATAGGATAAATCAAAGATAGATGTCCTAAGTCCTTATTCTCAAACCGATACGCATCTTGGAAGCGGTCGAGGGCGGCTTTGGTAGCACCATAAAGGGCATATCCCGGAACTGCTAATTTAGCCATCGCTGAGGCAGTCATCAATACAAAATATTCTCTACCTACGTTTAATTCTTTCATTTTTTGGAATGAATAAATAGGAGAGAAGACATTTACTTGAAAAATGCGTTCAATTCGTTGTCAATCGGGCTGACTAATTTGTTCATAGTAAGCAAAACCTGCATTGGCGATAAAAATATCAATGGTTTGGAACTGAGTAACGGCAAAGGCAAACATTTTATCTATTTCCGTTTGCTGAGATAAGTCGCAAGTATAATGCAATACTTTTTCTGAAGTACATTCAACGTTATGCAAATCTACGGCTAAAATTCTAACTCCTTCAAAATTAACAAGTTGATTTAATAAAACCCGACCAATACCCGATGCGGCTCCTGTGAGAATAATGTTTTTATGGGCAATTTGCATGTTGAATGATTAATTAGTAGGAAATCAATAATTGATAAGAAATTTCAGGCATAAGCAGAATTTTTGGGAATAAGGTAGAGCGAGACGAAATTTAGAAAATATTATTAGTATATAATAAAGTTGTATCTTTATAGACAGATGACATTTCAAGAGCCGTAAAATAACTAAAAGATATATTAAAATGAGCATTTAGGCATTCATTAAATAATTAGTGTTACTATTGATTTTAGAAATACGACGTTTATATTTACTCTCTAAATCTGTTTTTCAGCTTTTGTAATTTCAGATGACTTTAAAAATGATTAACCTAAATCAATTAAATATAAAATAAGTATTTTTAAATATTTTGTAAAGAAATGCTTGATTTTAGCATTTAGTGATATTCTGGAAGATAAAAATATGATATGCAATGTTCATTTTGTAGTTGATTATTAAATTATAACCTATTCTTATTAAACTTTCCTAAATCTATTCTTATACATTCTTTCGCTGCGAACACTGTTTTTAGCATTTTAATTTTATGAAGTAGAGAAGACTTTTAAACCCAAAAAAATGATGGAATCAACTAAGCCTAAAATTTCTTGTGTATTTATTGAAGACGATAATCATGGAATTGAATTATTAAGAACGTATGCATCTTTAAATCCTTTTTTAGAGGTCAAAGGTTTTTTCACTAATCCTCTCGAAGCATTAGCTTACCTGAGCGAAAATCCAATTGATTTATTATTCACAGATGTACAAATGCCCGATATTACAGGTATTGATTTAATAAAATGCTTACGATATAAACCTTATGTTATTTTGATAACCGCCGAACCAAGTCATGCAGTAACGGGGTATGACTTAGATATTGTAGATTTTTTATTGAAACCAGTTTCATTAGATAGATTTATCAAATCTGTGAATAAGGTTTTAGATAAGATTGACACTAAGGCATTCCTCCCCAAAGAGAAAGATATACTTTTTGACGATGAGATTGAATATTCTATTTCAAGTATCTATGTAAAAGAAGGTGGAAAAATTATTCGAGTAGATTTTGATGAAATTGTGGCGATAGAAGGTCTTAAAGATTATGTAAAAATAATCACAGATTCAGGCACTATTATTACCCATTTGACCATGAAGAAACTGGAAGAGCAAGTTTTGCCAAAATCAAGTTTTATGCGGATTCATAAGTCTTATATTGTGAGTTTGTTTCAGATTCGGAAATACGACCATATCGGTGGGCTTTTAGAATTACGGAATAAACTTGAAATACCCGTAGGCCCACAATATAAGGAAGAATTAATAGGACGCATAAAGCCCATAAATTAACAATGACTAAATTTTTAGATTGGTATTATAATTATTATCCCCTCGAGAATGTCCCTCAGTCCAGAAGACTATGGATTCATATTTGTTTTTGGTTATTTTTTGGATCTTTTGCTGGATTATCGGTTATCACCAATATGCCTTTAACGGGTAAAGTATTTGCGGCTTTTTCAGAGGTAGTTGGTGCTTCACTGATGTATTATGGAATGACTTACTGCGTATTTCCAAGACTCCTTTCAGCAAAAACATTTTTACTGGGTTTGATTTTGCTATTATTGCTCTTTTACGTCTTTTTATTATTTAGGCTCGCAACTTTTACAGTTTGTTTAAATAATGCCTATTACATTCCGAAATCATTTCTATATCAATACGCTCAGGGCTATGTAAAAAACGGTGTGATAGGTATTTGGAAAGATAAAAATTTCTTTTTTGAGTTGAATATGATTTTGAGTTTGACATTACTACCTTTTCTGTTGAAATTTAGTCGTGTTATTGGGGTTTATTCGGCTAACATCAATAAAGTATCCAAAGAAAAAACGGAGTTAGAGATTTATTTTCTACGCACTCAGCTCAATCCACACTTTCTATTCAATTCCTTGAATAGTATTTATAGTCAGGTGGTCAATCAGGATTCATCGGCTGCCAATTCAATCATCGTTTTGTCTAATCTCCTAAAATACATTATTTCCAATTCTGCGGATGTTTATGTTGATTTGACGCATGAAATTAATTTCATACGAGATTATATTGACTTAGAAAAAATGAGAAGTGGAAATAAAGTGAGGATACGCTATTCCCAAGAAGGAGAATTTAATAAATACGTAATTGCTCCTTTAATACTAACCAACTACGTAGAGAATGCCTTTAAGCATGGGCGAGCCAATATAGGTGAAGCATTACATATAGCGGTTGATGTTAAGTTTTTGGATGAAATACTGTATTTCACGGTAGAAAATGATAATGTAACAACCAATAGAAGAGTTGATACACCTAAATCGGGTGGATTAGGTATGATAAATACCCGAAGAAGATTAGAGTTACTATATCCTCAAAAACATACACTAAATGTGATAAATACAGACACAAAGTTTAGAGTAGAAATCCAAATTAAACTGAATATGTGATGTTTTTGTCGATTCCAATAATATAATGTCGAAGAGATTTAGTAATTCTATCGAAATTATCTTGAAACAAGTCTAAAAGAAATTTTTCGTTTTTCTTTTCTATATACCTTTGAATCAACAAAAAAGGAAAAAAGTTTAAAGAATCAAGTTAACAACAACTCTAATCAATTAATAACATGAAAAATCAACTCACTCAAACATTACAATCACAAAAGAAAATCATTGCTGTATTGAACGGTAATAAATCTACAAAGCATGGTATGTATGGTATGACTACCTCCTCAGGTTATTGTTAGTCTTCGTAAGTACCACTGAGTAGCTTGATATTTTTGATTTGTATGTAATAAAATTACCAATAGGTTTATAAATGGAACTAAAATGTATAATAATAGACGATGAACCATGGGGAAGCCTTTTATTGGTCAATTTTGTCAAGAGAACAGACGGTATAATCGTTTTAGATACTTTTGATACCATAACAGAAGGGTTTGATTATCTTAAAAGTATCAATTATGAAGTAGATGTTGTTTTCTTGGATGTTCAGTTAAATCAAGAATCAAGCATTGTGTATCTGGCAGAAACTGGTGAGGACAAAATGGTTAATATTGTTTTCACCAGTGCCTATCGAGCCTCGCAACTCCAAAATACCGACATTCGTTATATTGAATGGTTACAGAAACCTATACCGTTCCAAAGTTTTGAAGAAGTGATTGAAAAAATTAGGAAGAATAAGTATTTATAGATAGAACCTATATTTCAGATAGTCTGCTTTTAGTATATTACGTATATACCATAGGGTGACAATAATAACCGTTTTCAGGGTACAAAGACAAGCCTTTTGAGATGATATAAGCTAATATCATCAGGGAATTTCCTTGTCTTGATTTTCAACCAGAAAACTTAAAGTCTTTAATCTTTAACTATTTAACTCAAAAAAACAAAAAACTCTAAAACAATGAAAGGATTATTTTATTCATTAATCGTAGTTATCTTCTTAGTTATAGCATGTAAAAAAGAAGACGAAGTCAGCACTCCCTCAGAAGAAATTCAGCTGACTGAAATATTAAACACAGTAGCAGGTAGCAGCCAAGCCATTAAAGACTTCAAAACGATGTCTTTCAAAGTAGAGGGAATCAGTTATGAATACGAACAGGACATTCCTACGTTGCCATCACCTTTGGTTAGTAACAAGTATATTTACGAATGCTTTTCTAACCTATCTGCCCGAAAATTGAAAATGGATTATAGTTATTGCGAATTTAATCATCCAGCCTATTATGAAACCACAGGTCCCAATATTTTTATTTCGGATAAAGTAGGTTCTACCTCCGACCAATACATTTGGAAGTCATACTACTTTAATGATGTAGCTCCCTTTTCACTATTTTCAACAGAATTAGAAGCTCATCTTAAAATCCAGATGATGTCTAATCCACTTCAATTACTAAAAATTATTCAGAGTAAAAATAAAGACAATGTTAGTACAAAGAACTTGGTATTGAGCTTCAATCATGATAAATATACCAATATTGCTTTTGAAGTATATTTTGATAAAACGACTAAGCTACCTATTAAGGTAAGTACTGATGAAGTAGATTTCTTACAAGGAAATGTAAAGTATGAGGTAGTATTCAAGAATTGGACTAAAGTAAATGGTGTACAATTCCCAACAACTTTGGAGCATTATCATAACAAAAATCTATTAAGAAAAGAGACTCTCTCGAATATCAAAGTCAATCCTGTATTTAGTGATAGTTTCTTCAATCCAGAAGTGGTAAAAGACCCTATACCATACGACGAAGCTCAGGCGAAAATAGGTATTTATAACTCTCAGTTTTTGATGAGATGGAACGCATGGAATATTGGTTGGCCCGAACCCGTAAATGACGGAGCCGTAGATTTAGGAGCGATGGATTTAAAACAGTTCAAACTTGAGCCACAATACGTTTCGCCAACGGTTAAGATTATCGGTCGTCCTGATAATAGACTTTGGAATGTTGCCATAAAAACCGCTGGGGGCTTATATTTAGTAGATACACCCTTGAATCAGGATTGGACACGGAGTTTAATTGATGCAGCTAAGAAGGCATTTAATGAAAACAATATCAAAGGTATTATTTCAACGCACTGCCATCACGACCATTTTGCTGGAATCAGAGAAGGACTCACAGAAACCAGTAACGTTTACATAGCAGAAGAAGGCGTTTCATTTTTGAATAAGGTAGCGGCAACCGACCACAGCCTCAACAAGGATAAATTTGCCCTAAATCCGAAAAAACCAGTGGTACATCCTGTTAAAGATGTTACCGTATTGGAAAACGGAAGAATACAAATCCATAGATTGAATCCTAAGAAAACTACGGCTACCCCTCATGCGGCTGATATGGTAATAGTTTACTTACCAGAAGAAGAAGTGGTGATACAAGCTGACCAACTCTGGAGTGGAACATTCATGAGTGTTTGGAAAGGCTATACTCCACGAGGATTTACCGAAAAAGCAAAGGTTGAAATCAAGAATAATGCCCAATATCTCTTGGATTACATCAAAGAAAAGAACTTGAAAGTTAGCAAGATAATTTCTCAACACGGAGGACTTGGCAGTGTACAAGACTTATATACAATTACAAATTCAAAGTAAATCATAAATCGAACTGGACGACCAGTGGAACAGCTGAAAGTCCAGTTTAAAACCTCAAAACAATGAAACAATTCAAATTAATTTTTCGCTACGATTTCAATCCAAATTATCAACCTACTGCCGAAGAAATAGAAGTAGAAGGGCAAAAATGGGGACAATGGATTGGAAGTTTAGCCCAAAACGGTCAGTTTGTCGAGACGAATCACTTAGGATATTCGGGGAGAGTTCTCAAAAGTGATGGAAGTTTTGTAGATAATGTGTACCTGAATGGCTCGGAAGTATTGGCTGGCGATATGGTTATTAATGCCCAAGATTTAGACGAAGCGGTGTCTTTAGCACAAGGTTCTCCAATCTTGGAAATCGGAGGAAACGTTGAAGTCAGAGACGTAATTCCTATGTAAATTTTGCAACAAAAACATTTATAATAATTACTTTTTTTTAACTAAAATTCTAAAACAATGAAACAGTTCAAATTATTTTTTCGCTACGACTTTAATCCTAATTACCAGCCTACAGCTGAAGAAATAGAAGTAGAAAGTCAAAAATGGGGACAATGGATTGGTAGCTTGGCACAGAACGGTCAGTTTGTAGGTACTAATCAGTTAGGATACACAGGTAAACTATTAAAAAGTGACGGTAGCTTTGTAGATAGCCTTCATTTGAGTGGTTCAGAAGTATTAGCAGGTGATATGGTTATCAATGCTCAGGATATTGAAGAGGCTTTGCAATTGGCAAAAGGCTCTCCAATCTTAGAGATAGGAGGAAATGTTGAGATTAGAGATGTAATTCCAATGTAATAATACGCAACTGATAAGGATTTGCAAAGATAATACCTTAATTCTCTTTGCTGCAAATCGCTTTTCGCTCAGTAGAGTAGCACTTATCTTTCCACTCTGAGTTGCGTGCTAAGTGTTGGGTAATGAAGGTTTTATCGCAAAATACTACTTTATAGATAAAGGGTTTTTGAAATAGATTCAAAATAATAACCGACATTGCTAATACCCATTACCCAATACTTAGTACACAACTCATTAAACAAAATAATATCATGAAATCCGTATTCGATAAACAAGTTAGAGAAGAATTAATTCGTCGTATTGAAAAATTGACTGATAACAGTACGTCAAATTGGGGTAAAATGAATGTTTACCAAATGATTGTACATTGTATCAAAACTGAAGAAATGTACTTACGTATAAAGAGCTACGATAGATTATTGATTGGAAGAATTTTTGGTCAGATGTCGCTTAAAAGCCTTCTGAAAGATGAGAAGCCATTTAAACAAAATGAACCAACCCACCCTGAATTCAAGATTAAGGAGACTGGTTACATTGCTAATAACAAAGCCAGATGGATTAATTTGATTAATGAATATGACAAGAAAAGTGAGGCTGACTACGAAGGTTTCTCACATCCATTTTTTGGCAAAATGACTAAAACGCAAGTTGGAGAATATAATTACAAACATATCGATCATCATTTAAGACAATTTAACGCTTAACAGTAAAATCATGAAAAAAGGACTTAAATATTTAGGAATTTTTGTAGGCATCATCGTTGTTGCAGTAGCCATTTTAAACGTGGTGTCAGCCGACGAAAAAGAAATCGTAATCGTTTCTGAACAAAAAATTGATGCCCCCGCCAATGTTGTGTACAACAAGGTTAGAAACTTTAAAAATTATCCAAGCTGGTCGCCATTCAGACTTACTGACCCTCAGCAGAAATTTAACGTTACCGCCGTGGATGGGCAAGTAGGTTCTAAATTTCACTGGGTTGGTGTTCAGGAAACCAGCGAAGGCTATCAAGAAATTGTTGGTTTAGAAGAAAACAAAGCAGTAAAAATCAAGTGTAATATTACTGTACCTTATGAGGCAAAACCTGAATTTAATTATTATTTTACCGAAAGAGATAATAATACTTATGTCAGACAAGAGTTTAAGGTAAAAATGGACTTTCCTGCCAATATTATTGCTCATTTGACTGACCTCAGAAAAGAAATGCGATTGGTTAATGAAAAAGGACTGTCGTTACTGAAGAAAGTTTGTGAAGAAGACCTCGCAAAATTATAAAAATCAAATCCATTGATAGAAGTACCCTCTGTGTAAATCAACAGGACTAAGCATTGATGAACGTCATTCAATCATAGTAAACAACAGAAAACATCATTTACATAAGGTACTTCTTTATTTTCATACCTATTTCTGAATATTATGTAGTTACTTTATTATTCGTTATAACCTTCTCAAAGTTGTAACGGAGTACCCTCTAAACTTAAATTATTACCTCAATTCTATTGGATGCGTTTGCCAACAATATGAATTAATCATCATTATACGATTTTGAAATTTGTTATTGAAGTGATTTAAACGATTTGTTTTAAAGAACATTCAAAATATAGGTGCCTATTGACGCACTGATGAAAGGACTTCTACCCTGAATCAGATAAACACTTCCAACAGTATAAATTTACAGATTTCAACCGAAATAATTTGCCGCCAAAGATAAATCTGAATAACTGCCATAACAGATTTCATTTCAACACCAATTAATAGTGTAAAGATTTCCCAAACACTAAACATTTACGATTGACGTGATTCATGATTTTAAAGTAAGAGCCTTATCGTCTCGTCAGTAATTTATGATTGATTATAAGCAATAAGACCAGATTAATTGATATTACATCTATTGTAGGCATATTGTAAGGGCGTATCACATACGCCCAAATTGCCAAAATCCATAGATATATCAGATAATTAATGCTAAGTATTCAGCATAAATTATTTACGATTAATCCGATTGGTTCGCCAGCGATTAAGATTTACGGATAAATTATTGATAATCAGATAAACAATCGTAAGTCGAATCAATCGTAATTCTTAAATAATTGTGTCTTTATACTTAAAGGCTTCAATCAAAATAAGCATCAATCGTGAATATTCAGTAGTAATAAATGTTTTATCGGATACAGTGAGGTGTTTTAACCCCAAATCTATTTAACAATGAAAAGCAATACTTTAACTTTAGATAAGCAAGAAATTCAAAAACTGGAACGCCATTTTACACAAGAAAGAGGCAAGTGTTTCGGTCTTCAAATAAACCAATCTACCAGTGATTGTTTAAGATTTGCCAGTTTATTAAAACATACTCTTAATAATTTAGGCGACCCTTTTGATGGATTCGGTGGGCAAATACATACTTTAGGTTATGAGCGTGAGCTTATCTTATTGATGGCAGATTACCTCAGAATATCCCACGATGACATCTGGGGATATACAACCAGTGGTTCCACGATTTCTAATATTCAAGCTGTTCACTTAGCCAATTTAAAACTCAATAATCAGGGTATTTTAGTAACCTCAAACCAAGCCCATTCCAGCATAAGAAAATCGGTTTCTTTGCTCAGAGTGAAAGAAATGGTTGAAATTGAAGCTGATTTATACGGTAAAATGGATTTGGATAAATTCAGTGATTATTTATCTAAAAATCGTGAAAAATCATTTATTTTCTGCTTTGCCTCTGGCACAGTTTCTAAAGGAGCTTACGACGACGTAAGAGAATTAATCAAAATCATTCATGAGCATAAAATTCCGAGAGAACGCTATCACATTCACTTGGATGCAGCCCTCGGAGGATTAATTACGCCCTTTATTGATGCAGAAGAAATAAAACTTGATTTTAGTATTCCTGAGATAGATAGTATTTCGGTGAGTTTTCATAAACGATTGGGGGTACCTTTTCCAAGTTCTGTTTTCCTGATTAGAAAAAATAACCTTAAAACCGTACAATACTCTTTTGTGAGTGATTATAATTCTTTAGACACTACCATTCCCGGTTCAAGAGATGGCTTGTCACCTTTTATTGTATTAACCAAACTAAAAAGTATTGGCTATGATAATATGGTATTGCGTACTAAGAAGATTTTATCAAAAGCGAGTTTCCTAAACAAGCAGCTTGAAGCAAAGGGAATTCCTACGGTTTTTAATCAATATGCTCCCTGCGTGTATTTTAAAGCACCTCATCAGCGTATCATAGATGAATATCATTTGCCAAAATATCATCACGCCAACGGAGACGTATATACTCATGCGTTCACAATGGAGCATATCTCAAAACCTAATATTGTAGATTTTGTAGAAAAGTGTGCTGCCAGTATGTAAGTTAAATAATAGTGTCAAATATCTAAACTGAAAAACAATGAAACATTTGCCCAAGTTGATTGCGGTAGCTTTATTAATAGTGCTTTATGGGTTTACCGTACCGAGTTCTATTTCATATCAAGAACGAGAAGAGTTAGCAAAAGAATTTAAGTTTGAGAAAAGTATTTTGTACAAACCAGAAGGCATAACCCCTATGGATATACACAAAGTACACCCACAGTATAAAAAAATAGATGCTTGGGTATCAGTGGTGGGAGCCGCCGTAAACGTCACAGATTTTGATGGAGACAACCTACCGAATGATGTTATCCACGTTGATCCGAGATACAATACAGTTTCGGTGTTCCCAGCCAAAGGCACAGGAGAAAGGTACAAACCATTTCAGTTGAATCCTAAAGTATTACCGTATCATCCTGAATCAATGCCCCCGTCGGGTACGTTGGCTAATGATTTTAATGAAGATGGTAAAATGGACATTTTAGTAAATTATTTAGGTCGTTCGCCTATCATTTTTTATCAAACAGAAAATGGTTTTGCGGAGGCAGAATTGAATCCATACGTTGAGAAATGGTTTACTACTACCAGTACCATTGCGGATTTTGATGGTGATGGACACGATGATATTTTTATTGGCAATTATTTCCCAGATGGTTCAAAATTATATGAAAAAGACGCTACTGATAAAGACCAAGTCATGCAACATTCGATGTCGAGAGGAGACAACGGTGCCGTCAATCGTATATTTTTATGGGCTGGGGTCAAAAATGGGAAAGCCATTTATAAAGAATCAAAAGATTGGTTGAAAGGCTTAGGATTTCCATACGATTGGACTTTGGCAGTAGCTGCTGCCGACTTAAACGGGGATATGCTCCCTGAAATTTATATCGCCAATGATTTTGCCCCTGATAAACTTTTATTGAATAAATCTTCTAAAGGACGGCTTTCTTTTCAGGAACTAAAAGGTCCTAAAGGATTTTTCTCTATCCGTTCGAGTGTTTTAGGTAGAGATTCTTTCAAGGGCATGGGGGTTGATTTCGGGGATATAAATGGTGATGGACTTTTAGATATCTACGTAAGTAATATTGCCGATGACTATGCCCTCCACGAAAGTCACTACGCATTCATCAACACAGGCGACCGTGAGGCATTTAGCAAGGGAATCGCTCCGTTTGTGAATAAAAGTGAATCACTTGGTTTATCAAGAAGTTCGTGGGGTTGGGAAGCACGATTAGGTGATTTCAATAATGATGGTGTGCCTGAAGCATTACAAGGAACAGGTTTTAGAAAAGGAAAAGTAAACCGCTGGCCCGAATTACAGGAATTAGCCACTGGACACGATGAGTTTTTGGCTCATCCCGAAAGTTGGCCCAAAATCAATCAAGGCGATGATATTTCAGGGCATTCACACATTCCGTTTTTCGTAAAACATCAGTCGGGTAAATATTTTGATATTTCATCTAATTTAGACGTAGATGACATTCAAGTAACCAGAGGGATTGCTACGGCAGATTTTGAACACGACGGCAAGTTAGACTTTGTGGCGGCTTCGCAATGGGAAGATTCAAGGATGTATCACAACCGAAGCGAGAACAAAAATAACTTTTTAGGTTTACGGCTTCTTCTAAACCTTGATGCTGCTAATAATAAAGTCATGATTGACCCGAAGCAAAAACTGAGTGCCAAATATGCCGTTGGGGCGAAAGTGACGGCTTACACCATTGGAGGGAAAAAAATAGTCAGTTTTGTAGATGGTGGCAACGGACACACAGGAAAGCGGAGTAGTGAAATCCATTTTGGATTGGGTAATGATAGCTCAAATAAAATTGACAATATTGAAATCACTTGGAGACAATCCGATGGAACAATAGCACTGACTCATGTCAAACTCAATTCAGGTTGGCATACGGTAGCGTTACCTTTCATCAATAATAACTCATATCAATAAATACTAAATCTTGAAATCATGACAACCAAAGACAATAGAGTGCCAGCACTCATCAGATTTGCTTCGGCAATCACAGTTTTAAATTTGTTTGGGCATTTTTACCTCGGGTTTGAACAATCCGTTGCCCATTGGGTAGTAGCTTTATTGACTGCTTACACGCTTGAAATTAGTTTTGAAGTTTTGGATGCTAAAATCAATAAAAGACCCATAGCATTTATGAAAGGCAGTTTTAAAGAGTTTGTTTATTTCTTGTTGCCTGCTCATATTTCTGCCTCGGCAGTATCCATGTTATTATTTACCAATGAGCGAATCATGCCAGTAGTTTTTGCCACTGCTATTGCCATGCTATCAAAAGTTTTATTCAGAGTAAACATCAACGGTAAACCCCGACATTTCTTGAATCCCTCAAATACAGGTATTGGAGCAATGTTATTAATTTTCCCTTGGGTAGGTGTTGCACCGCCATATCAATTCAGTGAAGCTACTTCTGGATGGGCCGATTGGTTGTTAGTTTGTATTTTTATGACGCTGGGTAGCTTGTTAAATGCCGTTTTCACCAAGAAAATCCCTTTGATATTAGCGTGGGTCGGAGGATTCTTTTTACAAGCCGTTATCAGAACAACCATTATGGACACCTCTACTATCGGAGCTTTGATGCCGATGTCTGGTATTGCATTCTTATTATTTACTTTTTACATGATTTCAGACCCCGCTACCACACCCATCACTAAAAAAGGACAAATCATTTTTGGGGCAAGTGTAGCCGCCGTGTATGGTATCATGATGAGTTTACACATTGTTTTTGCGATGTTTATTGCTCTGATGACCGTTTGTACTGCTCGAGGCTGTTATTACTGGTTGGTGGATGTATTTGCTTCTAAAGAGAAAATACAATCTACGCTCAAAACAGGGAAAGTTAGTTATAAAGATACCCTAACGCACATCAAAGAACCAAGTTATGGAGCAATGGTAAACGGTAGCATTCCTAATTTATAAATAAGAGCATGTTTAAATTTTGCATAAAATTGATTATCAAAGATTTAAAAATTATGCGTAAGCCATTTTTGAAATTCCGCTGTTTGAGCCGTAGGCGAGTTTCGGAATTTCTTGATTTTCTTTTGTTACTTTTCTTGTATCAAGACAAGAAAAGGCACAAATAGTAGGTAGCATTTTAAAACGAGTTTGTGTTGTAAACCAGTATTTTGTGCCTTTGTTACTTTGTCCCCCAATCATTTCAACATGGAAAAATTAATGATTATTCGGAAACTTATTTTGGGTTTACCACTTTCAGAAGCTGAGTTTCAAATACGAGGTTTTGAAGTAGGTTTGCCCGCCCAAGATAGATTAGAGTTAGTAGCCAAAACGGTTGTCAATGCGTATAATATTGCTTTGGAATACGGTTTATCAAAAAGTCTTTCTATTGCCATTGCTCAGGTATCAAACGAACTCGTTGGTTTTTTTCACGAAGGGCTGGCTATGGGCTTATTTACCTTAGATTTATTCTCTATCAGTAACAAAAGTAGGTTGTATCAATTCATCGAAGGCGAAGGACGCAACCATGCGTATATGTCGTATATAGGGGCAGGTATTGCTTCTGCTATATTCAGAAATAATAATTTTGAGTATTTTACAGAAAAAGCTAATTCTGAAGGTGAATCCCTTTTTTTAAACGGTATCGGTTTTTACAATGCCTATTTCAAACCTAAAAAAACCTTAAAAGAAATGTTTGTACCTCGGTCATTTGCGGGTAAAAAACCTTATTTCTTAGAAGGATACGATAATGGAATCGGACGGGCAGTTTGGTTTTATAATTCGGGTGAACCCACCAAAATTGCAGAAACACTAAAGGCTTTTCCTGAAGAAAGACGGGGGGCAGTTTGGGCAGGTGTTGGTTTGGCTGCCACTTATGCTGGGGGTGTTTCAGTAGAGAAAATCCATTTATTGAAAAAACTATCGGGTAAATATGCTTATCGTTTAGGTGAAGGTTCTTTCTTGGCAACTCATACGAGGCGATTAGCAGGAAATCCGCATCCATCAGATATTACTGAAAGGATTTTGACGGGTAAGAGTTCGATAGAATGCCATGAATTTGCCACGGAAATTATCGAAAAAACATTGAGAGGCGAGAAGTACATCAATGGCGAACCTTCTTTCCAATTATTCCTAAGTATTATTCGTGACTGGGTAATTGCCAACCAAACATCTGAGGAGTATGCCGATACCCCAAAAAGTGCAAGTGTTTTGTTAACCAAATAATAGATAAGTATATCAATAAGTAAGTGAAAAAAGATGCTTTGTAGCGGCGTATAGCATACGCCATACGTCGCATAACACCGACATACAGCAAAAGTTGATTCATCCATCTTACTTAGTGCGAATTAATAGTTTAGTTGTTGGTTTCTACTTCATAGAGGTAGGAACCAAAACAAAAACAGAATAAGCCCGACTTCGGATGGATAATGATTACCAATATTTATTGTACGATAAAGTGAGTTTATAGAAATTTTCTACCTTTCGGAGGTTTCACCACTATACAAACTTGATTTATCATGTATTCAGTCTAATTCTCTAAACAAACCTAATTGTTTTTGGATAATGCCAAAAAACAATCAATTAAAAACTATGAATATGAAAACTCAGGAAGGAATAGCGATAGTAGGGATGGATTGTAGATATCCAGGTGCTAATAGCATAGAGCAATATTGGGACAATATTTTATCCTTACGCCAACAATTTAGACGTATTCCTGACAAACGTTTGAGTATGAATGACTACTATTCGAAAGATAAATCTCAAGTAGATGGAACATATTCACAAACGGCTTCAGTAATAACGGGATATAGTTTCGATAGATTGAAATATAAAGTGTCTAAAAGCACTTTTGAACGTACTGATTTTACCCATTGGCTGGCGTTGGATGTAGCCGCAGGAGCGTTGAAAGATGCAGGTTTTGAGGATGGCGAAGGCTTAGATAAAAACCGAGTTGGTGTAATATTGGGTAATTCTTTAACAGGCGAGTTCAGTCGTTCGGGTATCATGAGGCTTCGTTTTCCTTATGTGCGTAAAGTGCTTGAAAAAACACTCAGAAATCTCAATTACGCACAGGAAGAGATAAATGTTATTTTGAGCAATGCTGAAAAAAATTACAAAGAACCTTTCCCAGAGCCTGATGCAGACAGCTTGGCAGGAGGACTGAGCAATACCATTAGTGGAAGAATTTGTAACTATTTTGATTTTCACGGGGGCGGTTTCACCATTGACGGAGCTTGTGCATCTTCATTATTAGCTTTCGAGAATGGCTGTAACGCACTTCTCAATGGCTCTTTGGATGTAGTATTGGTAGGTGGTGTAGATTTGAGTATTGACCCTTTTGAGATTATTGGTTTTGCTCGTAACGGAGCATTAGCCATGAACGAAATGGAGGTGTACAGCACCAAATCAGAGGGCTTTTGGCCCGGTGAAGGTTGTGGTATTGTTGTGTTGATGAAAGAATCCGAAGCCATCGCTCAAAACCTCAATATTTATGCGGTCATCAAAGGTTGTGGCATTTCGTCTGATGGTAGTGGCGGTATTACTCGACCCAAAACCGAAACACAGCAAATGGCATTCGAACGGGCTTACGAACGGGCAGGCTATAACATCAGTGAAGTTGCCATGTTTGAAGGACACGGAACGGGTACGCCAACGGGCGACAAAGTGGAAATCTCCGCTATTGTCAATTCTTTGAAAAATGCAGGTAAAAATAATGCTCCAGCCATTTTAGGCTCGGTCAAACATCTGATTGGTCATACCAAAGCAGCGGCAGGCGTAGCAGGGGTTATTAAAGCTGCCTTAGCAGTGAAAAATGGAATTATTCCCGCTTCTCGTAAAAATACACCTCATAGTATTTTAACTGAAAATGAACGTATCATTCAGTTAGTCACCAAGCCAATACTTTGGGAAAACAATGTACCCATGCGGGCTTCGGTATCCTCTATGGGTTTTGGGGGTATCAATGTACACCTAACCATGCAGGAAGCTCCAAATAACAAAAGAGCGAAGAAACTTTCTGGCAAAGTAATAAAACTGTCAGGCTCTCAGAGAGATAGTGAGGTTTTTCCTATTTCATCAAATGCTAAAAATGGATTCTTAGAGATAGTGTCTCGTTTGAAAGTTTTAGCAAGGGATATTTCAAGAGCCGAATTAGTAGATTTATCGGCTACGATGACTTCGGCATTTGAAGATAAAGGTCATTGGCGAGGCTCGGTAATCGCTAAAACTCCCAATGAATTATTAGAAAATTTAGAGATTTTAGAAAGCGAAATCTTACAAGATAAAACCAAATTCATAGATGTGAATAAAGGTGTTTTCTTTGACTGTACGGGTAAAACCCAGTCAATCGGATTTCTTTTTCCGGGGCAAGGGGCACCTATTTATCCCAACTACGGAGCATTCAGTACGTGGGTGAATACCTCAAAAAATACCACCGAAACGCCTAATACAGGCATTATAGATACTTCTGTAGCACAACCTGCCATTTTGCAAAGCTCACTGACATCGGTAGAAATGTTAGAAAAATTTGGCGTAGAGGCGGATTTTGGTATCGGACACAGCCTCGGAGAAATTTCAGCTTTGTCATGGGCGGGTGTGATAGATAGTGAAGATGCACTTACGCTTGCGGTTGCTCGTGGAAAAGCCATGTCTGAATTGGGTGAAAAAAATGGAGCTATGTTGGCAATCAAGTGTAATGAAAAAACATTGAATGAAATTATTAGCAATTTCAATGTATTCATTACGGGCTATAACGGAACGGGTAATTACGTTGTAGGCGGACACATTGACGAAATTCAAAAAGTACAAAGTCAAGCCTTGAATTTGGGTATTCATCATGTACAGTTGAAAGTGTCGCACGCTTTTCATACACCCATGATGAAACAAGCAGCGGTGAAATTTAAAGCTGATTTGGCTGATATTTCGTTTAATGCACCAACCCAAAAAGTGATTTCAACTGTTATAAAAGAGGCAGTTGATGACAAAACGGATATTCAACAAATGTTGTACGAGCAGATTGAAGCTCCCGTTTATTTTAGTCAGGCGATTGATAAAATTAAAGATGAGCATCCTATTTTGATAGAAGTAGGTCCGGGAAATGCTCTTTCACGGTCATTACAAGACTACCCAGAATTTGAGGTTGTATCGCTTGATTTTGGTAGTAATTCTATCCGAGGATTATTAAATGTATTATCGCTGGCTTACGTGGCAGGAAATACCGTGTATTTTGATGAATTATCGAATAATAGATTTTACAAACATTTTGATATTGAAAACTGGCGTTTAGATGCTTTTATCAACCCGTGTGAGCAAGACGATTTTGAAAGTTCATTTACGTATGGAGCGGTCGAGAAACAAGATGCTGCTTTGCCCAGCCAAGAAAAGGAACATGAAAATATTCAAGACGGTAATCTTGAATGTTCGGTTCTGGGTGTTCAGCGTTATTTGAAGGAAGTAATTAGTAAAAAAATTGATTTGCCCCTTGAAATGCTCAATGTTGAAGACCGACTGATGTCTCAATTACACATTAATTCATTAGCAATCACCGAGATTCTATCTATCGTTGTGAAGGCGTTTAACAAAAGCCAGATGGTGTTTTCAGAAGCCTCTATTTTGGCTAATTCAGATGCCAGTATTGAAGAATTGAGCAAGGTGATATTCAAAGGAGAGGGTAATGCTGCTAAACATAATTCGTTAGATAATCTTTCTTTTGAACATATCCATAATTGGTCACATATTTTCCAAAGAAAACAAACGCCCAAAAAAGCAAGCCCACTCAATATAGAGAAATACAGAGGTAATGTTTTGGTTGCAGGCAACGACGAACACGCTAAATTACTCACTTCGGTACTGACAGCTCCCAACCTAAATATTGGAGATGTTTCCGTCTTCGTATATAATACATCGTTAGCATCTGAAAAGCTGTTTGACTTTGTCCAATTTCTGAGAAAACCCGAAATAAAGGCTCATAAATTAGTGGTATTGTTGGGTATATTGGATGAATCCAGCACGGGAGATTTGAAACCCCTTTTGAGAACGTTTCAATTAGAAAATCCCAACGTTTCAGCCCTAAGTATTGAAATGCAACAGCAGGATACTGCTTTTGAAAAAATCATTGGCGAAATCCGAAATGCAACTAAATACAAGGAGGTTTCCTTTGATTTGGCTGGCGGTAGGTCAGAATCTGAGTTAGAATTTTACTATCCACAAAAAGCCGATATTAAAGATGCTTTATCATCTGAAGATGTCATTTTAGCTACGGGCGGAGGTAAAGGAATCACGTTTGAGTCGGTGTTTAGTTTAGCAAAATGCACGGGAGCGAAACTGCTCATCATGGGGCGTTCATTACCAGAACAAGATGCTGAACTGAGCGGAAATCTGCGAAAATTAAATGAAAATAATATCGTTTACAAATACCTTTCGGTAGATGTATGTTTGCAAGAAAGCGTTGCTGTGGGCATTTCCGAAGCCATCAATGAATTAGGAAATGTTACCGCCCTGATTCACGGTGCGGGTGTAAATTACCCCAAACCTCTACATTTATTAGAACCACAAGATTTTGATAGAACACTTTTTGTAAAGGTAGAAGGGCTTAAAAATGTGTTGTCTGCCCTCAACCTTCAGTCATTGAAACTATTGATTGGTTACGGTTCTATTATCGCCCAAAGTGGTATGCACGGCAATGCCGATTACGCATGGGCAAATGACCAACTTGCTTTGCTGATTGGGCGTGTCGGGAATGAAAACCCACATTGTAGATGTATGACTTTGGAATGGTCAGTTTGGGATGAAACAGGTATGGGCGTTTCCTTGAATACCATTGATACCCTGAAAGAAAAAGGCGTTTATGCGATTCCAGTGGCTCATGGCGTAGAAATTCTCAAGGCAATTGTGGCTGATACCAACTATTTGGGCGGAAGACTTATCATTTCAGGACGTTTTGGTAATATGCCAACGCTCAATTATGCCAAAGGACGTTTGCCATTGGGACGTTTTATATCTAATATTAAACATCACATTCCCAAAGTAGAGGTGGTCTCGGAGGTGAGTATCAATTTACAAGAAGATATTTATTTGCAAAATCACGTTTTTCAAGGTCAGTATGTGTTTCCAACGGTCATGATTTTGGAAGGAATGGCACAAGTTTGCGGTATTTTAGAAGCAGATTCACCCAATTGGACGTTTGAAGATTTAAAAATCAACAAATCAATTTTCATTTCAAAGACCGAAGCTAACAGAGTTCGATTTATCGTTACCCGAATCTCTCTGAATACCTTTTATGCCGTTGTACAAAGTGAAGATTCTGATTTTCAAGTGAATTGTTTTGAGGCGTATATCAAGTTGGGCAAAAATGATAATTGGCAATTATCTCAAACGCCAAATTTATCGAATATTCAACAGTTACCTTTTGACGTTGAGACAAAATTCTATGATGATTTATTATTTCACCACGGGCCATTCCGTAGAATTAATGGTTTTTCAGAGTTAAGTGCTTTAAAATCAGTAGCCATTGCGTCTGAGAGCCTTACTGATTTATGGTTCAGTGAATATTTACCTCAAAATCAAATCCTTGGAGATGCTGGGTTAAATGATGCTGCCATTCATTGCCATCAGGCTTGCAGACCACATCAGCATTTATTGCCCACAGCAGTAGGTAAAATTGTCTTTAATCCCAAGCCCATCGAAGGACCATTCTTTATCAGTACCCAAGAGGTACATCGGGTCGGGAATGTGACACGTATCAATAGCTGTGTGTTCAATGCAAAGGGAGAAATCAAACAATACTGGGAGAATTTAGATTTGACGAGTGTTTCTGGAAGTGGCTTTTCGGGTGAATGGAACTTGATTTTATTGGCAAATTACATCGAATTTTTGTTGATACAATTGGCTAATACCTCAAAAATTCATATTCCGAAGGATTACATTAGTCATCTGAGCCTGATAGCTTCAAAGGATTTCAATAAAGTGTCTATCGAAATAGATGGTTTTTATGTAACTCTAAGAAAACAATTACTTGATGCCCAAGAATCGGTAATCTCTAAACAGGATAAAGTATTTGCCCAAGACCTACGCATAGCCCAGATAAAGGAAACAATTACTTTAGAAATAGAGCAATTGGCTAAAATTACTAATATTTCAACCCATATAAATACTGTGGAAAATGCCTATAGTTAATACCAATCAAGGAGCGTGTTATGAATACAAATTCGTAACCAGCTTTGAAGAAACCAACGTAGTTGGAAATATATATTTTGCTAATTATGCCGTTTGGCAAGGCAAATGCCGTGAAATGTTCCTATATGAATATTGTCCTGATATTATCGAGGAAATCAAAAATGGCTTGCATCTTATCACACTGGATTTGAGTATCCAATACATAGCTCAATTATTTGCTTTCAATAAAGTGGTAATGCGAATGTACATGGAAGCCCAAAGTGTAAGCCGAATTTTGATGAGATTTGAGTATTACGCTGAAAAAGATGGTAAACTTCATCTGGTTTGTAAAGGACATCAGGCTACGGCAGCCATGCGAGAAATCAATGGATTGATGGTTTCAACGCATTTTCCAGATTCTATGATGGACATTGAAGGACTTTTAGCCCAAGCTGCATAATTAAATCATGTATTCACGATTTTAACGAAATAAACAATGATACAAGAAGTAATTTCTGCTACCAAACTCATAGATTTTGAGGGAGTTAGTAAAACCTATCAACTTGGGAATCAGCGTATTCCAGCTTTGAAAGGAATAGACTTAACCATAGAATCAGGTGATTTTATCGCCATCGCTGGACCTTCTGGAAGTGGTAAAAGTACCCTACTGAATCTTTTGGCATTGATTGACACCCCTACGAGTGGAGACATTAGGTATAATAACATTGACGTTTCTACTTTATCTGACGACGAAAGAACAAGATACCGAAACAAAGAAATAGGTATTGTTTTTCAGAACTACAATCTTATTCCTGTATTGGATGCCCTTGAAAACGTGGCTTTTGCCTTGCAAGTACAAGGTGTACCTACTAAGGAGTGTTTGAAACGAGCCGAAAAAATACTACGAGAAGTAGGTTTGGGGACGCATTTGCATCATCGTCCCGCTAATCTGAGTGGTGGTCAAAAGCAACGGGTTGCCATTGCCAGAGCCTTAGTGACCAATCCGTCCGTAGTGATTGCTGATGAACCCACCGCCGCTTTAGACTCTAAAACGGGCATGGAAATTCTGGAATTGATGAAAGAATTGAATTATACCAAAAATACAACTTTTATATTCTCGACCCACGACAACCGCATCATTGACAGTGTTCATCACGTTGTTTACATTGAGGATGGTTTTTTAATGAATAGATACTAAAACTATGAATTACTTACAATTTGCATACAGAAATATCCTGCGTCATCGCAGGCGTTCTTTCGTAACCATCATGACAGTTTGTTTAGGATTTGTGGCGTTGGGAGTCTTAGGAGGTTTTTTGAATAATATTTTTTCAAGACTGAAAGGACAGGCAGTAGTAGCCGAACGTTTCGGCCATCTCACTTTTGCCAAAAAAGGGTTTTACCAGAATGGAAAATTAGAACCAGAAAAATACCTTTGGAATGCCAAAGAATTGGAAACATTACTGGCGGTTGTGCGACAGAATATTGACGTGGAGCTGGCAACCCCTCGGCTCAGAATGTTTGGCGTAACCTCCAACGGTAAAGCCTCAACCATATTCGTGACGGAGGCAATCGTTCCCGAAGATGACCAAAAGCTGATAAAAACCAACGTGGATGGCAGGAGTGGCATAGAAGGAATGGTCACTTTCGGAGCCAGAAACCGTGATAATTCATCAGTGATTGTAGGGTCTGAGTTGGCTTCGATGCTAAAAATTAAAAAGGGGCAGAATGTTACTTTACTCACTTCTACAAAAGACGGCGTTGCCAATGCCGTAGATGTGAAAATTTCGGGTGATTATAATACGGGTAATCCAGCTACCAATGATAAATTCATCTTGTCAGACTTTTCATTAGCCCAAAATTTGTACGATACTGACGGAGCCGAACGGGTGATTGTCACCTTGAAAAATCCTGAAAATATCGAAATCGTCAAGGCTCAATTAATAGAAGAATTAGCGGATGCAGGTTTACAAGTAGAGGCTAAAACGTGGGATGAGTTATCGCCATCGTATAAAAAAGTAACTACGTTATTTGGTATTATTTTCAGGGTACTCACCATCATTATATCGGTTATTGTTCTTCTGACGGTACTGAACACGATGCAAATGGTGGTGTCGGAAAGAACCAAAGAAATCGGTACGATGCGGGCTATCGGAATGCTTCGTGGTCAGGTAATTAAGCTGTTTTGCGTAGAGGGATTAATCATGGGTGTCTTAGGTTGTCTGTTGGCGATTCCTATTTTGTTTGCCATTGCGGGGCTTTTACAAGTAATGGGTATATCTTTTGTACCACCAGTAGCCTCGGTAGCAGTTCCTTTGGTGATGATGTTCAAAATTAAAAACTTACTCTTGGTATTCGCATTATTCTCAGTAGTAGCTATTGTTTCATCCTTTCTGGTATCCCGTAAGATTGCTGCTCAACAAATTGTGGATTCGTTGAGCAGAGGATAGAGGATAGAGGATAGAGAATAGAGAATAGAGAATAGATAATAGAGGATAGATGGTACAGAATAGAGGATTTTGCTAATCTATTGTTAATTAAACATTTAGTTGAAATTTAGAACTGTTTAACTCAAGCATAAGGAATTAATTATTTGATTATGTGTAGCGGCGTATTGCATACGCCAAAATGGTATCATAACAACGTTGAGAATATCAATTAATTAGCTCCTTTTATTTATAAATACTATTTAAAATTATGGAAAAGACTCATGTAAAAATTAAATTTCCCAATCAGTTTGGGCAGTATATCAGCTATATTGATAACCTCGAATTTGAGGGAAATAGAGTAAATGATTTTATCAATACGCTTGATGAAATCTACGGAGACATCAGAGAGCGACTCTTTGAACCCGAAGGAAGAGTAAAACCTTATATCAATCTTTTTGTGGGTAGCAAAAATATTGAATCATTGGAAGGAGTTAATACCAGAATTAACAACGGTGATACCATAGCCTTACTCTTATCAAGGGCTGGGGGGTGATACCTATCTAATAACATTTTCTCTAAACTATTTAAAGCGATGAAGAAGCGAATAATTTGGGTTTTATTAGGAATCATTTTTTTTATCAGTGATTCCTGTAAAGAACCTGACATTGATATAAAAGGAACGGAAGAAACGCAGTCATTTCTGAGGGACATCAGAGCCGTTTACTTTGATAATTTGAATTTTGATTCAAAAGAAATCAGGGCTTCAACGCCACAATTCATTGAAAACTTTGAAAAAACCTATCGCAAGTTAGAAAAAGAATACGCTGACGGAAAGTTTACCAGTATTAACGATTTAGAGAACTTTCAGTTGGCAGGAATGTACTATTCTTTTTACTTATTGGCTATTGGTGGTACCTATTCAGATAAAGACCTGACTTTCAGAGAAATCAACGGAAATCGTACCGTAGGATTATACTCTAAATTGCCCACAACAACCCCTGATTATGAGCAAAAGGAGTTGGAAGCTATGATGGAACGTGCCAGAACCGTAGCAAAAAAATCTACTTATCTCACGGGATTCAATGATAAGGCTTACGGTTTTTATTTGGCGGTTAGGCAAGTGCAAGAAAGGGTGAAAAACAAGAATAATTTTAATAACCCTGTTGTTCATGATTCATTGATGAATTATACCAGTCAGTATCTGTTAGATTACGACGATTTGGGTGTTTGGAATCTCTTGATGACGATGGCAACTATTACCAATTATAAAGACAGCCTCAATACTTTCAAGAATCCCAACATGAGTATCCCTTTGTTCAATATCAATACCCGACTTGTTCCGGGGGGATTACGAGACTTGGGCGGAAGACTTCCCGAAATATTAGGACCTCTTTACCGATTCGATATTAATCTCAAGAAAGTAGATTGGCTCATGCAACAAAAAAGTACCCTTTCTGAAAGCGATATTACCGAAATAAAAAAATACGTAGAATCATTAGACAGAGCTTCTAATTACATTCTGAATGATAAAAGAAACATTTTAGAAGCATGGAATCATAAGGAAACGTTTTTTGAGCGAGTTCAGAAAGTTCAGGATTTAAAAGTTTACTTAGTCAATAAATCATTGAATACTAAAACAGCAAGACAAACGCTTGATTTAGAGTCGTTTATAGACTCTAAAGGTTTTAAGAAAGCCTATACTTGTTACGGTTGTCATCAAAAAACAGGACTATAATAAGCGACAAGTGATTTGCGAGAAAGTGAATTAGTAAACTGTTAAAGACCAGTAATTTACTTATACGCTCTTTTGTAAACCACATTCTGTTAAGCGTATAAAAAACCTATTTCATATTAAAACTAAATCAGTCATGTTAAAGATTGTGCTTTTAAATATTCATCTAATTGCAACCATTGTTTGGGTAGGTGCAGTTTTTATGGGTACTTTCATCGATTGGCCCTCGGCTAAAAAAACGGTTAAAGAGAATGAATTTCCCTTTAGGTTTATCGTAGGGCAGGGGAGTCGTGTATTTTATAGTGTTTATACGGGCATATTTCTGATTTGGTCGTCGGGTATTGGCTTAGTTATTTTGCATCCACCCCAAACGCCCAGAGAAATATTAATGCTCATCGGGAAAGTATTGGCACTTACCTTCATGACAGGCTTTACCCTTTATGGTACTTTTTTTACGTGGCCAAAACTTCAATTAGCTACGCACAAGGAAGCCCACCAATTATACGAAAACTATATGAGACGTGCCATGGCAACCTTTACTTTTGGGCTTATTGCCTCAGTATTAGGCTTATGGATTTATTAATTTTAAACCGAAAAAATAATGAAAAGAATAGGATTAGTGTTGATTATCAGTGTTTTATCATTGAATGTCTCTTTCTCGCAAGACTCAGAGGTAGTCAAGGCTCTGAAAAAATCAGATTTTTACCGTGGCGGTAGCGAAGGAATAGAATGGAACGTGAAAGTTCAGAATATAGAGCAAGGGCAACTCAAAAATGACCTTACCCTATCCGTAGAAGGTTCTGCGAATGACAGCCATTTTTACTCGCTCATTTCGTTTGTGGGGCCTAAAAAATTTGAAGGTCAAAAGTTATTGATTCGTGATAACAGTATGTGGTTTATCAAGCAAGGATTAACCAATCCCGTTCCGATTTCGAGTCGTCAGAGACTTTCGGGAAGTGCCGCCAATGCCGACGTTGCGGCTGCCAATTATTCAAAGGACTATACGATAGAAACCGTAACAAATGGCGTTTATAACAACGTAAATTGCTGGATTTTGGAACTGAAAGCCAAAGATAATTTAGTGACCTACCCCAAAGTAAAATATTGGATAAGTAAGAAAGAGAATTTTGGTTTACAAGCCGAATTTTACGGAAAATCGGATAAACTCATCAAAACCGCCACTTTTGAATACAACAACAAAGTAGAGTTCAAATCTCAGAGATATGATTACCTCTCGAAAATTCTAATCACTGATATGATTAATAAAGAAGATAAAACGATTTTGAGCATTTCTGGTGTTTCATTCCCCGTTTTTAGTAGTACCAAATTTCAAAAAGAACGATTGTTAGATTGAGTAGGGGTTAGAATTTAGGATATGGTATTTAGTGAAAAATAGTAGTCTTGATTTTGAAAATTAGGAAACTACCTCAGAAAAGCGTTCTAAAATATCATAAACTAATGGCAAATGAATACTTAAAGAATATTATTTATCATATTTTCAGAAAATAGCTACCTAAACTTTTGTGACCAATATGTTTAATTATTAAGATTTTAGATGAATCCGAAATCCAAAATATTAAGACAGCCCTCTAAACAACCAATGAAAAAAATAATTATTATACTGCTAATCCTTTACGGTCAGGATGTTTTCCCTTTCTGGAAAGTTGATTCCCTGAAACGAAAGCCTTTCACTTGGTCTTTGCAAACAATGGGCTTCGGGCGTGCTATGGGCTTTGCCAATCAAATAGGTTCTATCAATCCCGAAAATAGGATTGCTAAACTGAATGATTACGACGGTGGAATCTATTTCAGACCCGAATTTAGACTAAAACTCAGGACATTAGATTTTTGGGTAAAACCCCGTGTTCACGTTGATTTTCCACAAAATCCATATCCACGTGGGCAAAATTTTTGGAATTATAGAGGATATTCAACGGAGGTATTTTTTCAGGAATTAAAAACCCGTTGGCAAATTAATAATCAATTTTTTGTGCAGGCGGGTAGGTATTACAAACAGATTGGAACATCTATTTTTATTAATCCCAGTAATCCTTTCATCGTGAATACCAGTAGGCTGAATCCTAAGATTGAACTGTTCCCAATGGATTTTGCGGAGCTTAGTTTTTCATCCAACGGCTCATGGAATTATACGCTGATTGCGAATGTGGGGGCTGCTCAAACGCCCGTTTTCAAAGAACCATTTCTAACGTTTGAACGCAAATACGGTTTTTTAGTAGAACATTATGGCAACTCCAGCAATGAAGGACTCGTTCTCTCAGCTGATGAAGCAGGAAGGACTCGTTTGGGTGGTTATGCTCAAAAAAATGTGAGTGAATCCATCGTTTTATGGACAGACTTTTCAGTGGATTATCGAGCTAATCGTTTTTATCCAGTACAGGGTAGTAGTACAGGACTATTGAATTATGAAATGGTGAATGGTTCAGAAAACGATAAAATATTCGTTTCGGGGCTGATTGGAGCATCCTATACGTTTAAGTGGGGACCTACCCTTCAGGTTGAGTATTACCACAACGGAAAAGGCTATAATCAAGAGCAATTTGAGCGATTTTCTACGCAAATAACTACGGCTCAGAATTATAACTTTGATGTTACCAGAGACTTAGCCGATTTGAATTTAGGACGTTCAATTAATTCTGGATTGCCGTTCAACCGTAAAAATTATGTCTTTACCCAATTCGGGCAGAATGATTTATTTGATAAACTCAACGTCAATATCCGAAATCTATACTCGATTGATGATTCGGTAAATCAACTTTCTACTCTGATTGAATATAACGCCACCGATAACATTGAAATATATGGTTTAGCTCTAAAAAGTACTATGCCACAATCAGTTGATTTTACCCAATTAGTTAATTATCAAGTGATGATTGGTATAATTTCTAAATTCTAAAAATTTGTAAAATGTATGTTTAAACGTTAATTTCTAAATACTATGAAAAATAGAATAAATACTAAACCTAAAAAACCTTGGCTGTACATTCTTTTCTTGGTTTCAGTCATTACAGTATGGCTATGGTACATGATTAGCTACGATAATTTCGGTATTTATTCCACCCGATGGCCGGCCGCTCTGACCATGTTATTTGGTTCTTTTATCGCAGGAGCAAGCCCCGAAGGTAGTGCTGCCATTGCCTATCCAGTATTTACATTGTTATTAAAAATACCACCCGAAGTAGCCCGAAACTTTGCATTTGCCATTCAAAGTATTGGCATGACATCCGCCAGTTTATTAATTCTGGGTTTGAAAATTAAGGTAGATTGGAATTATATCAAATATGTGTCGTTCGGAGGAATTTTTGGATTGGTGTTGGGTACATACTATGTCGCCCCTCTGATTTCTCCGATGCAAGCAAAATTATTTTTTGTCTCGCTTTGGCTGAGTTTTGGAATTGCCCTGTGGTTGCAGAATAAGAATAGCCATCGAGAAGTTTTTGATAGTATCCAAAACCTGATGAAATCCGATATTTTCAAGCTCATTACCTTTGGTTTCGTTGGCGGAATTATCTCCTCTATTTTCGGAACGGGCATTAATATTTTCACTTTTTGCCTGATGACTATTTATTACCAAGTGAGTGAAAAAGTGGCAACGCCTTCATCAGTAATTATCATGACCATCGAAACCCTACTGGGCGTTTTTATTCATACAAAAGTGGCCAATGATTTTCAACCACTCGCTTTTGAACTCTGGTTGACTTGTATTCCTGTGGTGGTGTTTTTTGCACCTTTGGGGGCTTTCGTCATCAGCAAAATGAAACGAGAGGGTATCGCTCAAATTTTATATACTATCCTCATAGTACAGTTTATTGGAGCTATGTGGGTTATCAAACCCTCTCTGCTACAATTTCTGATATGTGTCGTTATTCTATTTGTGGGTGTTGGTACGTTTGGTTATTTAGCCGTTATCAGTAAACGAAGAATAAGACAATCTCGGAAACAGAAAATGATTTATATGCAGTCTGTTTCTGCCTAAATATTCAAAAACAATTACCTATTAGTTGTGCGTCGAATAACCAACATCGAACATCGACGAAAGAATTACATAATCCCTCTAAACTCATGATACAATTAAACAAATACTTAGATAACCTTCGTGGGGTTATCAAAGAAGTGGATGTAAACACCGCCTTTCAAAAACAACAGCAAGGTGCTGTTTTGTTAGACATTCGAGAAAAAGATGAAGTTACTTCGGGTAGCCCCACCAACGCCATCCGAATCTCAAAAGGAATGCTTGAAATGAATGTAGTGAATGAAATTCCTAATAGCGAAACCGAAATTTATCTTTTGTGTGCCTCAGGGAGACGTTCGTTAGTGTCGGCTTTTGCCTTACAAGAGTTAGGTTATCAGCGTGTTTATTCCGTAAAAGGTGGTTTCGGTGATTGGAAAAATCAAGGGCTACCTTTTGAGATTCCTAAAACGCTAAAACCCGAAGATTTGGAGCGGTATAAACGCCATTTATTAATTCCCGAAGTAGGAGAAAAAGGGCAGCTGAAATTACTCAATAGCAAAGCCCTCATCGTAGGAGCAGGGGGGATTGGTTCACCCGTGGCTTGGTATTTAGCCGCCGCAGGTATTGGTACAATTGGTATTGTGGACGATGATATAGTGGATAGAACCAATCTTCAACGCCAAATTCTGCATACCGAAAATAGTGTGGGTACTCCTAAAGTTGATTCTGCCAAAGAACGCTTAGAAGCCCTAAACCCTGCTATCAACATTATTCCTATCAAAGAAAGACTCAATGCCGATAACGTGGATTCGATTTTGAGTGGCTATGACATTGTATTGGACGGAACGGATAATTTCACTACTCGCTATTTAATTAATGATGCTTGTGTAAAACTTAAAATACCGAATGTGCATGGTTCAGTGTTCAGATTTGAGGGACAAGTGACTACTTTTTGGCCTTCTTCCGAGCAGGAAAATGCACCTTGTTACCGTTGCGTATATCCAACACCGCCACCGCCCGAATTAGCCCCATCATGTGCAGAGGCAGGCGTTTTAGGCGTATTACCCGGTATGGTAGGTATCATGTGTGCTACCGAAGCCATCAAGATTTTAGCGGGTTTTGGTACTTTAATGATTGGTAAGTTGTTGTGTTTCAACGCCCTTACGTGGAGTTTTGACATTTATGAGATTGACCAGAAAGATGATTGCCCATACTGTGGTTGCGAAGACCACGACCATTATCCATCGTACAGCAATTACGCTGGTTTTTGCTCATTGTAATAAATGGTAAGTATTCGCCATAAAATTATTTATGTTGTTTACGAGTGAGTAAGAATGGTAATTATTTGATTATCAAATAGTTGTCGTTGCTTTTGATTCGTTAATAATTAATACATGGAAGTATAAACTATTTGGTATATAATCGCTGACGAATTTTCTTAACCGTCGTCAGGGTTGGTTTATTCACCCTGACGGCGGATGAAAATCCCGTTAGCGGTTAGTCTTTGATGTTTTTTATAATGTGCCAAATTCTTAATAATTCCATTAATTTATAAAGCCTACCCTGCTTAGGTTTTAAAACCCAGAGAACACTATGGAATTTACAGCCAACATAACCCTGAAACAGGAAAATGATATTTTCATTGCTTCTCTTTCTTTTATTGATGATTGTTCTAAGCTAAAAATATTAGAAATTGACTCCATTTTACACCCTTTAGAATACAAGAGATACAGCTCTTTTAGGAATGAAAAAAGGCAAATGAGTTTCATTTTAGGACGATATACCGCCAAGATGGCAATATCTTCCTTATGTAATTTTAGTCCAATAAATCAAATTTTTATTGACGCTGGTGTTTTCAATCAACCCATCGTTAAAAGACCAAATCTACCCAATATTTGTGTGAGTATTTCTCATAATGAATTATCGTCTATTGCCTTAGCGTATCCAGAAGATTATCCGATGGGAATAGATTTAGAATGTATTGATGAAGATAGAATTTTAAATATTCCTGAATTTTTCACACCTCACGAACACAACCTAAGTGCTATACTCTATAATAATAAACCATTGTTTTATACGATTCTCTGGACGGCAAAGGAGTCTCTCTCGAAAGTCCTCAAAACAGGACTAACCACGGGGTTCAATACCCTCGAAGTCAGCACGATAGAGTATAATTTGAATGGTTTTTATCGAATAACTTTTACTAACTTTTTTCAATATCAAACCTTTTCGATTGTCTTCAATGATAAAGTAATTACGATTATTCTTCCTCGAAAAACATCGATTCAGTCCTTAGAACAAATAATCGGTGAGGGGGTATCGGTAAATAATATGAAAAATACTATTAAGTTATACTAAATGAAAAGCGATTTGCGAAAAATGGATAATTAAGTTTTGATAATCAATAGTTTATATAAGTTTTCTTTTAAGCCTCAATCTATTAAGTATATTTTAAAATTACAAAACTATGAAAACGATTTATTCAAATGTAGAAAGTGCGATTGGTCAAACGCCAATTGTTCAAATAGCAACTTACCATAGTCATGCACGAATTTTAGTAAAACTTGAAGGGGGAAATCCATCAGGTTCAATCAAAGACAGAGTAGCCAAGCACATGATTGAAGTGGCAGAAGCCAAAGGTTTATTACGCCAGTATAGTTGGGGTAGTAAAATCTTAGAATGTTCGGGTGGTAGTATGGCAAATGGTTTACTGCTGATGTCAAAAAACAAATACAAATGCGTATTTGTAGTGCCTGATAATTATTCAAAAGCTAAAATAGAATTATTGGAAGCTCGTGGAGCAGAAGTAATTAAATCTGACTCTCGAAAAGGCAATGATTCACATTTTCGTTTAGCCAATGAAATTGCCAAAGCTAACCCAGAAACCCATTTTTTTACCGATCAATTACATAATCCGTCCAATCCAGAAGCTCATTATTTATATACCGGACCAGAAATTATCGACCAATTAGGTGGCGAGCGTATTGATTATTTTGTGTGCGGTATTGGTAGTGGTGGAACGGTTAGTGGTGTAGGAAAAGCATTGAAAGAAAAATATCCCAGTATCAAAATCATTGGCGTTCAACCTGCTAATTCAGATGTGATTAAGGGCACTGCGGTGAAACACCGTATTCAAGGCTGGGGAGTTGGTTTGAAACCAAGCACCTTAAACGAAAAGATTTTAGATGATATGATAGATGTAAGTTATACTGAAGCCATCGATGCCTGTGATTATCTAAATACTACGGAGGGACTTTTTCTGGGCATCAGTAGCGGAGCGAATATCGTAGCAGCCAAACAGGTAGCCAGCAAAGTTGGGGCTGGCAAAACCATTCTCACGATGTCGGCTGATAGTGGTGTCTATTATGCCGATAACTACAATGAATATAGAAATCATATCAAAAATGTTCAATATTAAATAATCAATAACCATGAGAAGAACGGAAAGATTACACTTACAACAACCCTACTTGTCTGCTTGCGAGGCAATAGTTACTGAAATACACCCCGAAAAAGGCATCGCCACCGATGTCACCGTAGCCTTTGCCGAAGGGGGTGGACAAATTTCGGATTGTGGCGTTTTGACGACGAATGATGGAGAACAAGTAAACTTTACGGATGTTCAGAAAGGGTACGGTAGATTGTTGTTAATCAATGATTTTCCATCTATTCAGATTGATACACCTGTTTATCATAAGGTTGCTCCCGAAGATTTAGCCAAATTCAGAGTTGGGCAAACTATTAAAATAGCCATTGATACCGACCGAAGAAACCGCCTGTGCGTGAGCCACACGGGAATCCATTTGGTACTGATGGGTTTAGAACGACTAAAAACAGATATTTATCAGTCTATTCGGGGCTGTCATATCTCTACTGATAAAGCACGCTTGGATTTTATGTTAGATGATAAATTCACGGATGAACAAATCACCGAAGCCCGTGAATATACCAATCAGATTATCAAGGAAAATTGGGAGGCAAAAACATTTGCCCACCCCAAAGAACCCGAAGCGATGTATTGGCAAACAGGTGATACTGTATATTGTTGTGGCGGCACGCATCTTCCTCGTATTGGTGATGTTGGTGAAGTGACAACAGCGAAAAAGAGCCTCGGAGCGAATATGCAACGAGTTTCCTTTACTTTTCCCAAAGCTGTTTTCAGAAAAGAACTTTTTGTTACCTAAGCTAAACCATTTATTTATCAATAGGCAATCCCATGAAAGAATTAAACGAAACCCATTTGCAAATACTTCAAATGATTTTTGAGGTTTATGACAAGCATCATCTCAGAGATTCACGATTTAAAGCTGAGTTTTTTTTGAAACCTCTCATTGAATTAATTGAAACCGATTTGAACGCCTATGTGAGCCGTGACCCAGCTGCCAAAAATCATCATTATGTGTTAGATAGTTACCTGACATTCAAGGCGGTACTTTGGTATCGGGTTGCTCATGCCTTACTCAACTTAGATTCATCTTTGATGACCATTGCACGGATGATTAGTGAAAATGCTAAATCATTTTCAGGGATAGAAATTCATCCAGCGGCAAAATTCGGTATCGGATTGGTGATTGACCACGGCACTGGCGTAGTCATTGGAGAAACTACCATTGTAGGACAATACGCTTATTTACTGAACGGCGTAGTGTTAGGGGCAAACGGCATAGCAGACAATCAGGCTGGACAACGGAGACACCCACTCATTGGTGATTATTTTGAATGTGCCGCCAACGTTAAAATTTTAGGGGCTGTCACCATCGGGAATCATGTAAAAGTAGGGGCTGATTGTAGAATTGATTATGATTTAGATGATTATTCCATCTCATACTGCAAAGCTATCGTAGAAACGTATCGTGATTATGATTCTGTAAAAATTGATTCAATATCTCCAATCGAAGAAGAACAAGTTGCCATTGAAGGGCGAAATCTTAAAGTAATTGATGAGTGCGTTTGGGTAAATGACAATCAAGAAGAAATAAGTGTTCCTTTTGAACAAACACATTTGGGCGGTATCACGGTTCTTTTAAAAGGCTTGATGACAAAATTTAACTGGGTGAGTGTAATTCTTAAAAGAAAAGGAAGAGTCATTGTAAGAGCTTCATTTTTACTTTGAAATGGGATTTCTAAGGATTGGCAATTGTACCAATTTTAAAAGAATATTGCGTATCTG
>JALONS010000200.1 GCA_025454855.1 Arcicella sp.
TTAAAGCAGACAGAAAATACGGAAGCCGTTAAGCAAAACGTTCTTTCCATTTTAGATTATAAACCTTATGGTTTGTTGAGTAATCATTTCAAGAAAATTAAATTAAAAAATGTTGCTGTGCCTAAAACAGAGGAATATTTTAAGGAAAAGAAACCACTTGAAATGTATCTGAGCGTAATGCCATTGTTAAATTATTATACCATTACGCCCAACGGCAATGATGCCAATTTGGTACATAGTATAGCCGTGAATGATGATGCTGACCGCCTCGGATTTTATGCCCAAACAGGTTTGATTTTCACACTTTCGGATAATTTTAAGTTGAGAACTGGACTGACTTTTACCAAAACCAATCATAGCATAGATTATCGTATCCGAACAGACTCTTTGGTGGTACAATCATCTGATAATAAAGGAGTTGATATTAGTTTTGCAGAGTTAAATAAGACTTATTCGCAGTCAGCTAATTATTTAGGCACAAAAATTGAGTTACAATATATATTTTTGAGAGGTGAAGCACTCACCCATTATGTGAATGTAGGAGTGGAGGGAGCTTTCAGGCTTAATGGCAATCATCAATTTAACGGTTTTGCTAATATTGCCTACGGTGTAACCCGCCAGATTGGAGATAACGCTTATTTGTTTATTGAACCAACATTTAGCTATTCTCTTAATCAACAAAGTGATAATAATTCGTTCTTGTTAATCAAACCCAATAAAATTGGTTTTAATATCGGGGTAAACTTTAAAATTAAATAATATGAAAAATGTTCTAAACTTTAGCTGGAAGATTGTTGCTTGTGTCTTATTGATTTTTATGGGCTTGACGATTGCCATTTTTGATGGGGATATACATAAAATGTAAAATATTTTTTGCGAATTTCTAAGAAAGGCGAGTGATTTCACTCGCCTTTTTGTTTTAATTTCTCACCCTGAGTATGATATTTTTCAGATAAATGATTTCTCCTAAGTGTTGATTTTCATGCAAGAAGAAAGTCCAGAGTTGAACGCCTACCGTATTCCCAAAAGGGAATTGAAATTTACTTTCTGCATTCCACCTTTCTTCAGTTAAGGTGGGTAAAAGCTCAATTATTCTATTGCCTCTTTGTTGAAAAGCCTCCTTAATAACCGAAATGGGCGGAAATACCTCATTGGGTTGCAGGGGTGTACCGGGCAAAAAAATAGCCTTCTCATGCTCAAAACTATCTAACGTTTCAGTTGGATTTAGTAATTTAATGAGCGTATTTCTGATAAAAGCCAGATGCCCTACTTCCCAAGCTAAATGATTTACTTTATCATAAGGTCTAAAAAATACTTCATCTCCGATAAAATTTTCGGTTATTTTAGTGATTCTCTTACTATTGCTGGCAAAGCCTTGCTGCATCAGTGGAATAATATTCATGGTTATGATTGTTTTTGAAAAATGATTGCTTTATGATGATGTAACGTATGGTAGATAGTAAAATACAACATCTCTCGAATAGTCAATTTCCCCAAAACTGGATGCGGTAAAAGATACTTATCTAAATCCTCTTCAGAAAAGGATTGTATTCTCTTGATAAACTCCTGATTCGTTTTTTCAAAGTCTTCCGTTAATTGTATTTTTTCTTTATGTGCAGTATTTTCTCTTGGAATAAATTGAGGAGTAGCAACTGCTCCTTCTGCTAATTTTTGGTGATATAACGTTACAATCTCTTCATAGCCTTTCTGAGGTCTGTTAAGTTTCCCAAAAAATAGAAGTACGAAATTAGGTAGAGCAAATGCTTTATTAAGCGGTTTTACCGACAGAATCAAATGTTCAGTATTTTCAGCTACCGACCATCTTTCATCTTTTCGCCGATGGAAGATGTCTTCGGATGTATCGGAGAGCGTTTTCCCTACGATAGAAAACCCTTCTTCTAATTTTTGTATTATTTCGAGTTTCGTCATTTTATTTTTTAGTTATTTAACTATCGGTATTCGGCTAATAGCTATCATCAAAATCAGTTCTTTTCACTAAACGATGGCACGGCTAAAGTTTATCGCTGAAAATCAGTACGATATTTTTGTTTTCCTTCAAAAACTGAAATAAACATCCGCCTTTTGATTAGAAAAGTCTGAAAGCTGACTGCCGATTGCCAAGTAATCCTATTACTTTTTAGTTATCCAAGCCCATAGCATTTCGCATTCAATGGGGGCTTGTCCACTTTCATCGGTTACGGATACTGCTACTAAAATTTCGCCTTTATCCTGATTTTTCATGAGTGATTTTTGTTCTTCGGTGATAGTTGCCACGGCTTTCATACTGCCCGAAGAACGCCGTACAAAATTGGTTTTGATAGATTTGATGAGTGGTATTTTATGGTCGTCTATATTCATGCCAACCAACATACCCGTAGCGGTTTCAGCTAACAAAATCATGGCAGCGGCGTGTATTTGCCCAATATGGTTACGAACTTTGGGCTTGTTAGATAGGCGGGCAATTACTTGATTTTCAGTCATTTCATCGAACTGAATACCCGAAGTACCTACAAATCGGACGGTTCTTCCAATTAAGAAAGAAAGTACCCATTTCGGATAATTTTTAACTTTACTAACGGTTCTGGCTAATTTACTCATGGTATTTGGGAAGTTGATGGATTGATAATAAAAAAATTAGGCAAACTCAATGGGCTTACCTAATCTGCAAAAATCATTGTATAAAGTTCTTTAAATCTTCTAATGCTTTTGTCCAAAGGGTTTGTTTAAATTTCTTTCTGAAAAAACCAAAGTGACCAATTTCTTTTTCTCCGATTTCTTGGGGAGTTATGCTCTCGATATGGATGCCTCCCGTGCTGTTTACGTGTTTCCAAAACATCGGTACAGAACGGACATTTGAAATGGGGTCATCGGTAGTCCAATAGACTTTTATGGGAAAGGCTAATTCCTTGTAAAAGCCTTTTTGAGCTGATTCAGCGTAGTATTTTTCATTAAAAAAATACTCGGGAACGCTACACCAGTTTCGCCAATCCAATACAATTTGCTTGGGTAAATCCTCCATCAATCCTAATCTTTTAGCAGCTACATAACCAAATAATAGGTTAGAGATTGGGGTAAAAATCTGAAAGAAAAAATGCGTTTGTAAGCGATAACTCAAAGGCATGAAATTCCAGTAACCCACCGAAGTAGCATACGTTACCATGCCCTTAATTTTGTGATGATTGGGCATAAGTCCTACTTCTTGCCCACCTACACTATGCCCCATGATGAGCTTGGGTAAATCAGGAAACAGCGTATCTAAATAATCCAGTACGGCAGGCATATCCAACTGTCCCCACATCAGGTAGTCATACGTACAGCCACGTAGTCCGCCAGTGGGGGTAGATTCACACACGCCACGGTAGTCAAATACGCAAACCACAAAACCGTTTTCAGCTAAGTATTGAGCAAACGCTAAATAATATTCTTTGGGAGTAGCCGTAGCCGAATTGATTTGCACCACTGCTTTTGCCTGATTTTCAGGCATTAACAGAATGGCTGAGAGGGCTACTCCATCTGAACAAACTATTTTTATTTTGGATTGCTTCATTTTATCAAACGATTGTTTGGTAAAAATGAAGAATGATTTTTATAAAAACAAATTTTAGAAGGGAAACTATGCTAAAATATTTTTTACATTTTAGAAAAAGACATTTGAAGAACATCATCGTCTTCACCAACAACGATAAATCCGTGATTTTGATAGAATATTTTAGCCCTAACATTTACCTTTAAAACTTCCAGATGGATTATAGAATGTTCAGATAAAATACGTTGCATAAGTATTTTACCAACACCTTGCCCTTGAAAATGCTTCAAAATCATGATGTTAGCAATGAAAATACCGTTTTCACGCTTTATGATTTCAGTGTAACCCACTGGTTGGTTGTTCCACTCAATGATGTTGAAATTTTGTAGATTTTTAAATTCTTCACGATGAAAATTGAATTGAGCGTCATCATTCCAGCCCCAAGTGAGTTCGAGGTATTCAGTGAGGGCATTTTTCTTAATTTGATACGTCAGGTTCAAGTCTGCTTCGGTAGCGTTTCGGAGGTGAATGTGCATCATTCAGAAGGTTTACGAGTCGGGAATGAAGATTTTAGTGATATTCTTCGTGGCGAACCATGTATTTTTCTAAACTGTCCATTGCCGTAGCTCTTACTTTTTTATGTAGAAAATCTGTCCAACCCAAGAGTTTCCCCGTCCAGCCCAACGATTGAGAAGCCCAACGGTGAAAATCAAAACTATCACGGTGCGTTAAAATTTTACCATCTTTGAAGGTAAATTGGGCGTTGATGATATTATGAACGTAATTACCCGTTTGCGAAAAAGTGTACCAAGCCTGCCACGAAGCCTTCCCCGTACTTTCATCAGCCTTGATGTTACTGAATTCCATCCTCATATCTTTGCCACGCTCAATCAACATTCGCCACATGGCACCAATTTGCTTTCCTTTGAGGTTAAAGGCTTCGTCTCTGAAAGTAGCTTCTGGGTGATAACATTCAGCCATAGTGTTGTAATCTTTTTCAGCAAAAGCACTGTAAAATTTATGGATTAATTGTTCGTTAGTATTCATCTGATTTTTGTTTTGAGCGGTAAAGGACTAAATTTACGTAGAATCCCCAAAATATTCACAACATGAAAATTTTAACTTTTTTGATAAGCATTTTTCTGTCTAATTTTTTGTATTCTGATAAGCCCGCTTATTTGTTGTACGATAAAAATCTCAAAGCGGTTAGCTACGAAAATATGCTCAAAGAATTGAGTGAAGCAGATATTGTCTTTTTCGGAGAACTTCACGATAATTCACTAAATCATTGGCTTGAATTACAGGTTACGAAAGATTTATTTCAGGTAAAAAAAGATAAATTAGTGCTGGGTGCAGAAATGTTTGAAGCTGATAACCAGACGGTTATTAACGAATACCTAAAATCTCTGATAACAGCAAAGCAGTTGGAAACCGAAGCCAAAGTTTGGCAAAATTACCAGACTGACTATAAACCACTCTTGGATTTTGCTCAGAAAAATCAGCTTAAATTCGTAGCAACGAATATTCCCCGCAGGTATGCCAGCATGGTGTCAAAGGGTGGTCTGGAAGCCCTCAATCAATTATCCGACGATGCTAAAAAGAATATTGCACCCTTACCAATTGATGTGGACTTAACCCTGCCAGGTTATGCAGAATTGATGAATATGGGCGGAATGCACGGAAGCGGAGGTATGGGAATGTCCGCTGAAAATATCACGAAAGCCCAAATAGTGAAAGATGCTACGATGGCAAATTTTATTTTGAAAAATTACCAAGCGGGTCAAACGTTTTTGCATTATAACGGCAGTTACCACTCTAATAATTTTGAGGGAATTCTGTGGCATTTGAAAAAGAAAAAACCAAACTTGAAAATAGCCACCATCAATACCGTACAAGCAGATGACATCACAAAACCTACCGAAAAAGAGAAAAATTCAGCCAATTTTATTTTTGTCATTCCCAGTGATATGACTAAAAGTTATTGAAACATGAGTATTATTTTTACCACCATCACCACCGACCGAGAAATCCAACAATTACTGGATTTACAGCAAAAAAACCTTACCAAAAATATCTCGGAAGACGTAGCCAATAGTCAAGGTTTTGTTACGGTAGTGCATAACTTTGAGTTGTTGTCTCGGATGAATCAATCCGTTCCGCAAATCATTGCCAAAGACGGTGATGCCGTAGTGGGCTACGCCTTGGTAATGCCCGAAAGTTTTAGGTTTGACATTCCAGTACTTACCGCCATGTTTGAAATGCTGGACAAATTGGAATACAAAGGCAAATTGATAAAAGATACCAAATACTACGCTATGGGGCAGATTTGTGTAGCCGAAGGTTACAGAGGACAAGGTATTTTTGATGGACTTTACGCCAAACATAAATCAGAATTCTCCGACCGATTTGAACTTTGTGTAACCGAAATTGCCAAACGCAATTTACGTTCTTTAGCTGCTCACAAACGAGTAGGTTTTGAAATTATCCACGAATATTTTGATACCACTTATCCAGAATTATGGGAAGTGGTGGCTTGGGATTTTTCATAGATGAAATCCCAAAAACTTAAATCAACAACATGAATATTTCCAGAAAAACTTTATTGAAATCCTTATTTGGTAAAGATGAATTTGCTACGGCTTGGCGGCGTTCGGAGGAATATACGGTTACGGTATTCAACCAAATGCCTGAAGAGAAATTGGAGTTTCGGTACACACCCGAATCGTTTACTTTTCGCACGCAGTTTGTGCATTGTATCATTTATACGGCTGCTCAGTTGTGCGGAAGGCTTTCTATTCCCAATCCCTACGAAAAAACACCGCCATCTTTTTGGGCTAAATTATCCAAAGCTGATTTAGAGAAAGAACTGCATAAATTTTATGATTGGGTACTAAAAGTAGTCAATGAAACCAAAGCGGAAGCCTTGCTAAAATCAGAAGATTATGCGGGTGGTACGCTGCCCGTTTGGCGATTTTTCTACGCTATGGAAAATCATATCATTCACCACCGTGGACAAGCTATTTGTTATTTGAGGCTCAATGAAATCATTCCTGAAGGTTATGTAGGTTGGTAGTTGTTAGATATAATACAGGGTAATTGATTGAATTAGTGTCTGTAATATCGTTTACTAATATGAATGATTAACCTAAAATTATGGCGAACTTCAACATTGATGCTACCAAAATACAAACTTACGATGCGATAGTGATTGGTTCTGGGATTTCGGGCGGATGGGCGGCTAAAGAATTGACACAGAAAGGTTTACGGACACTCGTGCTGGAGCGTGGACGAGACGTAAAGCACGTAGTGGATTACAAAACGGCAATGGATAATCCTTGGGATGCCGAACACCACGGGCGTTTACCACTCACCATTACTGAGCCAAACCCCATCGTGAGCAAGTGTTACGCCTTCGATGAGCATACCCAAGATTTTTTTGTGAAAGACCAAGAACATCCCTACCAACAAGAAAAACCATTTGATTGGATTCGAGGCTATCAAGTAGGAGGGAAGTCTCTTTTGTGGGCAAGACAAACTCAGCGTTGGTCGGATTTTGATTTTGAAGGACCCGCCCGAGATGGCTTTGCGGTTGATTGGCCTATTAGATACAAAGATCTCGCTCCGTGGTATTCTTACGTAGAAAAATTTGCGGGTATTTCGGGCAATCGAGATGGTATTCCTAATTTGCCAGATGGTGAATTTTTACCCGCTATGGAACTCAATTGCGTTGAAAAACACCTGCAAAGCTCGGTAGCTAAATTTTATAAAGACCGCCAAATTATTACGGGAAGATGTGCTCATTTGACCGAACCCAAGAAAATTCACCTTGACCAAGGACGTGGACAGTGTCAATATCGTCATCTTTGTTATCGTGGGTGTCCGTTCGGTGGATACTTCAGTTCAAATTCTTCAACGCTTCCTGCTGCTGCCAAAACGGGTAAACTTACCCTTCGACCCCATTCGGTAGTACATTCAATTCTTTACGATGAAACCAAGAAAAAGGCAAAAGGGGTAAGAATAGTAGATACCATCACCAAGAAAACTTACGATTATTTTGCCCGTATTATCTTTGTGAATGCCGCCGCCATGAATACCAATTTATTGTTATTGAATTCAACTTCAAACCGTTTCCCGAACGGCCTGGGTAATGACAGCGGATTGTTGGGTAAATACGTAGCTTTTCATAATTACCGAGCCAGAGTAACGGCACAAATTGATGGTTTCGATGACCAATACTACATAGGAAGAAGACCCAATGCTGCTTATATGCCACGTTTTAGAAACCTATATCAGCAAGATAAAGACGCTGATTTTTTACGGGGGTGGGCTACTTACATTGATGCCTCAAGGCAAAGAGGAACGGGTTTGGGGGGTGATTTTGGAGCTGAGATGAAAACAGAAATGACCAAGCCCGGTCCTTGGAATATTTTTGTAATGGCAATGGGTGAAACCATTCCTAAAGAAAGTAATCGGGTAAGTTTGAGCAAAACTAATGTGGATGCTTGGGGAATACCCCAATTAGTAACTAATATTGATTACGATGCTAATGACGAGAAGATGATTAAAGATTTTCATCAGCAAGGAACTTCAATGTTGGAGAAAGCAGGCTTCAAGCATATTCATCAAGTAGATACTCACCAAGCTCCTGGTTTAGATATTCACGAAATGGGTGGTGTACGCATGGGCAAAGATGCCAAAACATCCCTGTTGAATGGTTTTAATCAATTACATCATTGTAAAAATGTATTCGTGACCGATGGGGCTTGCATGACTTCCGTTTCAACACAGAACCCATCTCTGACCTTTATGGCTATGACAGCCAGAGCTGCTGATTACGCCGTGAAAGAGATGAAAGCTACTCGATTATAGTATTTTTTTAATGATACGGAGACAAAGATTTAGTTATAGACTTCGTGACAAAAACGCATTTTGCGAAATTTCGCAAAATGCGTTTTTGTTTATTTTGTAAAAATATTTTCTCTTGAATCTGGCTTTAATTTCAAAATAAAAGATAGAGAATTTGATTTTTCAAAGAATTATCTTTTGTTTTTAATCCATAATTCAAAAAATAATCATTGGCGAAAAACGTTATTGGTAAAATTTTATTTGGTTTTTCTTTGCAATTAAGAAATAAACTCCTGTATATTTGTTCAGAATCGAACATTAATGTAGCGAATTTTCGCTATTAAATAATATAATTAAATTAGATGTTTTCAAATTCAGTTAATATTGTGGTAGTCTTAATTCTGCTCTTTTAGAAGAGTTAGAGATAGGACTTTGTATATATTAAAGACCTTTCTCTATTCGAGGAAGGTCTTTTGTTTAGAAATCGAACGATTATAAAATGTATAATAAGAAAACACAAATTTGAAGAAACATCACTTCATTCTGAATTCATTCTGAGGGTTTTAATACCTTCTTTTAATATTTAAAACAATCATGAGTACTGAAAACCAACTTAACAAATTCTCTCGAACCCTTACTCAAGAAATTACAAACCCTGCTGCCAAAGCAATGCTCTACGGAATTGGTCTTACCACCGAAGATATGCAGAAAGCTCAAATCGGTATTGCCAGCACGGGCTACGAAGGAAATACCTGTAATATGCACCTCAACGGACTTTCGGTTCACGTAAAAAAAGGTGTCCAAGACAATGGCATGGTAGGGCTAATTTTTCACACGATTGGCGTTTCGGATGGAATGACCAACGGAAATAATGGAATGTCTTATTCCTTGCCTTCAAGAGATTTAATTGCCGATTCAATCGAAAACGTAGTGGGTGCTCAATGGTACGATGGCGTAATTGCCGTAGTGGGTTGTGACAAAAATATGCCAGGAGCAATGATGGCAATTGCTCGGTTGAACCGCCCTGCTATGTTGGTGTACGGTGGAACCATTCGTTCGGGAGAATATAAAGGACAAAAATTAGACATCGTGTCGGCGTTTGAAGCCTTAGGAAAGAAATTTGCAGGAAATATTTCGGATGAAGATTACGAAGGCGTTATCAAAAATGCCATTCCGGGGGCGGGTGCTTGTGGTGGTATGTACACTGCCAATACTATGGCGAGTTCAATGGAAGCGATGGGCTTAACGTTGCCCAATTCTTCATCGTACCCAGCCACGCACGAAGGTAAAAAAGCGGAGTGTTTAGCCATTGGGGCGGTTATGCGTAATATGCTGGAGAAAAATATTTGTCCACGTGATATTATGACCCGCAAAGCATTTGAAAATGCCATGACCGTTGTGATTGCTCTTGGTGGTTCAACCAATGCTGTTTTGCATTATTTAGCGATTGCCAAAGCAGCCCAAGTAGAATTTACCTTGAAAGATATTCAAGCCATCTCTGACCGCACGCCACTCATTGCTGACCTCAAACCGTCGGGTAAGTATTACATGGAAGATATGCTGTCAATTGGTGGTGTACCTGCGGTGATGAAATATTTATTACAAGAAGGCTTGTTGCACGGTGATTGTATGACCATTACGGGGAAAACCATCGCAGAAAACTTGGCAGATGTACCCAACTTGGACTTTGACGCTCAGAAAATCATCAAACCGTTGTCGGCACCCATCAAAGCTACGGGACACTTACAGATTCTCTACGGAAATTTAGCAACGGGTGGAGCAGTAGCCAAAATAACAGGCAAAGAAGGAGAGAAGTTTGAGGGCGTAGCCAAAGTTTGCGAATGTGAAGAAGATGTAATTGAGGCACTATCAAAGGGTGAAATCGTTGAAGGACAGGTAGTTGTAATCAGAAATGAAGGTCCTAAAGGCGGACCGGGAATGCCCGAAATGTTGAAACCAACTTCGGCAGTGATGGGAGCAGGCTTAGGCAATAAAATAGCCATGATTACTGATGGGCGTTTTTCGGGTGGTACACACGGTTTTGTGGTAGGTCACGTTACGCCCGAAGCACAAGTAGGAGGAAATATTGCCTTGGTAAAAGACGGTGATTTAATCACGATTGATGCCATAAATAATATTTTACACGTACACGTTTCAGACGAAGAATTAGCGGAAAGACGTAAATCTTGGGCACCCCGTGAGTCGCCATTCAAGCAAGGCGTTTTGCGTAAATATGTAAAAAATGTAGCCTCAGCAAGTGAAGGGTGTGTGACGGATTTGTAAAGAGAACACAATATGAAAAATACATAGAACGCACCGCCAACTAAACCTTAAAATAATGTATACATCAACACTTATAGCCGATTTAGAAAAACGAATGTCCTTTGTTCTCGAAGGAAAAAACTGGTTGTGGAAAATAACGATTGTTGCCATTTTGCTCTTCGTCTTGATTGATTTTGGGGGTAATATTAGCAAATTAGTGTATTTCCGAACGCTGGTAAATGACTTTATCAAACAAGGAACATTAGATACTACCCATAGCATCATTAAGGCACAGTCGGAAGATTATTTTGCTTTTTTTAAGAAAGGACGAGACATTGATATTGCCAGCTATGAACACGAAGCTAAAATGAAATTTAGGTTATTCTTGCCCACTTTAGTAAGAATCATCGGTGCAAAGCATTTTGATATTTGGCTTTACGTTTTAGGAGTCGTTGTAGGTTTTTTCTATATCCATCTGGTCGCAAAAATGACCCTCAGAATATTAGGAGCAGAAACGAATAGATTAGTCATACTGATATTTGTAGTGGGTTTTACCAATCTTTATGCAGGTGGTGGGTCATTTGTGTTAGATATTATTCCTTACGGAGATTTTTTTGCGTATTTATTCTTATTGATGAGTATCTATTACAGAAATCCCGTTGGCGTTTTTCTGTGCTGCCAATGTGCTTTTTGGGTAGATGAAAGGGCTTTAGTAAATGCAGCTTATGTGATTGTTTGGTGGAGTTTTATCGACTTAAATGAATCAGTGGGTATTCGGTTTAAAATTACCACTCAAGCCATAACGGTGGTACTGTCGGGTATTCTTTACATGGGTATTAGGCGTTATCTAACGGCGTATCACCACCTTCTTGACTCTATCTACACGGGTGAATTTATATCTACTTTCTACGAAAATATGAAAATGATTTCCCTCAGAGTTTGGGCAGGATTTGAAGGTTTTTGGTTATTGGTATTACTCTGTTTATGGATATTAATAAAAGAAAAAAAGTATCAGTTTTTAGTAATGATGTTAGGAACTATCGCCATCTCAGTTGGCTTTGCATTAATTGCCTTTGATGCCAACCGAGGTATTTCTTACGGATTTATTGTACTGTTTATGAGCTTAGTGATTTGCAAAAAGTACTTATCAGAATCAGAATTAAAATATCTGCTATTAGTTTGCTGTATGGTGGCTCTATTATCACCAACACTCAGTAAATACAGAATAGTAGGGGGAACCCAATTGATGTAGTACCTAACGAATAGTCACCAAACCAATAATACACTTAAAAAATGAAAAAGACGCTCACCATTATTTTATTAATTATTTCATTTTCAGGATTTTCACAGACTGAAAAAGGGGATTTTGTCATTACGCCTACGGTTGGGTGGAGTACATATAGAATGAGCGATGTACCAGAACATTCACAAAAAATGTTTTATTTTCCAGTATCAATTCACAAATATTTGAGTGATAGATTGGCGATAGGTTTAAGAACTACATTTTACCATGATAAACATGAATACTATCCAGTAAATGATTTTTATAGAAAAGTTATTAGGACTGGTATTATCCTTAAACCCAATGTAAGATACAACTTCTTAAAAACTCGTTTTACCCCTTTCATTGAATCTGAATTTTTAGGTATACTTGATTACAATTATACTTCGCAATTTTACGATAACCCAAATATAAACGTAAGCCTAAGAGAAATATCAGGAGATTCCTTTTTGTCCTATTTTTCTATTTCTTACATCGATTTTAATATTGGAGTAAGTTATTTTATCAAAGATAGATTTGGTTTACAGCTAAGTTTGGCAACGGTTTATAATCAAACAGATGGAATTAAAGCTCAATTTAATTTGCCTTACAACTTTGGTTTACAATTCATTCTCAACAATCCAAGGTCAGAAATAGAATCACCACGATAAATAAATCTTGAAATAATCATATCAAATATTTCAAAATCGAATAAAAATGTAGCTTGAAATACTTTAAAATAGGTGTCATAATTTGTGACCTTATAAAAATACAAAATCACAAGAATAAAAAATACCAACATGGCAAATACACAAACCATGACCGCAGAGGCGACCATCACAGATGCTCCCAAGTTTTTAACGGGGGCTCAGGCACTCATGCAATGTTTAGTAGAAAACAACGTAAAAACCATATTTGGTTATCCTGGCGGGGCAATTATGCCTACCTATGATGCCCTCTATGATTATCAAGACCGTATCAAACATATACTGGTACGCCACGAACAAGGTGCTGGACACGCCGCTCAGGGCTATGCTCGTATGACGGGTCGGGCAGGGGTTGCCATGGTTACGTCGGGTCCGGGAGCTACTAATTTAATGACTCCGATTGCGGATGCTCTGTTAGACTCAACCCCGATGGTTTGTTTGGTTGGTCAGGTAAAAGCTAACCTGTTGGGTACAGATGCTTTCCAAGAATGTGATATTATCGGTATGTCAATGCCAATTACTAAATGGAATTATCAGATTACTGACCCCAACGAAATTCCAGAAATCATGGCAAAGGCGTTCTACATTGCAGAGTCGGGTCGCCCCGGACCTGTGCTGTTAGATATTACCCGTACCGCCCAAGCTGACTTGATGAGCAAACCTTTTGAATATAAGCCTTGTAAAGAAATGGTGAGCTACCGCCCAAGGATTACACCCAAACAATCTCAGGTTGAAGAAGCGGCTAAACTGATAAATATGGCTCAGAAACCTTATATTTTTGCGGGTCATGGGGTATTAATTGCCAACGCTCAAGAAGAATTAGATGCTTTTGTGCGTAAAACTGATATTCCAGTGGCCACTACGCTTTTGGGAATGTCGGCGTTGCCCCACAATCACCCTAACTATATTGGTTGGCTGGGAATGCACGGTAATTACGGAGCTAACGTTTTGACCGACGAAGCAGATTTAATTATTGCCGTCGGAATGCGTTTTGACGATCGTGTTACGGGCGATTTAGCTAAATTTATTACGCAAGCCAAAGTAGTACATATTGACATTGACCCAGCCGAAATTAATAAAAATGTAAAAGCAAATGCCCCAGTGGTAGGTGATGCCAAAGAAGCCTTAAAAGCACTCCTACCTTTGGTGAAGGAACGCCAACATACCGCTTGGAAAGCAGAATTTAAAAAATACGATGAGATAGAATTTGAGAAGGTATCAAAAAGAGACTTGTTTCATGATGGCGACCAAATAAAAATGGGAGAAGCTGTGGCTATGTTATCGAAAAAAACCAAAGGTGAAGCCGTAACTGTAACCGATGTAGGGCA
>JALONS010000201.1 GCA_025454855.1 Arcicella sp.
AAACTTTCCACAGTTATTCTCCATGGAAGTTTGGGGTGGAGCTACTTTTGATGTAGCCATGCGTTTCTTGAATGAATCGCCGTGGAAACGTCTGCAAGAATTCCGTGAAGCTATGCCCAATATGCTTTTGCAAATGCTTTTCAGAGGTTCAAATGCGGTTGGTTATTCGGCATATCCTGATAATTTAATCGAGAAATTTGTAGAAAAATCCGCTGAAACGGGTATTGACGTTTTCCGAATTTTTGATTCTCTGAACTGGATTGAAGCTATGAAAGTTTCTATCCGTGCCGTTCGTGAGCGTACTAATGCTATCGCCGAAGCCTCTATCTGTTATACGGGTGACGTTTTTACCAATGAAAAATATACGCTCCAGTATTATTTAGACATGGCTCGTGCTTTGGAAGACGAAGGGGCTAACATCTTGTGTATCAAAGATATGGCTGGACTTTTGCGTCCATTCCAAGCACAATATTTAGTAACGGAATTACGTAAAGCATTGTCAATTCCCGTGCATTTACACACGCACGATACTTCTTCAATTCAGGCGGCTACTTACCTAAAAGCCATCGAAGCGGGTGTAGATATTATTGATTGTTCATTAGGAGCGATGTCTGGTTTGACAGCTCAGCCCAATTTCAATTCAATTGTGGCAATGATGCAAGGAAACGAACGTGAATGCGCAAGGAAACGAACGTGAATGCCCCATTGATTTGCCTTTATTGAATCAATATTCAAACTATTGGGAAGATGTCCGTCAGATGTATTATCCTTTTGAGTCTGAATTGAAAGCGGGAACAGCTGAGGTTTATGACAATGAGATTCCAGGTGGACAATATACGAATTTACGTGGACAAGCGATTGCTCTGGGCGTGGGTGATAAATTTGAATTAATGAAACATAACTATCACGAAGCCAACAAGTTATTTGGTGACATCGTGAAAGTTACGCCTTCTTCAAAAGTGGTAGGTGATATGGCAATTTTCATGACTGCCAATTCATTAACTGCCGAAGACGTATATGCTCGTGGGGCAACACTTTCATTTCCAGAATCAGTAAAAGATTTCTTCAAAGGTGGGCTGGGACAGCCTTACGGTGGTTTTCCTAAACAATTACAAGAAATTATTTTGAAGGGTGAAGCTCCGTTGGCAGGTCGTCCGAATGATTCTATTTTACCGATTGATTTTGAGAAAGATTTTGCTGATTTTCAAGCTAAATTCCCTGAAAATGAGCAAGGAGAATTGGATTACCTTTCGTACAAAATGTATCCGAAAGTATATGAAGACTACTATAAAAATCAACAGATTTACGGTGAAGTTTCGTTAATTCCAACGCCTGCATTCTTGTATGGTTTGAAACCCGATGAAGAAATTCTGATTACAATTGACGAAGGTAAAACCATCATTGTCAAGTATTTAAACCAGTCTGAACCCGATGAAGCTGGTTTGAGAAATATTACTTTTGAACTAAACGGGCAAGCTCGCAGAATTAAAGTTTTGGACAAAACCATCAAAGTTGTTCGTCAGAGGCACGATAAAGCAACCGCCAAAGGTGACATTGGTGCTCCGTTACAAGGACGTTTGAGCAGAATTTTGGTAAAAACGGGCGATGAAGTAAAGAAAAATGCTCCTTTGTACATTATTGAAGCCATGAAAATGGAGTCAATTGTATCATCTCCATTTGAAGGAATCGTGGGCAGAATCGTATTAAACGAAGGAACAGTTGTTGAACAAGAAGATTTAGTCTTGACCGTAGAAGAAGCAAAATTACCTGAACCAAATATAGAAGAATACCTTTTCGTTTACGGAACCCTTCGCAAAGAAGCAGGAAACGAATTGCACAAATTTATTGAGAAAAACGCTGAATTTGTAGGTATGGCAAATGCTCAAGGTAAATTGTTTATGATTGAAGAAGAAGGCTATCCTGCCTTCGTATCTACTGATAATCAATCAGATACAACCGTTGGTGAGTTATACAAACTAACCAGTCCAATCAAGTTATTAGCGATTTTAGATGAATACGAAGAATTCTTCGCCGAAGACAACGTAAACAGTGTTTTTATCAGAAATACGATTGATGTAAATTTTGAAGGGCAAAAAGTAGAGTCTTATGCCTACGAATTTAATCGTTCTACGGAGGGATTGAAGGAGATTGTTGGAGGGGATTTTATGGAGAGATAATTTCAGTAAGCAGTAATCAGTAAACAGTAAACAAGGGTGAGGATTTTATAATTCTCACCCTTGTTTTTTGTGGTTTGAGGGATATTTTGTGGGATTTAGGTACACTTTAAATCGATAGCTTTATGAAATACTTATTATTTTATTGTCCAGCTAAAAACTGGGCAATCTTAGTTATAATTGGATACTACGTTTAACGCTTACCCCAGTGAATAATAATTTCAAAAATACAATCACAAATTTGCTAATACTTTAAAAATTGTTATTTTTACTAAAAATTATAGGCACTACACTTTAAAATAAAACAACTCCTATCGCTTTTTTGTAGCTGTTTTTTATTTAGAATAGAAGGTGTGTCCTATCTTTTCCTTTGAATATTTTTAACATCTAATTCTCTAATCAATATGAAACCTTTTAACTTCTTCTTGCTTTTACTTGTACTAACTAATCAATCATTGAAGGCAGCAACTTGTACTGCGTCCAATGGAGCATGGACTTCTGCTTCAACATGGTCATGTGGACGTATTCCAATTGCGGGCGATGTAGCGGTTATTCCTTCGGGTGTTACCGTAACAGTATCTCAAAATCAATCTACAACAGCTAATACCTTACAGATTAGCGGAACTTTGAGTTTTAGTAATGGAGCAAAATTGACTCTCCCAAACACAGGAACTGTTACTATTTTCTCAGGTGGACAAGTCTCAGGAGGGAATGGTGGTTCTGTATTAAGTATTGGCTCAACTGACATTTATACTGGAGGGGCAGCTCCACTTTCGGGTCCCACAACATGTACAGTTGCTGGTTGTGGAGCATTACCAGTTACATTGGTCACATTTAAAGCAACCAATCTCAATAATAATTCTGCTTTAATAAGTTGGGAAACAATCAACGAAAATAATAGCCATTTTTTTGTCCTAAAAAGGGGAAAATATTTAAATGATTTCTCTAAAATTGCTCAGATTGAAGCACATGGACAATCAAATACTAAACAATATTATTCTTTTGTTGATGAAAGTTTATCTGCTGGCATTTACTATTATCAATTAGAACAAACAGACCATGATGGGCTTACACAATATTTTAGACCTTTATCAATAGTTATAGAAGACACAGACTATCCTTTTCATGTTTTTCCAAATCCTGTTAAGGAGCAAACCTTCAGAGTAAAAATCGATGGAATAGAAAATAACATAATTAGTTTAAATAGTATTAATGGACAATCTATCATTATAGAAACCCAAAAAGAGAGTGAAAATGTATTTATCGTTACACCCAAGCAAGTATTAGCATCAGGTATCTATTTTCTACACGTTAGAAACAATACGTATGAAAAATCATATAAAATTATTGTGCCATGAAATGGTGTTTGAAGTCTTTTGCCCAAAAGCTAACAGAGTGCTTCACTATGCTCGCAATAATAAAGCCCTACTCAAACAACTATTAAGCGAAGACTGTACTTAAAATTGATTCAGTTTTAAACTGATGTGATGAATGATTTCTAAGTGGATAGACAATTAAATAATATAATCTGAGAGTTCTTAGTCAGAAAATTTATTTTCTGACACTTCTCTCAAAAATAAAATCGCATTCACCATCAATTCCCAGTAATATTATAACGTTATTCCATACGGAAATATCGGCTGAATATATCCAAATTCATTGTACGTAATTTCTGTAACTTTTATATTTCTGAGGTGCGTAACTCCTTCAGAAAGGCTCGAATCATGATAAAAAAGATACCATTTTCCTTGAAATTCACAGATGGAATGGTGGGATGTCCAACCGACCACTGGTTCTAAAATTTTACCTGCGTAAGTAAATGGACCATATGGGTTATCACCAATGGCATAGCAGATAAAATGAGTATCGCCCGTTGAATAAGAAAAATAATATTTACCGTTGTATTTGTGCATCCACGAAGCCTCAAAAAATCTTTTTTCGTTATCCCCATTTAAAAGGGGCTTCCCGTTTTCATCAAATATAACCACGTCTTTGGGTTCATGGGTAAACGCTAATAAATCATCCGTCATTTTAGCCACTTTTGCACAAAGGGCAGGTTCATCATCGGCGGGGAGGTGTGCCGTTGGGCTTTCTGGCTGGCTGACATTGTACACGCCTTCACGCCAACGTTGTAACTGCCCTCCCCAAATACCACCAAAATACATATAATAAGAGCCATCATCATCCTTGAAGACGGCTGGGTCAATGGAAAAACTACCTTTAATAGCTTCTTTTTCTGGCACAAACGGCCCCTTAGGTGATTCACTTATAGCAACCCCAATTTTGAAAATACCGTCATATCCTTTTGCTGGGAAAAAGAGATAATATTTACCATCTTTTTCATTGGCATCGGGAGCCCACATTTGGCGTTCAGCCCAAGGTACATCGTTAACATGAAGTGCCAATCCATTATCTACCTCTGGACTTGTTGGCGATTCCATAGAGATAACGTGATAGTCTTCCATCGCAAAATGACTTCCCAAATCATCAAAAGCCTCTCCTGCATCTATATCGTGTGAAGGATAAATATAAATTTTACCATTGAAAACATGGGCAGATGGGTCAGCGGTATAAATATGCCGAACTAAAGGTTGTGAAATTGCCGATTGGTTCAGGGCTTTGAAATTGATGTGCGTTACGCTATCTTCAGGCATATTATTTTTGTGTTTTTTATTTTTTAACTCAATTCAATCTTTTATGATGCTATACTCTTCTTTTTTCCAAGTCTGATTGTATCTGTACTTCCATTTTTTTATTAATTTCATAAAAAAACAAGAGAGCTACGGCAATCAAAAAAGGGATAGCAGGAAAAATACTCACCAGCATTTTTATACCATTAATTGTTTCGTTAGATTGTCCATTGGTGCTTCCTGCTTGGTATTGGTAAATATTGAGGATTTTCGTGAGTAAGGCACTACCTATACTCAACCCTCCTTTCAAACCTATCATCATGGCTGCAAAAATAATAGCTGTGGCTCTTCGGTTATTTTTCCATTCTGAATAATCAGCTACATCGGCTATCATTGTCCAGAGTATCGGAGTACCAATTCCGTAAAAAAACATATGCAAAATTTGCGTGATGAACATTGTTCCCACCGCTTGCTTAGGAAAGAAATAAAAGGCTACAATAAATAGTGTTGAAACGAAAAGCGAAGCCATAAATATATTTCTTTTACCATACTTATCTGCCAAACCTTTTGATAGCCAAATACCAATGAGACCTACCAGAATTCCGCCACCATTAAAGACTCCCAACCCCAGAGAAATATCATTTTCAAAAGTTGGTAAATATGACTTTATTGGGTTTAAAACAGCAGTAATTTCTGTTTTATCAACGTAGTTTTCAAAATAATAAACATAAGAACCTCCTTTCATAGCCAAAGTGATAAAGATGAGCGTAGTAACGATGAGCATGATAATCCAAGGGATATTTTTGGATAAATCACTAAGGTCTTCAGAAAGAGAGGATTTTTGTTCGGCTTTGGGAATAACTCTTTCTTTGGTAGTTAGAAAAGTAATTAAAAGCATGATTGTTCCTACTATTGCCAGTATCGTCATCACCTTTTCAATACCCAAGGCTTTATCTCCGTTTCCTGCTTTTAGTATCAGATTGTACATAAAAACTTGTACAAAAAATTGAGAAAACATCACAGCAATAAAGCGGTATGCCGACATACTGTTACGTTCGCCCATATCGCTGGTAATTACACCACTCAGAGCAGAATAAGGCAGATTATTGGCAGCGTAAAGCAATAATAAAAAGCTATAAGTAATGATGGCGTAAATCACTTTTCCCTGATAATCAAAATTGGGTGTACTAAATGCCAAAAGTGCCGTTACGCCCAGTGGTACAGCAGTCCAGAGTATCCAAGGGCGGAATTTTCCCCAACGAGTATTAGTACGGTCTGCGATAGCCCCCATAACAGGGTTGAAAACAAAGGCAGCAAAAAGCCCCACGAATAGTGTTACTAAGGTGGCATCTTCGGTTTTTAATCCATAAATATCAGTATAAAAGTAAGCCAAATAAGTAACCAATGTCTGAAATACAAGATTAGCGGCTAAGTCGCCGAGGCTATACCCAATTTTTTCAAGAACTGACAGTTTTTGTGATTGATTCGTCATGATTTTATGCTGAATACTATTTTTTTAGATTAATGACTGATTGATATGCCAATTTGGGTTGAAAATTTCTATCAAATAATAAGGGATAATTGGTACGATTTCTAATAGGAAATCCATTGAGCCATGAATGCCCGTCATTGACCCCCCAAAACGTAACTCTGCTTATTTTGTCTTTATGTTTGAGGAATAATTTGAAGAGCTGCTCGTATTTTTCAGCTAAAACAACTCCAACAGAATCAGGCAAACCATTGATATATGGATTCATTTGGGGATTTCCTTCAAAATTTTGGTTAATGTCTGCTCCTTTCAAGTCCCAAGGGTTGGGCAGTACCGTAAGGTCGAGTTCGGTAAATGCTACTTTAACTCCTAAGTTTGAAAACTCAATAATGGCATCTTCTATTTCTTGCAAGTTTAGGGTATTGATACTCCAATGCCCTTGAATGCCTACTCCGTTAATTTTTGAGCCACTTGCTTGTAATTTTTTGATAATTCCAATTGCTCCTTTACGCTTAGCTGGCTGTTCAATATTATAATCATTGTAGTATAGTTCTGCTTTGGAGTCTATTTTAGCAGCTAAATCAAAGGCTTCTTTGATGTAGCCCTCACCCAATTTCAAAAAAATAGATTTACGCATTGTTCCATCTTCGTTGAGTGCTTCATTAACTACATCCCAGCTATTTATTTGCCCAGCATATCTACTCGCTACTGTTTTAATGTGTTCGGTCATGAATGACCGTATTGAATCTACATTCTGAAGTTGAGTCGCAAATTTGGGTAATTGAGAATGCCACACCAGCGTATGCCCCACAACGTACATTCCGTTCTTTTTACCATAAGCAACGTATTTATCCGCTATATCGAAATCATAACGTCCCCATTCAGGATGGATAAGCCCTGACTTCATGTGGTTTTCGGGGGTAATGGCATTAAACTCTTTTTTGATAAGGTGATTTGCCACCTCATTTCGTTCATGAATATGCTCTGCACCAAGGGCAGTACCTATCAGAAAATCTTTTTTATAAGCGGCTTTTAGCGAAATTTGTTGCTGATTATATCCCATTTGACTGAGAAAAACAATAAATATTACAGAGAACAAAAGCGTTTTTTTCATTTTTAAGTATTTTAAAATTTTAAATCCAATTGAGTTTCCACTATGTACTGATAGCGATATACTCATAAAACTTTGTACATGTGGAGTCTATGGTCAAATAAGCGTCTTAAACCATAAAGTGGATAGTTTCTTAATATTCCATATAAGATTCATACTATTTAATTGTGTCAATTTGTCACAATTAGGATTAAAATTAAACCGCTACAACAGTAAATTATGTTGGTAAGTGCAACGATTTAGTCCAAATTCTAATCAAGAAAGCATCACAGATGAAAAAATCATTACGATTTACCCCTTTTGTGTTACTTTTCAAGAAAAGCAACACAAAACTCATTCACACGTATACATTTAAGCATTGGATAGATTGGGTTTCCAATCTATCCCCAGTTATGAGACCTTTATAAATAGAAATTACACAAGCATCCACACATGATTCAACAGTACTTAAACCAATATAGACATTCAAAACAGTAATATCATTGCCGATAAAGCAGATATTGAAGAAAAGTTAAATCAAAAATTGATAAAAGGTTAAAACTCTCAAATAATCATATCCATTAAAGATAAAAAAGGTAAGTCTATGATTCTTAAACAGTTCGACCAAGCATTTAATCACTTGTTTTCAGTAACTATTTCATCAAGAAGACAATCTATTTCTTCCAGCGCAAAATGATTTTGGAGTTTTCATCCCAAATCTACTACATTTTTTGTAAAACGATTGAGGGTCTATCGCCTCAATCAAGCATATATCTTTTTTAATGAAGTTCAAAACCTATGTAATCAAATCACTGATAGGGTCAAGAGCCACTCCCAATCATTTTGTAACAATAAGCATAGAGTTCTCCTTTTTAGTTGAAAATACTTAACCTTACCATATCAACTCCCTGACTATCAATATAAAACCCTCACAAAATACGGTTTGTATCCATACAAATAAACGGATATATATTTATTTATTGATGCAGTTCAAAATTTATAGGCTACCAAATCGCTAACGGGGCGCAAAACCGCCGTCAGGGGCAAGAACCCAAACCTTGACGGCGGTTTTGCGTCAATAAGTATATAATTCCGCAAATAAAAATACTTAACAAGGTATTATATCTATTGGATGCAGCATTCAATAGATATTTTTATATAACAACATTGTTATTCAAGTAAGTGGATTATTTAAAAATATAGAATTAGTAAGGGATAGAATTAGTAATTTGGTTTGATATTTAGCAGACTTACCACTTGCTGCTTTCAATATGTTAAACCAATACTCAGATGAGCACTAAAAAACTATCAAACAAGAACCGAATTATTAAACAATTGTATTTTTCTGGTTCGATGTCATGTGCAGACTTTAGCATGCAGCTTAATAAAAGCCTTCCATTTATTACTAAGCTGGTGAATGATTTGATTGAAGAGGAGGTAATTGTAGAAACAGGATTCGCTCCTTCTACGGGTGGGCGAAGACCACTAATGTATTCGCTCAAACCAGAGACGTTGTACATCGTGGCAGTTTCAATGGATCAATTTATTACACGCATTGCTTTGATGGATACTAACAATAAGATAGTTGGTGATATAAAAAGAGTTGTACTAACATTAAGTAATAACGACGATGCCTTGATTACATTTTATGAGGAATTAAATAGGTTTATTCAAAACGTAGAGGTAGATAGAAAAAAGATTATTGGTATAGGTATTGGAATGCCTGGTTTTATTGACATCAAGCAAGGAATTAATCATAGTTTTTTGAAAACACCTTCAACGTATGGTAAGGAGAGTATAACACAATTTATCTCTGAAAAACTGGATATGCCTGTATTCATTGATAACGATTCAAGTGTGATTGCATTGGCAGAACTTCGTTTTGGAATGGGTATCAATCGTAAAAATGTGATGGTCATTAATGTAAGCTGGGGCGTTGGTTTAGGCATGATAATAAGTGGAAATTTGTACAGAGGAGCAAATGGTTTTGCTGGCGAATTTAGTCATATTCCCCTTTTTACTAATAATAAGTTGTGCAGTTGTGGCAAAAGTGGCTGTTTAGAGACCGAAACATCATTATCTGTTTTAATTGAGAAATTCAAAGAAGCCATTTCACAAGGAAGAGTTTCAAAATTAAGTGAAGTTCCTGATGCAAATATAGAGGAAACAAGTGCATTAATTGTTAAATGTGCCATTGAAGGAGACAGACTTGCCGTAGAATTACTCTCAGAAATTGGGTATAAAATTGGGCGTGGAGTAGCCATTCTCATTCACCTCCTCAATCCAGAATTAATCATTTTGAGTGGACGAGGCACACAAGCTGGACAGATTTGGCAAGCCCCTATTCAACAGGCACTTAATGAACATTGCATCCCGAAATTATCACAAAATACACTCATTAAAGTTTCAAAATTAGGCTTCGATGCTTCACTGATAGGTGCAGCAGCTTTAGTAATGGAAAATTACGACCATATCTATTCTTCTTAAATAATATGGATTTGTAATTAGTAGGAAAAGAGATAAAGCATGAAGTCTTGAAAATAAATTATCTATTTTTTAATTTATACTTACTCACTTTATCAATTTTATCCTATGGGAAGAAAATTACTAATTCTTATCGTTATGCTCATAATGATAAGCGACCCTGTTTTTGCTCAATTACAATCAATTACAGGGCAAGTTGTATCCAAAACTGATGGTCAGCCCCTTATCGGGATGTCGGTAAAGATTAAAGGTACAACGGCTGGAACAACTACCGATTCAAAAGGTAAATACAGCCTAAACACTTCATCACAAAGTACCCTTGTCTTTTCTTATATTGGGTACAAAACTCAAGAAGTTTTAGTAGGAGGACGTTCTATTGTCAATGTAGAAATGGACGAAGATGCTTCAGAATTATCAGAAGTTGTAGTTACAGCCTTGGGGGTTTCAAAAGACCAAAAATCGCTTGGTTATGCCACTACTACTATAAAGGCTGAAGCAATTACTCGTACAGGCTCTCCTAACTTTGCATCTGCTCTTTACGGAAAAGCTCCGGGAGTACGCATTGCAGCTGCCCCTGGGGGTGCTACCAGTGCAGTGAATATCACCATTAGGGGTACCAACTCTATCACAGGGCGAAGCCAACCATTAATCATTATGGATGGAATACCAATTAGAGATGGAGAAGTCAATAATAATAATTATTGGGGTGACCAAAGATTAAGAGGAAATGGTTTGTTAGATGTCAATCCAGAAGATGTTGAGAATATTTCTATTCTAAAAGGGGCTTCGGCAGCAGCCCTTTATGGTTCAGAGGCAGTAAATGGGGTAGTATTAATTACTACCAAAAGTGGAAAAGGGAAAAAAGGACTGGGAATTGACTTAAATACAAATTATAGTGTAGATAATATTGCCTTTTTGCCCAGATACCAAAATATACGAGGACAGGGGTATCCTACCACTTTGGCAAATGCTGGACAAGATGCCAACGGTTTTTTATACTATGATACCAACGGAGATGGTATAAAAGAATCAAGAGGATTAATAGGGACCTCTCTAAACTATGGCCCAAAATTCGATGGACAACCCATTTTATCTTGGGATGGAGTAATGAGACCGTATGAGTCGCAAGGGGATAATTATGCAGGTTTATTTCAACAAGCACGAAACTCAAATGTCAATTTAGCGATTTCCCAAACCTCTGAAAATGCTAATATCCGTTTCTCATTAACTCGTCAAGACAATCAAGGATTAAGCATCGGAGCAACTAACAGTAAAAATATTGCAAATCTTAACAGTTCATTCAAATTGGGCAAAAAATTAACAACTGACCTTGTGGTAAATTATGTAAATCAATATACACACAACCGCCCCTATTCGATTGACCGCATGATGAACAATTTCACAGGAATGATGCCCCGTTTCGACAATGCCGCTTGGTATCTCAATAAATACAAAACAAGTTTAGGGTATCGTTTTGTAACAGGAACGAACCAAAGTTTGACTCCAGATGAAAACATAAGATATGGAGGTTTCAGAGGAGATATTGCTGATTACATTTGGCGTGTAAAAGAACACAATGAAGATGAATATAGCAATCGAGTTATTGCAAGTATGACTCATCATTATCAAATTACAAATGAATTAAAACTTAGAGCAAGAATCGCTACTGATTTTACCTCGTTAAAAAGTGAAAGTAAGCAAGCAACTGAAATACCATTAGCTTTTGGTTATTCGGGGTATTTTGGTATGACTTCAAACCTTTATAACATCCTTTATGGAGATGTATTATTAACTTATTCTAAGAAAGTATCTAAAGATATTCAGCTAACGGCTATGGCTGGTTATACTGCCAATAAAGAATCAAGGAGCTACTTAGAAAGAGGTACAAATGGCGGACTAAGTACGGAGAATCTATTTGATGTGGCGGCATCAGTAAACACCCCTACCAGTAATTCCATCAGAACATCCTTAGTCAAAGATGCTTTCATCGGAACCATGAATTTAGACTATAAAGGTTTCTTATTTGTTGAGGGAACATTGAGGCGTGATAGAACCTCAACGATGAACCCCAACAACAATACGTTCCTTTATCCATCTGTTAATTCGAGCCTTATCTTATCAGAAGCATTCAATTTGCCAAGTTCTATTACATACGCAAAACTCCGTGCATCGTGGGGTATCGTAGGAAACTTCCCGCAAATGTATTTAGCCAATATTGCTTACCAGCAAAACACCTATGGAATTCAACAATCGGGTGGAAAGTCAGTGCTATACACAACTCTACCAAGTGCTTTTGGTAATGATTTAATCAAACCAGAACAAAAACATGAATTTGAAATTGGTTTAGAGACTAAGTTCTTTAAAAATCGTCTTGGTTTAGATATTTCATATTACAACGCAAAAATTGTTGATCAAATCTTGCCTCTTACATTAGCACCTACTGCTGGAGCCACATCAGTATTGAGTAATATCGGGATTCTCAGAAATGAAGGAATCGAAATTGCTTTAACAGGTTCGCCCATAAAAACCTCGAAGTTCTCTTGGGATGCCATCATTAATGTTGCTTCAAACCGTAATGTAGTCGAGCAATTAGCTAATGGTTCAACAGAATTACTTCACGCAGATTATGACGGAAATGCGGCTCAGTTGCGTTCGGTTGTGGGCCAATCCATGGGAGATTTTTATGTGCATCCAATTGCTACAAATAGTAAAGGCGAGAAAATCGTCAGTGCTTCTGGACTTTACACGTTAGACAATGATAAGATGGTAAGCGTTGGTAATGCTATGCCCAAATTAACAGGAGGTATCTCAAATACATTTAGTTACAAAGGTTTCACATTAGATGTATTGGCAGACTTCCGTTTGGGTGGTTATATTATGCCAACGGGTTTGAACTGGATGATTAGTAGAGGCTTATTAGAAGAAAGTACCAAATATATGGATGCTGCAAGTGGTGGATTGAGATACTATGTTGATAGAAACGGAAAAGGTGTACAAACTACAGCAGATAAAGGACCCAATGGTGAACCTGTCTATAATGATGGTATGTTAATGGAGGGGGTTTTGGCAGGTGGAGAAAAAAATAGATAACTTTCCAATTACGGAGAGCAAAATTTAAGATGTTTGGTAGCAACTTTGAGATTTACGATAGCAACAATAATCATCCAAGTCTGTTGATAA